>NZ_JAWPOR010000198.1:0-1018 GCF_033344395.1 Vibrio sp. 1874
GATCAAGAACGGAATGGCTAGATCAAAAATGTTCCACAGTTTTAGGCTCATTAGCGCCATTGCTAGGAACAGCGACAATGAAACCGTACCGAGAATATCCACGGTTTCTAAGTCGACTTTGCGAACTTTCGTCACTTCCATGATGTTGGTGATCACCACACCAATAAACAACGCGTAGACAAAATCCGGAATCATCAACCATTTGATGCCAAAGCTGCTCACCCAGTTTTCTAGATAACCCGCCCCTGTCACACACAACAAAATAATCGACAAGCTTTCGACCACTTTCTTTGCAGTAACTCGGTCTTCTTCGTGCTCGTTATAAGTCACGAGTTCAGGAAAACGTTGGTGACTTTGATTTGTACGGCCGTATTCCGATTCTAGGTTGTTTTTGTCTATCAAACGCTGTGCCACTGGGCTGCCGATGATGCCGCCAATCACCAAACCAAACGTCGCAGATGCCATCGCAACCTCAAGTACGTTATGTAGCCCGTACATATCTTGGAAAGTCTGCGACCAAGCTGCGCCGGTTCCGTGACCACCAGAAAGCGTAATGGAACCCGCAATTAAGCCCATTAGCGGATCTAAGCCCAATGCGGTCGCCAAAGACACACCAACGGCGTTTTGAATAAGAATGTACGCTGATGCCACCGCGAGAAAGATAAACACCTTCGCACCACCTTTGATCAGCTGGGTGTAGTTTGCCGCTAATCCAACGGTGGCAAAAAACATCAACATAAAGGTGTTTTGCAGTGGTAAATCGAAGGATAAATCAACGCCATTAAAGTGCATTGCGGTAATCACACAGGCGATGACTAACCCACCAACAATCGGTTCTGGGATATTAAATTTTTTTAAAATTGGAAGTTTGGTGTTGATAAATTGCCCTAGGAACAACACACAAATAGCGACGAGAAACGACTCCTGTGGGCCGATTGAAATAACATGATTCATAAAACCTCTTTTTTCCTTTTTCTCATCCGCTGAGTAATGCTTCAACGAGAGATAGGTAACGAAT
>NZ_JAWPOR010000199.1:0-1017 GCF_033344395.1 Vibrio sp. 1874
CGCTTGTTGGGCTAGCTTTAACACTTTACGCGCGGTCTTTACGACTTGTTCGTGATTGTGTGTGAGTATGTCGACCATTTCCGTCGCGCTTGGAACGCCTTCAACCTCTACAATTACACTAAGTTTGGCGAACTCTTTAAACGTGCCGGGTGCGGGAACGTCCAGTGTGCGTATGCGCTCGGCAATCTCGTCAACAGCCGTCGCAAGTTCGGTATAGTGTTCTTCGAACATGAGATGCAGTTCTCTGAAGTTCGGGCCTTCCACATTCCAGTGGAAGTTGTGCGTTTGCAGATAGAGCGTGTAAGAATCTGCCAAGAGCTGCTTCAAGCCCTCTGCGGTGCTTAATCGGTGCTCTCTATCAATGCCGATATCGATGTGCGTCATGCTAGCTTCCTCTCATTCCATCTGGTTTCACGACTTTTTGTAAGCCGTCAGCAAACAACTAAAAAAAGTATTGGATAGATGTTCTGATTTGTAAAAATGATAAAAATGAATGTAACGTTCGGAAATTTTGATTACTGAATGGAAGGCGTTGTCTATAGCAAATATCAACGCCTACAAAGCACACCGAGGTAACGGCATACTGCTGGGTTTAAACGATTTTGATTTCGAGATTATTTGAGAGATTGCTTCGCGATACGGGAAAGCGCTTCGAGACTGGAAACGTCGACATAGTTTGGGCGAAACGCGAGGGCTATTCTGCGGTGAGGGCCGGGCTCATTTAAATGCACTGCCGATAATACTGGGTAGTGCGTGACGAGCTGTTCCAGTGCCATTTCCGGGATCAAGGTTGTGCCCATTCCACTCATTACCATTTGAATTAACGTGTTTAGGCTGGTGGCACGGTATTCCTGATTGGAGGTTTGTTCAGAGAGGCGGCAGGCATCCAAAATATGATCTTTGAGGCAGTGGCCTTCTTTAAGCAGCATGAGGTTGGTTTCTTGGAGTTCTTCGGACGTAATGCTGCTTTTGTCTGTGTGCATTTGCCCATCGAGCGCGACCCAGTAAAAGTCTTCT
>NZ_JAWPOR010000200.1:0-1014 GCF_033344395.1 Vibrio sp. 1874
CAGTTCCTTGGTCGACTTACATGGCATATTCTCTAGATCCGCTACAGAATACAGCTGTTGAGGTTCCAATCTTAGTATTGCCATATCCGCTTCCTTTTTCTTATTGTCGTAACTTGAGTGTAGAGATTATTTGTTTAATTTTAAGTGATTTAGCTTACACCATGGTTTAATCGCACACTTTATGACCATCAAAATGAAAATAATACGCACTTGCAATTGATAATCAATTTCATTTAATATCTTCAGCAAATCAACTTTTGTGGAGATGGACATGAATATTGAGCAATGCTGGATGCGCTATTTGAAAGCGGAGCAATTGATGGAGCAAGGCCATTGGCCAGAAGCTCATCGCTTATACGAAGATGTGCTCAATCACTTGCCTAGCCATATCCATAAGGCGCTAGAGAATGACCTTACCAAGCCTTGCCAATTTGTGTGTCTGGTCAGCGGATTACGCGATGCGAGCGTGGCGCAATCGGAGATCCTCAACAAACTGGGATTACAGCGCGACGCATTTTCAGCCCTCAACCAAACTTATGCGCTGTTCCAATTTTTGCAACTTGAAAGCCATGAGCTGATTGAGCGTGTTGGCCACCTACTCGGTCAGCAAAGTGAGGACTTACTTGCACACATGGCCGCATTTTGCTCTGCGCAGCGCAATGCTCAATGGATGATAGAGCTGGACCATGTCACTCGCGCCCATGAACAGTTTTTGCATTTACAGGCGATGAGCTCAGCAGAAGCTGTGGCTTCCCACCTCTACAACTAATAAGTACCAGAGCAATGGAAAGCAGCAGGATTTAAGCGCCATCACCATTGCTCTAGGTTTATTTGCTATATCAAACACAAGGATACGTGATGTCTTCTCAAACCATTCTTTCGGTGAACAACTTGTCTGTCAGCTTTACGACAAACGATGGGATCGTCGATGCAGTAAAGAATGTTAGCTTCCAGCTACAAGCGGGTGAACCGCTGCCTATCGTCGGCGAATCTGGTTCTGGTAAATCCGTTTCC
>NZ_JAWPOR010000201.1:0-1012 GCF_033344395.1 Vibrio sp. 1874
GACGGCTTTCGATGCCGGGATCGACGCCACCAAATTTTCCGCGTAAGGGCCATCGCTGAGACTGTATCCAACTAAACCTCGACCGCGAATGTTCATATCGCTGCCGCGCCCAAAACGTACCGAAAATTCGGCTTTGCCGGTAAACAAGCTAGACCATTGGAAATCCCAATTCACTTGCCCTAGGTTTTGACGCTGCCAACGCACGCTAGAAGCCTGACCTTGCCAAACGGAACCGTGAGCACCTTGTATGTCGAGCCCTTTCACAGTGGGGGCTTGCTGGAGAACCCAAGAAACAGGTAACCCCATGATCAAGCTAACAGAAAAACAAACGATAAAGATTACAACGTAAAGTACTGCTCGCTTCACCTTAACCTCGCTTAAATTGCAGACGGTTCACATCAATCATGCCCGCTTGGTCTGTACGATCGATGTCTAAAAATTCAACTTCAATGCCTTGCTGCTCTTTCAAGTAGCGTAGCCAATCCACCAATTGGTTGAATGCGAGCGGTTTAATCCACACTTGCACACTGTCGTTGCGTGGTTGCACACGAATCAGTTCCACCTTAAAACGGCGCGCTGATGAAGAGACAAGTTGGTTAAGTGGCTGATTGGAAAAACTGACACCCCCGCTTTTTCTCAATGCGGTAATGTCATCAGCTTTGTCTTGTACCCATGTAAGCAATTGCTTTTCACTTTGGATACGAGATTGCGCCAACTCTGCACGTTGGCTCATCGGCTGCAGCAGCCCCCAGTAAAGAAAGCCAAGGATGGCGAATGCACCACAGCCCAGCACAAGTCGTTGTTCACGCTGAGAGATGCCACTCCACCAAGCTTGCGCTTGAGAAATTAAATTCTTCATCATCACCTCACTGACGCTTCAACACAAAGCTACCCATCACAACGTTATCGCTGTGATTAAGCTGACCTTGCTCAACATTAAACTTCTCAGCCAACTTCACACGAGCCTGCTCAAAAGGCTGGAAGTCTGAGCTACGTGCGTGAATGCGCACTT
>NZ_JAWPOR010000202.1:0-1012 GCF_033344395.1 Vibrio sp. 1874
GAGTCTGATCCGGAAGATATCCGCGACAAACTTGAACATGCAGTTGATGTGATTCTGAATGGTGGTTACTTAGGTGAGCAACCTACTACAGCGATTGACTTCAGCGAAGGTGATCCAGAAGTGGTTCGAATTGGTTCTGGTGATCCATCACCATTCGAATAAGTTGAAATATCAACATAAACAAAAGGAGGCTATCAGCCTCCTTTTTCATTATTTATACTTGAGCAGTGTTTACGCCGAGTAAAGATGGCTTATGCGAATTCGAAAATGTCGATACCGTGGTGTTCAGCATAGTTTATGTAAGCTGAATTAACGCCATTTAGCGTGACTTCTACGTTGTATTCTTCGCTAGAGAATACTGCCCAACCACATTCGTTGTAGCTAAGGGTCAGATCATCCGCTGAATCTAGGAAAGTATCGCGAATGCCATCTCCATCTGTATCTTTACCCAAATCAAAGTCCAGTTTGTCGTGGAAGATATTAAAGTCGAGCACATCGGCTTCTATCTCAATGTCATTGGAGGATCCCGGTTGATCAGGAACGCCAATCGCCAGACGGTTGGTAAAGACAAATGTGTCGTCACCACAGCCCCCGCTCAACACTGACTCGCCATCGCCGACCACAAGCGTATCGTTACCCCAGCCCCCACTGAGGAAGTTGTTGCCTGAATAGTCGAAAATAACATCATCACCGCATCCACCGAACAATGAATCATTACCTAGACCACCTGAGATGAAGTCATTCCCAAAACCGCCAGAAATAAAATCGTTGCCACGACCGCCTAGCAGTGTGTCGTCTCCCCAGCCGCCAAAAATATAATCATTGCCGCCGTAGCCTACAAACTTATCGTTACCGCCAAATCCGAAAAAGATGTCGGTGGTTTCAGATCCTTTTGTTCCTGTTAAATCGTCATCTCCGGATGTGCCAAAAATCCAATTTAGGTCAAGATTTGTCTTAGACATTTTTTATTCCTTTTATCTGATTACCATAGCCAGCAAGCTAAATGGGTTAT
>NZ_JAWPOR010000203.1:0-1012 GCF_033344395.1 Vibrio sp. 1874
AAACGATAGCGGTGCGATTTTAGGCAAAACAAAGGCCGGAAGTTCCGGCCTTAGGCTGCATTGGATGGTTTAGTTGGGACTACTTTGTTGGGTATTCAATCCAACTAGAACCATCAAGAGAAACATAATACTTTCCTTGTACTTCAATCACAGTAGAACCGGAGTTCTGCGCGACAATGCGTGTTTCTGGTAGGTTCTCCGTCAATATTGAAGGGCTAAACGTCTTACTTTGATAAATGTTTTTATCCAGAATATTCGACACGAGCTGTGACAACGCCAGATAGCTAGAGGGCGCATTGACGTGTTCTGTGCTGCCCTGACGTTGAATTCCTTCTCCGAAGATTTTAATTCCTACCGGGGTGTGAACGATCGTTGGCGCAGGAATTTCTCGCATACCTGAAATCTGCATTCGGTCTCCTCGCATACCACCACCATGTTCCGGTACCAAGGCCACAACAATGTTGCGCTTTGAGGACTCTAAGGTTTTAAAGAACGCGTAGAGATCATCAAGCAAATTCTTAAGGCGCATTTTGTAGCTAGCAATGGATGTGCTTGAATTCGTATTGATGATCCGGTTTCCATCGTGCAGTGAAATTGAGTTGTAGAGTGCCACGACTTTGTCGTCACTACTGTTAAGTCTTTGCTGCCACCAGTTATCCAGTACTTGCTTATCGCGGAAGATCGAAGAGCCATCAAAAGATTTTTGGTAAGGAGCCAAACCTTCTTGAGACATAAGAGCCGCTTGTAAGTCACCGTCTTTCTTGATCAATTCAAGGAAGCTATCGAAGACACCATTGTGGTTCATCAGTAAATTTTCTTTGAAGCCTAGCTCTTTCTAACTTTCGAACAAGTAGCACTGTTTTGAAGGTGCGGGTTGGAACAGTTGACTGTGTTCCTGTTGACCGCAATTGGCTCGTAGCAGACGAATGACCGCAGGCCCGCTATATGACGTAGCGGAACTAAAATTGTCGAACATGATGTCAAACTCTTTGAACAGAGGATGAGCGGCCAG
>NZ_JAWPOR010000204.1:0-1008 GCF_033344395.1 Vibrio sp. 1874
CCATCGCACCTGCTACTTGTAAATCTTCTGTGGTGATAGGCTGACCGTCGAGATCATAAGCAACAACAATTTTGCCAATGCGCTGACGTAAGTCTTTAAGATTTTTTGCCAACGCAATAATGGCCATCAACTCGGATGCGGCTGAAATATCAAACCCTTCGTTACGCTCAAATCCGTTAATGGTTTTGCCATGTTCGTTTAAACCAATTTTGACCATGCGAAGTGCACGGTCGTTGTGGTCCATCACGCGTTTCCAAGTAATGCTTTCAACGTCAATTTTTAATGCTTTTAAACCAGTTCGAGCTTCAAAGGCGTCGTATCCTTCGCGCTGCTCGTGGAATAAGCGCGCATCTAAAGCTGCAGACGCTAAGTTGTGAGCTGCCGTAACGGCGTGAATATCACCCGTCAAATGCAAATTGAGCTCTTCCATTGGCGCAACTTGGGAATATCCGCCACCTGCGGCACCACCTTTGATGCCAAAGACAGGCCCCATTGATGGCTGTCGAATACATGCCATCACGGAGTGCTTTAGCTTCGCCAGTCCTTGAGCAAGGCCAATGGTTGTCACGGTTTTGCCTTCACCTAGTGGAGTTGGGGTAATCGCGGTGACCAGAACCAATTTGCCGTTTTGGTTGTCATTCAGGCGGGCTAAACACTTAGGGTGTACTTTGGCTTTGTATTTTCCATGTGTATCAAATTCTTCAGGCAATAGACCTGCTTTTTCAGCGATAACATCGATGGAAGATAACGGTGTGTTTCGGCAAATTTCAATATCAGACTGCATGGATACTCCCAAATATGGCTAACACGCGGCGTTCAACATCAAGCAATCTATGAAGACTGTATTGTTGTTGCGCAAACGTTTGCGCGAGAATAATACTGGTATAAAATTAGGTGTAAAGAAGTTCGTGCGCCTTCGCGTGCTACATAGTAACAAAATCCACTAAATACTGCGCTAGATCAAAACAAACAGGCCACCAAACGGTGACCTAAGTATATTTTTTGCTC
>NZ_JAWPOR010000205.1:0-1007 GCF_033344395.1 Vibrio sp. 1874
GTACCAAGCCCAGATAAGCTCATCAAACTCTTCAGTACGCTTATTTGTACCAGCATCAATGTATTTCGTATCGCTTAGATTGCTGAATGTAACACCCGCATCAAAATGCAATAGATCATGGTCTAGCACTTGGTAGTACATGGTTAAATCGAGTTTATCAAAGCCCATGTAATCGGCATCAACACTTGAGTAACGTAGACGTGCATTCGGTACGTATTTCACATCGTGCTCAATGGCAGCGTAAAAAGTACCCGTTGTACTGCTATCTCTTCTTACTTCATTAACTTTTGTATCTGCACCCCATACTTCTGCCCCCACTTTTGCGGAAAAAGAAGATTCTGCGAATGTAGGAAGAGATGCGGCTAATGATAATGCTGTTAAAGCGATGGTCGCTTTATTTGTCATGGAATGTGTACTCCGAGATAGCTGATATTCAACAATGAGGGCGTGAGGGGAAATATACCATACTCTCACGCCTCGCTATCAACTAAATCGTCTATACCCAACTATTTATAACGCGGTTGGGCAACGAAGTTTTTAAAGAACCAAATACCCAATGCGATGACTATCAGCCATGGTAATAGTTTGAGTACCGCGCCGATCATGCCAAGTAAAAACATCACAACCAACGCAATACCTGTTGCTGCGAACACTGTCATCATCGTGATGCCTGTTACTAACAAGGTCGCGGCAAATACTAAAATAAAGATCAGCTCCAACATAATCACTTCTCCATTTGTTTTAAACGACTAGAGCAGTTTCCATACCAACTTATCCAAAACAAATTAAGGTTATGATTTCTAAATAAAAATAAAGCCAGAGGCATTTCTGCGCTCTGGCTTCGCTGTCCGTAAGTTGGTATTTTTAGCCAACCACTGGTGAATTTTACACATTCAGCTCTTTTGGAATCTTCGCTAACGCATCCTGTAGCACTTCTAGGCCAGAACCTGGCTTGTGTGCATTTTCACTGATGTGACGACGCCATTGTCTAGCACCCGGCATATTTT
>NZ_JAWPOR010000206.1:0-1007 GCF_033344395.1 Vibrio sp. 1874
CTGACGCTGTTTAGGCGCCGCATTAATAATTGCATCTAAAGCATCTTGGAAGCCCATTTCTAGCATACGATCGGCTTCATCCAGCACCAATGTATTCAACTCTTCCAAGTTAATACGGCCTTTCTCAAGGTGATCCAGAATACGCCCCGGAGTACCAACAAGGATATGTGCACCATGCTCTAACGAACCAATTTGCGGTCCCATCGGCATACCGCCGCACAACGTAAGTACTTTAATGTTATGGATACCACGCCCTAGCGTTCGAATTTCTTTAGCAACTTGATCCGCCAGTTCGCGAGTCGGACACAGCACCAAAGCCTGCACGCGAAATCGTTTTACGTTTAGATTTGATAGTACGCCAAGACCAAACGCAGCTGTTTTACCCGAGCCCGTTTTACCCTGACCAATTACGTCACGCTGATTCAAAATCGCCGGTAAGATTAACGCTTGAATTGGCGTCATATGGGTGTAGTTCAATGAATCCAGCGTTTCTAGTAGCGCTGGGTTCAGGCCTACTTGGTCAAAAGTTTGTTTGCTCACAGGGAAATATCCTCAGGTGGGATGAAAAAGAGGGCACATTATCGCCAGATTTTCTGGGAAGACCAGTGAAAATTAACCATTGTTAATGAGTATTGAAACAAAAGCGAGTACATTCAGGCACTCTACTATCATTATGGACGACGGACATGACCACTTGGATCACTTTGCCTTTTGCTCAACTAACCACCTTACAACTGTATGAGATGCTGCGCTTACGCGTCGACGTGTTCGTCGTCGAGCAAACTTGCCCGTACCCGGAGCTAGATGGTAAGGATATTATTGACGGCGTTCATCACCTACTCGGCTACCACAATGATGAATTAGTTGCCTGCGCCCGGCTTCTGCCAGCTGGAACCACTTACGATAACGTCAGTATTGGCCGAGTCGTGACCAAACAAACAGCCCGAGGTGGTGGCTTAGGCCATCGGCTAATCACACAAGCCATCCAAGCATGTTCTACGTTATGG
>NZ_JAWPOR010000207.1:0-1007 GCF_033344395.1 Vibrio sp. 1874
GTTGAGATGGGCACAGATAAGCTTATTGAGGCGGAGCTGTATTCTCCGGTTCTGTCGAGCCAAGAGTTTTTTGTTGCTGGTAAGGTGGCGTACAGCAGTGAAGGGCGAAACTTGCCGGTCAGTGATGATGACTCGAGTTTAAGTTCGGTGAACGATTTTTTGCCAGTGTCTTATACCGAGTTTGTTTCCGAGATAGCGATTGGCATTCAGCCTACGTTGTGGCAAGAGTTGAGATTGGGCGGTCGATACTCTTCGGGTAGCATTGAGTTATCGACATTGGCGTCTGTAGGCAATCTAGATTTTGAGCGAAGAGGCTTGTTTGCCAATTACCGCTTAGACACCCTCGATGATTTTGCTTTTCCTACGCGAGGTTTGTTGGTCGACCTAGAATATTTGGTTTCTCACGATACCAGCCCTCAAGAGGTAGGTCAGTCCAAGCCTGAAGATATTGTGGAAGATACAGTGTATGAAATTGACGCTCGATTTAAGGGGGCAATGAGCTATCAGCGTCATACTTTAGTCGGACAAGCAGAATACAGCTTTGTGCAAAGTAAAAACTCGTCGATAACGCTGGACCCTCGTGAGTTAGGGGGCTTTTTGCATTTGTCAGGCATACCGAGAAACAGCTTGATAGGGCAAAACTTATTCTTCAGCAGTTTGGTATATCGCTACAAATGGTTCGACAATGATTTTGGATTGTTTGAAGCGCCAGTTTATGTAGGCGCGTCGCTAGAACATGGCGGTACATGGTCAGACAACGATCTGAAATTGAATGAAGCACCATTGTATAACGCTGCATCAATTTTCTTTGGTGTGGACTCGCCAATTGGACCTATTATGTTGGCATACGGTCGTACGGAGCAGGATATGGAAGCTGTGTATTTGATCGTAGGAACGTCGTTTAAATAATTGGGCTGTAGAAAGCAAAACCTTGGCATATTTGGTCAAAATTAGCAGAACTTTAGTCGTAAGTTGCTATGTTGGTCAAAATGATAAGATTTTAATTT
>NZ_JAWPOR010000020.1:0-54187 GCF_033344395.1 Vibrio sp. 1874
AGCGTTCAATCTGAGCCATGATCAAACTCTTCAATTTAAGATTTTGTTCGGCTCAATGAATACTGAACATTACATAAGTAATGTTTGAATTGACTGTGCTGAATCTTTCGATTCAATGGTCACTTCGTATCATTGAAACCTAAATTGTTTCCGAAGAAACTATTTGGATTATCATCAACGAGTGCCCACACAGATTGATAGGTTCTTATTTTTAAAGAGCTTTTCTAACATTTTCAGCAGCTTAGTTGCTCGTCGTTAGGGGTGCGTATCTTACTTCACACCGTGAGAGAGTCAAGCATTTTTTCAAATTCTTTTTTCTCTCTTCCCGACTCGCTGTGTGACTTTCGTCTCACTCCGTGTCGGTGGATGCGCAGTATAGGGAGTTGAGAAATTAGTACAAGTGTTTTTTGCAAATAAAAAACCAACCGGTCACAAATTAGCCAAAAGTGCGATATTTGCATATTTCTTCGTCACATTTGAGACATATCACAGCAATTGGTTGGAAAAACACCAACCATATACGTAAGATTCATGTGTCTATTCTGTTAATGGGCAATCGATCTCTTTATCACTATGTGTAGTAATTAAAATGACGTCTAAAAAAAATCTGATTTTATGTGTTGGGCTGGCCATCGTTGGGGGAATCATCTTCTCTCAATTCATCATCCCACCAGCCTTGAGCTTCCTCATTGGTGTTATCGCTACTGCTTTTCTTTTTTCATTTTCTAGCAAAACACCTGTTCTTCAATCTTCGGACCCTGATCCTTCAACTAAAACGCTGTATGTCGGCAACCTTCCTTATAAGGCCAATGAGAGTCATGTTCGCGATTTGTTTGCTGAATATGGACAGGTCTACGCGGTACGCTTAATGAAAGATAAGCGTACTGGAAAAAGAAGAGGGTTTGGTTTTGTAGTGATGGCTGCGGCAGATGCCAAGCCAGCTATCGCTAAACTTAATGAAAAGGAATATATGGAGAGAACGCTAAAAGTGAGAATTGCGAACGATCCTAAACATCCGGATGGTGGTAAACCTGAACAGGATTAAAACCTAGCTTCTTTAAACAAATGTTCAGTGCATCTTCCTGCCAAGGAGTTGCACTGGCATAAATCGACTTACTTCCCTCTTCTGTATCCTCAATTTCATCACTTAATAGCAATGCTTTTACTCGACGTGCAATCGCTGCGCCTGAATCAATTAAAGTAACGTCCCCACCCAAAGCTTGATGAATCTCCTCTTTGATTAAAGGGAAGTGAGTACAACCGAGCACCGCAACATCGACTTTATCGCGAAGGGGAAGCAGGATATTTGTCAGTTCGTCGAGAGAAACGCTGTTGCCTCGCAACTTCTCTTCGGCCATATCTACCAAGCGAGTTGATCCCACCAGCTCAACTGGTTTGCCTTGCGCAAAGTCCCGTATTAACTCGTGAGTATATTGGCGTGTTACTGTCGCCGGAGTGGCGATCAGCCCTACCCCTTTTGATGCTAAAAGCGATGCGGGTTTAATCGCAGGGACAACACCAACAACGGGAATCGATAAATTTTCGCGTAAGGAAGGAAGCACTATGGTGCTCGCCGTGTTGCAAGCAATGACGACAATGTCGACTTGGTGTTCTTCGACTAATGAAGAGACCAGTTGGTTAACTCGTGGAATGAGTACAGCCTGATCGAGTTCACCATAAGGGTAAGCCTGATTATCGAATAAGTATAAGTAGTCTAGCTGGGGCAATAGGCGATGTATCTCTTGGAATACAGAAAGGCCACCAACACCGGAGTCAAAAACTAGGACTTTTTTCTTACTTGCTACTCGCACGAGCCTTACCTAAAGAACAGAAACGTTGCGATCATACTGCGTAGATTTGTTTTGGCAATGCTTTAGCATGGTATCTTTGATGGCTGAATCTATCTCCAGATTCTACATCTCGCTTCGTCAACTCGATATGCCCTTGAAAAGACGGCGAAGACGTGACCAATGTGTGAAATTCACCATTTTCCCCACAGGGATCAATTTGACTTGGTAATGACTCTATTAGGGCTTTGTCATACCAGCGACCACACCATTCTGGAGGGAGAACTCTTCCGTCGATGGTGATTAACATAGTTTGAATACCACGCTCTATGATTTCCATCGCTAGTTTTTCGCTGCTCTCCCCTAATAGAGGAAAGACGCATTCCCAGCCAACAGGTTCAATATAGCTGCGTCGGTAATCGGCAATGCCATTACAAAACATATCACCAAATGCGACAGCTTCTATGTTCAGACCACTACTTTGTAATGCATTAACGATGGTCGATTGATAAATGTCGTTACTTGGAAAGATTTCAGGTAGCTCGATAGTAATGAGCGGAAGCGCAAGTAAGTCTGCTTGCATTTGTACGACTTCAAGCGGAGTTGCTTGGAAAGGGACTTCTTTCCCTACGTAAGTCGTGTACAAACCGACAACTTGATAATTTGGATTCTCGTTAAGGCGCTCAAGCGTTAATGTCGAATCTTTACCACTGGACCAACTGATCACCACTCGCTTGGGTTTCTTCATTCGATTTTCCACCACAAAATATTAAAAACCGCCCGAAGGCGGTTTGTGCTCATTCACGATTAGAATTCGTAGCCAACGTTGAGATAGTACGCTCGCTCTGCAGCGGGGTAACCTTTTGCCATCTCATACTCTTCATCAAGTAGATTATCGATACGAGCGCTAATAGAGGTCGACTCATTCGGATAGTAAGTCACTGCCGTATCAATCAACGAGTAAGAAGAAAGCGTAATATCTTGTGAAGGCCAAGTGCTGTAATCCACATCTGGACGCTTACCGACGTACTGATAGCTAACCGACCAATCCACTTTATCGAAGCTCACTAAAGCATTCCACTTATACACTTCTTTAGCGCGACGCTGCAACTGATGCCCTTTATCGTCTTCAGCATCTTTATAATCTGCACTCAACTGGTGCTGCACAATCCCTGTATCAAACTCAGCAACAAGCTCCACACCTTGGATATGTGTTTCACCATCGACATTCAAATATTTGTATGTGGTTGGATGGTAATCGATAAGATTCGTGATTTTATAGTCATAACCCGTGACGGACCAAAAAACGCCTTGGACATCACCGCTGAATGCTAGCTCCCAAGCATCTGACTCTTCCGGCTTCAGATCTTTCTCACCGTATGTTGGGTCATACTGTTGATATAGGTTTGGAGCCTTAAACGCAGTACCAAAAGAGGCTTTAACCCCAAACTCTGGTACAAACTGGTAACCAGCCGCTAAACTGTAAGTGAACTCACTACCGTATTCTTCGTTATCATCAAGGCGAGCACTGCCCTCGAGCATTGCTTTATCAATACTGGTGGTTGCCATACCAAACAGAGCGCCATTGGTACGATCAAACGTTTTATTCGCACTCTTGTCTTTATAAGACTCGTTGCGCCAATCAATACCACCAGCCAACGTCGTATTGTTGTTTAGCAAGTAACTGTTGGTCCACTGGACATTTTGCTGCTCAAGTTCATCTTCAGTACCTGAGTGTTTGCCTTTTGCTTGCTCATAGTTCCAAGACTTCTGTTTCTGTGCCGTTACTTGTAGTTCTGACATCACATTATCAGACTGATACTTACCGCCCAGAGTGACAGAAAGATCGTCTTTTTCTGCTTCGTAGTAACCGCGACTGCCGTAGCTGCTGTCATATTGATAAACATTTTCGTAAGCACGTAGGTTACCAAATGCAGACCACTGGTCATTGAAGTTATGCACGTAACCTAGCAGACCATTCTTTGTATCAAAGCCATGGCGATCACCGTCATTAACTCCCGGTACAGGACGAACGTTATAACCATCATCACTTTCACTACCAAGCGCGATATTTAGCTGGCCGCTCTCTGTGACTTTAATACCAGATGCCACACTCAATTCTTGATAATCTAAACTACCTAAACCCGCACTTAACTTCGTTCCTTCTTCGTCAGCACGCGCAATGGTGATGATATTGATCACGCCACCAATCGCTTCTGAGCCATAAAGTGACGCACGCGCACCACGTACGTACTCAATACGTTGAACGTAAGTAAGTGGGATTTGGTTAAAGTCCACAGCGCCCTTCGCTGCTCGTGCAAAACGTACGCCATCAACCAGTACTAAAACTTGGTCGGAACTGGTTCCACGAACAAATAAAGACGCTAACTGACCACGACCACCATTTTGTGAAACTTGAATCCCCGTAAGGCGACGCAATACATCTGGTAGGGTTTTCGCTTGAATGCGATCGATGTCTTGTCGAGTAACTACTTCGACATCTGCCAACGTACGGCTTTCGGCTTGCTCAAAACGGTTTGCCGTAACAACGATGGTTTCGTCAGTGGAGGTTTCCTGGGCCTGTAGATAAGAGACAGGTGAAAGCAGCGATGCCAAAGTGATCGCCAGTGCGGATTTTCTCATTGTATTGTCCTAAATCGCGTAATTCCTTCCGAGCCCTGTCGTCATGACAGTCCAGTGCTGTGGCTCAGTTGTTGGCAGGTATTCGGACTCAAGAGCACGGGTGTACCGCCTACTTGCTCGACTTCCCACATAAACTAATGCAGTGTCTGATGAGCGTTCGTTCTCTTTTACCGCTGCGCGTCAGTTCTGGATTTACACCAGATTCCCATTTCAGCCATCTAGATTGCTAGATAGCACCAACTTGAGGCAAATATTATTCAGCTATTGATTATTTGTCCAGCCAATATTGCCCTTAGAAGTTGTAACGTTTTGATTGATTTTGCTTTCTACTCTGCCTGTACGCACTATCTTTAAATCAATTCCAGTACAAAACTGGACATCCTATTGAGATTGAATAAAATCTGCGCTCTTAAATTGAATGCACCATAAAAGGTAAGATCATGGCTACTCTTGATGTAAACCCACAACGCTACCAAGAACAACTGGCTGAAAAAGTCGAACGTCTCACGGATATGTTCGCGCCATACAACATGCCAGAACTGGAAGTGTTTGAATCACCAGAGCAGCACTACCGCATGCGTGCTGAGTTCCGTGTTTGGCATGAAGGCGAAGATCTTTACTACATTATGTTCAACCAAGAAACTCGTGAGAAGTACCGTGTTGACCAATTCCCTGCAGCAAGCCGTCTGATCAACGACCTGATGCCGCTATTGGTTGAAGCGATGAAAGACAACGACTCACTACGTCGTAAACTGTTCCAGGTGGATTTCCTGTCGACGCTAAGCGGTGAGATTCTGGTTTCACTCCTTTACCATCGCCAACTTGATGAAGAGTGGATTGAAAACGCGAAAGCCCTTAAACAGCGTTTAAATGATGAAGGCTTTAACCTAAACATCATTGGTCGCGCTCGTAAGATGAAGATTGTCCTAGACCGAGACTACGTTATCGAGAAGCTCGATGTAAATGGTCAAAGCTACATCTACCAACAAGTAGAGAACAGCTTCACTCAGCCGAACGGCAAAGTCGCAGAGAAGATGCTGGAATGGGCGGTCGACTGTACCCAAGAAAGCACTGGCGACCTACTAGAGCTTTACTGTGGTAACGGTAACTTCTCGCTGGCGTTGGCACAGAATTTCGACCGCGTACTGGCAACTGAGCTAGCGAAGCCATCTGTGGTATCTGCACAGTACAACATCGCCGCCAATAAGATTGATAACGTACAAATCTTACGTCTATCGGCAGAGGAATTTACTCAAGCGATCGAAGGTAAGCGTGAATTCCGTCGTCTACAAGATGCAGGTGTGGATCTGAAGAGCTACAACTGCAACACGATTTTTGTCGATCCACCACGTGCTGGGATGGATGTCGATACTTGTAAAATGGTGCAAGGTTACGAGCGCATCATGTACATCTCTTGTAACCCTGAGACTCTAAAAGAGAACTTGGACATTCTATGCGAAACACACAACGTGACGCGTTTTGCTCTGTTTGACCAATTCCCTTATACCCACCACATGGAAGCTGGCGTGCTATTGGAACGTAAAGCTTAGTCCACCAGCTTCAGACAAAAAAAAGCGAGCTCAATGGCTCGCTTTTTTTAATTTGATTCGTTTGCTTATTCCGCAGAAGTCTTCTTGCTGACAAAACCTAGCTTCTTACCAATCCATGCGAGTAAGATCATTGAAACCATGATCGCGAAGAAGTTTGAGCCTGCTTCTGGGTATTGCGCTTTAATAAACGCAGAGTGACCAAACGCACCTACGAAGAAACACGCCAAGCCAACTAATGGGATATCTTCTGATACCGGATTATTTAGGTACTCTTGGTAAAGAGCTTGTACAGCCAGTACGAGTGCAATCAATGGGAAGATTGAAAAAGACACTTCACTCATGGTCAACCATGACAACAAAGCATCACCACACATACCTGCAACCAGTGCCAAAATCAGCGTTTTCTTTTCAGATTTATTTCCATTCGACATTATTCTATCCCGCCTTTTAATCGGTTACGTTCACGTTCTTTGCGATACCAATAGGCCCCTTTGGCTATCATTCGCAATTGCATGATCAATCGCTCGGCGAGTTCATCGCGCTCACGTCGATCTAAATCTAAAGCTTCAGCCCCCGAACTGAAAACCAAAGTCACAGACGCTTCTGCTTGAGTATACGCCTCTTCTCTGGTCACGCCGGTGCTCATTAAATACTCGGTTAATTCTGCCGCAAAATGCTGGATTTCTCGAGCAACAGCGGTACGAAATTCAGCAGAAGTGCCGGAGCGCTCACGCAACAACAAACGAAAAACGTTCGGACTACTTTCAATGAATTCCATAAAGGTTTCGACCGAGGTACGAATTACGCTACCTTCTTTCACAATACGTTGACGCGCCTGACGCATCAGTTGGCGTAGTAGCAAACCGCCTTCATCAACCATGGTTAAGCCTAGCTCATCCATATCTTTGAAGTGACGGTAAAAAGAAGTCGGTGCAATCCCTGCCTCTCGGGCGACTTCTCGCAAGCTAAGGCTGGAAAAGCTGCGATCCGCACTTAATTGACTAAATGCCGCATCGATCAATGATCGACGTGTCTTCTCTTTTTGCTGTGCGCGGATTCCCATCGATTTCATTCTTAACTTGCTCTTTTTCTGTAGGGTACAAGAGCCTCAATATAACGCAATTTGCTCCTACGGAGAAAGATATGTTGCTTCGCTCGCTCTGAGCGCCGAGAACGTTACTATTGGCATGCATCTAATTGCAATGTTCTCGATGCAATTTATAGACATACAACATACCAAATCATCCTTTTGGTCGATTCTGCGTGATCACTTCCACTCTCTAACAGGCATGACGTGTACCAATAGAGTAAATGAGTTAAAATCGCGCTAAAGCAATGTTAAGCAAATATAACAAGGAAGGCATCATGGCGCATGTTAATCACTATGACGTGATCGTAATCGGTAGTGGCCCTGGCGGAGAAGGGGCTGCAATGGGATTAACCAAAGCGGGACTGAATGTTGCCATTGTCGAGAAAGAAAGCAGTGTCGGCGGCGGTTGTACTCACTGGGGTACTATTCCATCAAAAGCACTGCGTCATGCCGTTAGCCGCATCATCGAATTTAATAGCAACCCGCTATTTTGTCGAAACAACACCAGCGTTCATGCAACATTTTCTGACATTTTAGGTCATGCTAAATCGGTCATTGATAAGCAAACTCGACTTCGTCAGGGCTTTTATGACCGTAACTCATGCACACTTTTGTTCGGAACCGCGCGATTTATCGATAACTACTCAATTGCAGTGATGCAAAGCGACGGTACAGAAGAAATCTATTCTGCGGATAAGTTTGTCATCGCGACGGGTTCTCGCCCGTATCAGCCTAACGACGTAGATTTCTTGCATGAGCGCATCTACGACAGTGATTCCATTTTGAGCCTGAAACACGACCCTCGCCATATCATCATTTACGGTGCGGGCGTTATCGGTTGTGAGTACGCCTCTATCTTCCGCGGCCTTGGAGTGAAAACCGACCTTATCAATACCCGCGACCGCTTGTTGGAGTTTTTGGATAACGAAGTGTCAGATGCGCTGTCTTACCACTTCTGGAACAGCGGTGTGGTAATTCGTAATGATGAGACCTATGAAAAAATCGAAGGCACAGAAGATGGCGTGATTATTCACCTACAATCTGGCAAGAAGATGAAGGCAGACTGCTTGTTGTATGCGAATGGTCGAACAGGTAACACCGATAAGTTGAATTTGGGTGCAGTGGGTCTGGAAGCGGACTCTCGCGGACAACTAAAAGTAAACCGTAACTACCAAACCGATATCGAACACATTTACGCTGTAGGCGATGTCATCGGTTACCCTAGCCTTGCAAGCGCCGCTTATGACCAAGGGCGATTTGTCGCACAAGCCATTACGAAAGGTCAGGCAGAAAACTACCTGATTGATGATATTCCAACGGGTATCTACACCATCCCAGAGATTAGCTCTGTGGGTAAAACCGAGCAAGAGCTAACAGCTGCGAAAGTACCGTATGAAGTAGGACGCTCTTCGTTCAAGCATCTAGCTCGTGCACAGATCGCAGGGAAAGACATCGGTAGCTTGAAGATATTGTTCCATCGTGAAACCAAAGAAATTTTAGGGATTCACTGTTTTGGCGAACGTGCCGCGGAAATTATCCACATCGGTCAAGCCATTATGGAGCAAAAAGGCTCAGCGAATACCATCGAGTATTTCGTCAATACCACCTTCAACTATCCAACAATGGCCGAAGCGTATCGTGTCGCTGCGTTGAATGGTTTGAACCGCTTGTTCTAATCTATGCTTCTTGATAGCAGACAGAAAAACAGCAGGCTTGGACCTGCTGTTTTTATATCAACATTGTGCTAGGAAGGTATCCTTGTGCCATTGGTAGAGAAAGATAACCCCTAAACCAATACCCCGCATCAACATAAAGCTCGTCATTGCAAACCACAGCGCGTGATTTTCCCACTCGGCGAATAAGTAAAAGACAACGAAGAAACTGCTGGTCGCGACAAACATACTATTGCGCATGTCTTTGCCTTTGGTTGCACCGACAAAAATGCCATCCAATAGAAAGCACCACATCGACGCAAGTGGCATCACCACCAGCCAAGGTAGATACACCGCTGCTTGCTGTTGTACCACCTCAATTGAAGTGATCATGGCGATCAACTGCGATCCCGCCAAACCAAAGAGCGCGGTCAGTCCTAAGCAAATAACCAAACTCCAAAAGAAAGTGCCGACAAGCGATGCACTCAATTGTTGCCTATCTTTGGCACCAATCGCCTTCCCGACCATGGCCTCCATTGCGTAAGCAAAGCCATCCATGCCATACGAGATAATCATCAGGAAGCTCATCAGAACCGCATTTGCAGCGACAACCTCATCACCAAAGCTCGCACCTTGGAACGTCATAAAGCTAAAAGCCGCTTGCAGACACAAAGAGCGCAAGAAAATATCTCGATTCAATTTCACGAAGCGCCCTAAACCGTGTTGAGTGCTGGCTAGCAACTTTTGAGGTGATGGTAATTGCCTCTCTCGCCAGGTTTTCCAGACACACATGAGACCAAAACCCATACCTGAGTAGTCAGCAATCACCGATGCCAGCGCAGCGCCTTCTACTTTCCACTCCAAACCGATAACAAACAACAAATCGAGGACAATATTAGTCACGTTAGTGATGATCACCATCCACATTGGTGCTTTGGAATTTTGCGTTCCGAGCAGCCACCCCAACAACACAAAGTTCATTAGCGCAGCGGGGGCACTCCACACACGGATAGAGAAATATTGCATGCCGTAGTGTTTTACCTCTGCGCTGGCGTCACTCCAGCCAAAGATCAAATCAGCAATCGGGTTATGGGCAATAAGGAAGACTAACGCAAACAGCAGCGCCATAAGTGAGCCTTGCATAAACACCAAGGCAAGTTGCTTTCGGTCTTCACCGCCATAGGACTGCGCAGCCAACCCAGTAGTCGACATACGCAAAAAACCAAGCAGCCAAAACGTCACGCTGATCATGGTGCTGCCCAACGCAACACCGCCCAAATACCAAGCGTGGTCTAGATGACCAATCACCGCAGCATCGACCAAACCGAGCAATGGAACAGTAATATTCGACAGCACCATAGGTATCGCTAAAGCTAAGACTTGGCGATGAACTTTTGGGTTAGATAAAGGAGAGAAGATTGAATTTGTCACAGGCACCTCATCAGTAAGATCGACGAGTGTACCTGAGCGCTTAACGACTAGCCAATTACCACTTGATGTGAACGAGGACTGGCGTGAGGCGATGCTTCAACATTGGAATCTTATTAAGCCAACGCTGCCAAGCTTTCCAACGAGAACAGAATCTATCGAATGGCGAGAAAGCTTTCACCCACTGTGCCCATGGTAACCATTGCAATATCTGTGCTGCAGGCGCTTCAAAGCCATGAGCATAACGATCAGAGCCAAGCTTTTGTCCCCACTTGGTTTCCGTTAAATCTCCTGCCAGCACCATACATAGCTCAGCAGAAACAAAATGTCGACCCAAGGTTTGAATAAATTTCGCGACTTGACGCTCTGTGCAATCGAGCAGTGCCATTTCACATAAAATGAGCACCGGTGCTTGCTCTGGAATGGCTAACGTCTCTAGCCACGACATTTCATCCACACTGCCACAGCGATGTTCATAGCGTTCATTTTTGTGGAACAAGCGCTGACGCCATACCAAATTTTCCGTCACATCCAGCTCTATCCAATGGCAGCGTCCATTATCCAAACGATAAAAGCGGGTATCCAACCCCGCTCCGACATTGATTATCCAAGCATCGGGATACTGCTGTAAGAAGTGACTAACCTGCTGGTCACAAAGCTGAGTCAGCGTCACGTGCAGCAATTGCTTCTGCGCAATATCACCACTCAAACAATCCGGCGCCATCTTACAGCTCAAACACGCTTTAGCAGCTATCGGATCGTACACCAAGCCATTGTCGACCATGCTTTCACGGCTACGCAATAACAGTGGCTTCAATAGATGGTTAGGAACTTGATGTTTAGACTGAGACATGGGCATTTCCTGCGCCAGAGAGAAAACATAGACATTAATAAAGATGATAATGAATATCAATTACATTATCAAGCTTATAAATTGGTCAAAACAAACAAGGTCAAGATGATGAGCAAGCTTTTGGAGGAAGTAGAAAAAGAGAAAAGAAGAGAAAAGACAAAACAGCCCAGGTCAACTGGGCTGCTTAAATACACTTACATCCAATCGGTATTACGAATAATACCAACGGCTAAGCCTTCAATCGTAAGGTGCTGAGACGTTAAGTCCACTTGGATTGGGGCAAACTCTTCATTCTCAGCATGCAGTAATATGGTTGAGCCTTTGCGCTCCAAACGCTTCACAGTCACATCATCATCAACACGCGCAACGACAACTTGACCGTCTCTCACGTCTTGGGTTTTATGCACCGCGAGCAAATCGCCATCCATAATCCCGATGTCTTTCATACTCTCGCCATTTACACGAAGTAAGAAATCCGCTTGCGGTTTGAACATCGCAGGATCGACTTGGTAGTGCGCCTCTACGTGCTCTTGAGCCAGAATTGGCTCACCCGCTGCAACTTGACCAATCAATGGCAAACCCTGCTCATCATTGGCTGCGTCTTCAAGCAGGATACGAATCCCACGAGAAGCGCCTGGAATAATTTCAATTGCTTGCTTACGAGCAAGCGCTTTTAGGTGTTCCTCTGCGGCATTCGCAGAGCGGAAGCCAAGCTCACGCGCAATCTCTGCACGAGTTGGTGGCATTCCGGTGTCATCGATTTTACTTTTAATCAAATCGAAGACTTGTTGTTGGCGTGGCGTTAACGGCTTCATGTCTCACCTGTCTTTTTATACAGTTAACTGTGAGTATATCCAGTAAATGCTCAAATGAAAACCCAATTGGTTGTTTTTTAATTTATTTGTGGAGAGCTTTCAGCTTACCGATTAAGTTCATTCTTTATTCGTTTAAAACACCGACTTTTCAGTTAATCAAGTCAAAGCAATAACTTAGGGGTTCGACTAATTTACAGCCAATAAAATTAAAAGGTTTGACCAGTTTCTGGTATCCTTGCAGCGCTTAAATTTTATCGCCTAGGCTTATTTCTATTGCCGTACTCATCTCTTTTTATAGAGAAGACATGCAAAGCGGAAACTGAAATAAGGTTAGGCCTGTTTGAATACCTATTGAGGCTGTGAACTTTATGTCTTCTGGACAATCATTTTCACGTTCATTACTAAAACTACCTTTATCGGTACTGGTAAAGGGCACCACAATCCCGTCGAACCCGATTGAAGATCTGAACATCGACCTAACTAAACCGATTGTATATGCCCTGCCGTTCCGCTCGAACGTGGATTTGCTGACACTGCAAAAACAAGCCATGAGCCTTGGTCTACCCGACCCGCTCAGCCCGCTGGAAATCAATGGCAAAACGCTGAACCGTTTCGTCTTTATCGCTGCGCGTCCAACTGTGATGAACAACGATAATGATGTCCCAACCGATTCTGTTTCTCTGTTCACTGACTTACTGGAACTGCACAAGCTGGATAGTGAGTTGGATGTTCAAATGATCCCTGCAACCGTGCTTTGGGGTCGTAAGCCAGGTAAAGAAGAGAACCAAAAGCCTTACCTTCAACCGATGAATGGTCCGCAAAAAGCCAAAGCAGTAATGGCGGCGGGACGCGACTGCTTAGTTCGCTTTAGTCCCGTGGTATCTCTGCGTTATATGGCAGACTCTCACGGTACCGACAGCGCAATTGCGCACAAACTGGCTCGCGTGGCGCGTATCCACTTCTCACGCCAGAAACTGGCTGCTTCAGGCCCAAACCTGCCACAACGACAAGTGTTGTTTGCTCGTTTACTAAAATCTCCAGCTATTGAACTGGCGATTGCTGACGAAGCCAAGAGCAAAAACATCTCGATTGATAAGGCACGTAAAGAAGCCCACGACATCATGGATGAAATCGCTGCCGACTTCTCCTATAGTCTGGTGAAAAACGGCGACCGCATCCTGAGTTGGTTATGGACAAAACTATACCAAGGTTTGCACATCAATAACGCCTCGACTGTGCGTCGTTTAGCGCAAGACGGCCACGAAATTGTGTACGTTCCTTGTCACCGTAGTCACATGGACTACCTGCTTTTGTCTTATGTTTTATACCATGAAGGCATGGTACCTCCGCACATTGCGGCAGGCATTAACTTGAACTTCTTCCCGGCCGGTCCTCTTTTCCGTCGTGGTGGGGCGTTCTTTATTCGTCGTAGTTTTAAAGGCAACAAACTGTACTCAACCATTTTCCGTGAGTATCTAGCTGAGCTGTTTGCCAAAGGCTATTCAGTCGAGTACTTCAGTGAGGGTGGTCGTTCACGTACAGGTCGCTTACTGCAAGCGAAAACGGGTATGCTGGCTATGACCATCCAAGCAATGCTACGTGGTCTAAACCGCCCAGTAACACTAGTGCCGGTCTACATCGGTTACGAGCACGTAATGGAAGTGGGCACTTACGCGAAAGAGCTGCGTGGCAAACGCAAAGAGAAAGAAAACGCAGGGCTTGTACTGCGTACTCTGCGTAAACTGCGTAACTTTGGTTTGGGCTATGTGAACTTCGGTGAGCCAATTCAGCTCAACCAATACTTGAACGAGCATGCTCCTGAGTGGACGAAAGACATCGACAGCATGGGTGGTAACAAACCACAATGGATGAATCCTGTGGTCAACGACCTTGCTAATAAGATGATGACGCACATCAATGATGCGGCGGCAGCAAACGCGTTGACCTTGTGTGCAACCGCACTGCTTGCTTCTCGTCAACGTGCACTTTCTCGTGACTCGCTGATCAATCAGATCGAGTGTTACTTAAAGCTACTCAAAAATAATCCGTACTCAAGCACCTCCACTATCCCTACCGAAAGTGCTGAGGAGTTGGTTGATCATGCAATTTCGCTTGATAAGTTCGTGATTGAAACCGATAGCATGGGTGACATCATTTCGCTGGACCGTAGCCAATCGATCCTGATGACTTACTATCGCAACAACATCATTCACTTGTTCGCTCTGCCGTCATTAATTGCCCAAATGCTCATTCGTCAGCGCAACCTTTCGGTAGCCAAGATTCAAGCTAATGTCGCGCAAATCTACCCATTCTTGAAGAAAGAGCTGTTCTTAAGTTACCAAGAAGACGAGTTGGATGAATTGGTCGTTAAAACACTGCATGAATTTGCCGATCAGAAAATGATTAGTCTTGATGGTGATAAGCTGGAAATCAATCAATCGAACAACCAGCCTTTGGTTCTGCTAGGTCGTACGATAACTGAAACGCTGCAACGCTACTCTATCGCGATGAACTTGCTTGTTGCTTACCCTGAGCTGGGTAAATCGGACCTAGAGCAGAAGAGCCAAGATATTGCTCAGCGCCTAGGGCGTTTGCACGGTATTAATGCGCCAGAATTCTTCGATAAAGGTGTGTTTACCGCCATGTTCAATACGCTCAAACAGCAAAAATACCTCGATAACGATGGTAACTGTGACACGAAGAAAACGCAGCAATTTGCACGACTACTGTTCACTCTGCTTTATCCAGAAGTGAAACTGACGATCGAAGAGAGTATTCACCAACTTCGGTCGTAACCGTTTTACCTTCTTCCAATAAGAAAAAAGGCATCCAATCGGATGCCTTTTTCTATTTCTTCGCTTACCAAAATGCGACCAGTAACCCTATCGCTATCACCATGCCAACATAATTGTTGTTAAGGAAAGCCTTAAAGCACAACTCACGCTCACGGTGACGAATTAAGTGCTGCTGATAAACAAACAACGACGCTGCAATCAAAAGGGTCCAGTAGTAACTTTGTCCCAATTGGTAGAACTGCCCTAACCAAACCAACATCGCGAGTGTAATCAGTTGCAACACGCCAATAATAAGCTTGTCATGACGACCAAACAGAATTGCCGTCGATTTAATGCCAATCTTTAGATCATCATCTCGGTCTACCATCGCATATTGAGTGTCGTACGCAATGGTCCACAAAGCGTTAATGAGGAACAAAAACCAAACAATCAATGGTAATTCCCCAGTTTGTGCAGCCCACGCCATTGGAATCGCCCAGCTAAAAGCCAAGCCTAAAAATAGCTGTGGAATATGAGTGTAACGCTTCATAAATGGATAGATGAACGCCAACACAATGCCAGCGAAGGATAGCTGAATCGTCAGCGGGTTCATGGTCAGCACTAACAAAAACGAGCTGATACCCAAAACCAAAAATAATCCAATCGCTTCTTTTGCTGTCACTTTCCCTGATGGCAGTGGACGTTGCTTAGTACGCTTTACATGGCCGTCGACTTTGCGATCTGCAAAATCATTAATCACGCACCCCGCACTACGCATTAGGAATACCCCCAATACAAACACGATGAATACATCCCAACTTGGCATCCCTTGGGCTGAGATAATTAGCGCCCAAATCGTTGGCCACATCAGTAACAGTGAACCAATCGGGCGATCCATGCGCATCAGTTGCCAATATGCTTTGGCTTTTTCTGCGGACATTTACACTGTCTCCTTAGCGTAAACTGGTGAATTAGATAAGAATAACTCGGCGACTAGCATCGGTTTGTGATTCATCCACAACCTTGAGCGTCGCGCTAACAAACGTCCTTCTGGTACGGCTACCCATCCCATTTGCAAAGAGTCCCGCTCAACGTTATCTGCGCTGAACACAGTTAGTCCTAATGGGATATCCCCTTGTTGAGCCAAATCATACTGCTGATCAACTAAGGTTGAGCGAGGAATCAATGTCCGCCCAATAACCCAGTTATTATTGTCACCGCACAAAATTACCTCTCTCAGTAAGCAATCTTGTTCGGACAATAACTGGCTTTCGTCCTGTTTTAATGTCGCTGCAGTGACGATCTGATTTTGTAGCAATTCTACCGTTAACGCTTGGCAGTGCTGTTTTAAACGACGTGACAAAGACCCTTGCTCTTCAAGCCAGTGCTTGGCAAATTCATTTGGAAATTCGAATTCTTCGGGGTTTTGCCACTCTACTTCCAATAAAGAAGCAAGATAGAGTGATGTTGGCTGATTCATACTAGTATTCAATTGGAGGCTTTATGCGTACAATAAAGCAACAACTTACCGTCCATAGTAATGTATGTAACCGTAAGTTCCGTTATTTGTTATAGACGGCCCATTGTATCAAGACTGAAGCGATTCGAATATCGCGATCCAGAGAAAGAAAAGTTAGAAATATGTACAAACGTTATATAGCCCAAATTATTTTTGCGTTAACCATACTATTCGCCGCACCAAGTTGGGCTGAAACGGAAGAATCTGGACCTAAGTTGGCATACTTTACCCTAGAGCCTGACCTCACTACTAACTTTTACACCAAAGGCAAAAAGTTAGGTTATGTGCAAGTGCGCATCGACATCATGGTAATGAGTCAACAAGATTTATCAGTTGTTGAGCATCACCAACCTTTGATTCGCGATGCAGTGATTGAATTATTGGGTAAGCAAACAGAAGATACGATTAAGTCCCTGTCTGGCCGAGAAGATCTGCGCAAAACCTTAGTGACGACCCTCAACGAAACGCTTTTGCCTGAAACAGGTAAAACCATCATTGCCGATTTGTTGTTTACAAAATACCTTTATCAATAAACCCAAATCCGTTTTGAACATAAAAAAGACCGCTCTTGAGCGGTCTTTTCATTTCATCTGCTTTAGGCTTGCTGTTGGTATTTCATCTTGCCTGAATCAAACAGCGCAATCGCCATCCCCGACAGTAGCCCAACTAAGTGAGCGGTGTTTGCAATCGCCATAAATGGCTGCACAAAACCAAGAACTAACCATACCAACATAAAGACGATGATTGGCTTGGGTAGCGTAAGGCCTAAATGTGGCAAGCGGTAACCCAATATCCACAAATAACCAAGCAGTGCATAGACCACGCCAGACAAGCCGCCGAAGTTAGCCCCTTCAACATAGAACTGGCCTGCCCCTGAAAACGCTGCCGACACCACAAAGAGTTGCAATAGCTTACCGGAACCGAGACGACGTTCGATGTCGCCACCCAACTGCCACCACCATAGTAAGTTAAACACGATGTGAGTTACTGAAAAGTGCAGTAACGCATGACTTAGCCATCGCCACACTTGCCATTGTTGCCCCTCAAAAGCCGGGAAGTGCAACAACTTAAACACGCCATTGCCAAAGCCAAACATTTGTAACAAGTAGATGATGATACAGACTGTCATGATCAGCAAAGTCATGGGGCCAGCTTTCGCTTTGACCATGCTCATGATACTCGGGCTGGAATAATGAAATGTGCTCTTACGAGTATCGGCAACGTCCCACGAGGCGGCGCTGTATTTTGAATCAGACGGGTTAGCAAGGAACAGCTTAAGTTCGGCTTCCGCTTCTATTTCATGCTGGCTATCAGTCAGCCACAGCGCAAATTGCCCATCCCCTTCTGGCATCATTTCGATGTCAATTTGGCGAGAGGCCATATAATCAATAAAGGCTTGCGCCATACGTGGATTATTTAACGTTACCAATCTCTTCATTAACTTCTCACTATCGGTAGTTCTGCTCGATGCCAGGCTTCAAAGCCACCATCTACACTGTACACCTGTTCAAAGCCTTGGTTAACCAAATATTGCGCCGCACCTTGGCTACTAATGCCGTGGTAACACATCACTAAAATAGGTTGTTCGAACTCCACTTCATCCATAAACGCAACGATCGTATCGTTAGTTAAGTGATACGCGGACTCCGCATGCGCAACGGCAAACGATTGAGGGTCACGGATATCTACAAGCTTCGCATCACCCTGCTCGAGCAGCGCTTGCGCACCTTGTACATCGATATGCTTAAACTGATCCATTTACTTTCTCATTGTCTTATTAATATACCCAAGCAACCTCGAACCTAATGTACTAATCAGCACCCGTGGTACAGCATAAAATCCATATTTGAAGCTGCTTGGGTATACTGCCGCTATTGTAACCTATCCAACGGCAAACTTAGACACATGGATAATCAGGGTTTTCAAAAGTGTACACATTCCAACCATTTGTGGATAAAGCTGTGAATTGCGTTGATAAAGTGTATTTGGATCTTTTGATCCACAATATGTAGTGATGATCCTGATCTAACTGTGTGTATATCTATAACTATCCCCAGATGGAAAAGTGCTTGAATCCCTTATTTTGTCCGGGTTTCGAACAGTTGATAAATAATTACTTCACAGAGTTATACACAGGTAGCACATAAAATCCGGATCGCAAACGCTATCGATTTTCGATCGACAATAAAAAAGCCGAGATCACATGATCTCGGCCTTCTATGAAAATCTTACTTTCAATTAGCAGTGGAAATTAAAATTCACCCACGGCCAATTTTAGTTTCTTCATTGCATTTTTTTCTAGCTGGCGAATACGCTCGGCAGAAACACCGAACTCATCAGCTAAGTCTTGCAATGTTGCTTTCTCATCATCTAACCAACGAGAACGCACGATGCGCTGACTACGCTCATCCAAACTCGCTAATGCATGACCCAAGCGATTGTTGGTATGCATTTCCCAGTTGGCGGCTTCAATGTTGTCGGCCACATCAGACGATTTGTCTTCTAGGTATAGCATCGGCGCTGTGTAAGCGTTTGAGCTATCGTCTTCATCTGTTGGCATATCAAAGGTTGAATCCACCGCCGCTAAGCGTGATTCCATCTCGCGAACTTCAGAAGGCTCAACACCTAACTCGCGCGCAACGGTTTCCACTTCACCGTTGTTAAACCAACCTAAGCGCTTTTTCGACTTACGCAGGTTGAAGAACAATTTACGTTGCGCTTTAGTGGTCGCAATTTTCACGATACGCCAGTTACGTAGCACGTATTCGTGGATCTCTGCTTTGATCCAGTGGACAGCGAAAGAAACCAAGCGAACCCCTACTTCTGGGTTAAAACGCTTAACGGCTTTCATTAGACCGATGTTACCCTCTTGCACAAGATCCGCCATTGGCAAACCGTAGCCAGAGTAACCACGAGCAACGTGAACAACGAATCGTAGGTGCGAGAGAATTAGACCTTTTGCAGCCTCAATCTCACCTTTATAGTGTAATCGTTCTGCCAGCTCACGCTCTTCGTCTGCAGTCAGCATTGGGTAGCTGTTTACTGAGCGAATATAGCTATCAAGGCTATCTTGCGTGACTAGAGCCATCGGATACGCTTCTTTTGTCATTCAATTCCTCATCAATCTCTGATCTGGAGCATTACATTGCAATTTAGCTTCGATATCTTGAACTCAAAATGAACAAGTTTCAAGAAGGGGAAGCAATTATCCATAAACATTTGGTCTAAGCAAGGGTTCAAAATTAGCTAGTGCTAATGAAATCCAAGTAATAAGACCGCCATCACTTAAACTGGTTCAATTTCTTTTAAATGTCGTTGCGCAGAAAAACGCGCCGCAATACATCCCAAAAGACTCCCAATGATGATTAATAACAAAGATTCATCCCAACTTAGACCAATCAGGCGGAACTGGCTATCGTACAACGCAGCAAGGTCTTCCACCGCACTATTCATGACAATGGTCACTAAAGCCGTTACCAACCACGCAATAGTGGCACCTAACACGCCAAACCACATGCCTGTGTACAAGTAAGGGCGCAGAATAAAACTGTCCGTCGCACCGATCAGTTTCATGGTTTGAATCTCTTCTTTATTCGCCAGCACATTAAATCGCAATGTATTGCCAACGATTAAAAATACCGCACCGAGCATCAGTACTGTCAGGGTAATGACAATAATACTCGCGAGAGTTTTGATGGCATCAAGACGCGCCAGCCAGTCTTCGTCAAGTCTCACGTCGGTCACATCTTGTTGCTCTCGAACGTCTTTGGCTAATGACTGAATATCACTTTTTAGCTCCGAATCTGGCGTAATCACCAACACACCAGGTAGCGCATAGCCACTTAAAAGACTGATAGCTTGGTCGAACCCTGCATATTGGCTTAAATCAGATAGACCTTGTTGCGGTGAAATATATTCTACCTCTTTTACCAAAGGCCAAGTTTCAATTTGATCTTTGAGAACCATCACTCGCGCATCCGGCATGCCTTCAACTAAGTAAGCACTAACTTGTGAAGGAGAAGCGACATCTTCCGCTGCCCCCGCAACGTTTTTCCCCAATAGATACAAACAAGCTGGCATGGCAAGTGCCATCGAGATGACCGCTAGGGTCAGAATGTTGCCTAGTGGTCGTTGCCATAAGGCGCTAAAAGAGGATTTAGCTTGTTTTGCGTGGACAGAGAAAAAACCATCGGTATTCGCACGCTTGGCACTACGGCCTTTCCCCTTCTTTTGGGAGTGCTTGTTACCTGCCATAGTCTTCTACCTCACTTAGGAAGCCTTGGTTCAATTCAAAATGACGATACTGTGGGCGAGTGTTTACTAACCCCACATCGTGCGTGGCAAGTAGGATAGTCACGCCCGCACGGTTAAATTCTTCGAATAGACGCAACACACGGTTGGATAATTCTGGGTCAAGGTTACCCGTAGGCTCATCAGCCACCAGCAACGTTGGTCGATTAACCACAGCACGGGCAATACCGACGCGCTGTTGCTCACCACCAGAAAGTTGACTAGGTAGACAACGAGCTTTATCGAGTAAGCCCGTTTTATCTAACGCCGCAGAAACACGGCGTTTGATTTCGTTTTCAGAAATCGATTCGATACGCATTGGCAGAGCGACATTGTCGTACACACTGCGATCCATCAATAGGCGATGATCTTGAAAAACAATCCCAATATTGCGGCGCAAAAAAGGGATGTCTTTGCTTGGAATACGCGTGATGTCGTGACCATTAAAATGGATTTTGCCATCGGTTGGTCGCTCTATCGCGCAGATCAATTTCAGCAAGGTACTTTTACCAGCCCCGGAATGTCCGCCTAAAAACGCCATTTCACCGCGCCTCAGGTGAAAATCGACTTTTTGCAGTGCTTGTCGACCACCTCGGTAAGCTTTGCTTACTTGCTGAAATTTGATCACCGTTGATTTCCTCTAACTCTTTTTATTCTTCACGACTAAACAGTGCGTCAATAAACTCTTGAGTTTCAAATGGACGCAAGTCTTCGATACCTTCACCCACACCAATGTAACGAATTGGAATACCGAACTGATCAGCGATAGCGAAAATTACGCCGCCCTTGGCTGTACCATCCAGCTTAGTCAAAGTAATCCCGGTTAGAGGGGCAACATCACTGAAAAGTTTCGCTTGGCTAATGGCATTTTGTCCTGTACCTGCATCAAGCGTTAGCATGATCTCATGTGGTGCAGAGTCATCAATTTTCTTCATCACACGTACAATCTTACGCAGCTCTTCCATTAGGTTCGCTTTGTTCTGTAGACGACCTGCTGTATCAGCAATCACCACATCCACACCACGTGCTTTTGCCGCTTCAATCGCATCATAGATAACAGAGGCACTGTCTGCGCCAGTATGTTGAGCAATCACAGGAACATTATTACGTTCACCCCACACTTGTAACTGCTCAACCGCTGCGGCACGGAAAGTATCGCCCGCTGCAAGCATCACTTTTTTGCCTTGAGTTTGGAACTGCTTCGCTAGCTTACCGATGGTCGTGGTTTTACCCACGCCATTTACACCCACCATCAAGATGACGTAAGGCGTTTTGTTGCTATCGATTTCTAGTGGCTGTTCGACTTTAGAAAGAATCTCAGCCATTTCTTCTTTCAACAAACCATAAAGGGCTTCGCCGTCTTTCAGATCGCCACGTGTGGCTTTTTCTGTCAGGTTGTTGATAATTTTTGTTGTGGTATTCATGCCCACATCAGCAATAAGAAGTTGCTCTTCTAGCTCTTCAAATAAGTCCTCATCGATTTTCTTACCGCTGAACAGACCGAAGAAGCCAGCACCAATATTTGCTTTTGTTCGGCTTAGGCTGCGTTTAAGACGAGCAAAAAAGCTTTCTGTTGGCTTTTCTTGTTCTTGAACACGAGGCGCGGCCGATACGACTTCTGGCTCTTCTGCTTCTGCTTCTGCTTCTGCTTCTGCTTCTGCTTCTGCTGGGGCAGCCTCTGATTGTTTCGCTTCTTCTTCAAGTTCTGGCGTTGCTTCCGCTTGCTCAGCAACCGCTTCGGTTTGCTGCTCTTCAGAAGGCGCTTCCACTGCTTCTTCTTTTACTGTTTCTTCAGTTTTTGGTTTTGGGCTTTGTTCTTCGTCACCAAAACCTAGCCACGAAAGTAATCCGCGCTTCTTTTTTTCCGTCATCTGGGGCTATCCTAGATTGTTCTTTTATCTATTAATGACTCTTTTTTGACAAGATTATTATCTGTCTAAAAAAGGCTAATGACAAAGTTCTGAAAACTTTCCGATTAGGTAATTCTAATCTTATTAGTGTTACACTCTGTCATCTTGAATATTCTGGGCTGTATCCAAGCTCCAAGCTCATTGCTTGGGCGATTAGATATAGTATCACTTTATTAGCGGTCAAAAAATCTATGGTAAGACGTCGCCAGCAAAACTCATCACAAAAAAAGCCAACAACGGGCTTTGTTCGCATTATTAGTGGCTTATGGAGAGGCAGAAAACTTCCTGTACACGATGCTGAAGGCTTACGCCCCACGACAGATCGCGTCAAAGAAACGCTGTTTAACTGGTTAGCTCAAGATGTACCACAGGCAAAATGTCTCGACTTGTTTGCTGGCTCTGGCGGCTTGGGATTTGAGTCAGCTTCGCGCCAAGCAGAGCAAGTGACCATGGTTGAGCTAAACCCACAAGCTTTCCAACAATTACAAAAGAATGTTGCCTCTCTTAACGCGAACAACATCCAAGTGGTAAATACCGACGCACTGAGTTTTTTGAAGCAACCGGGTTCTGCTCACCATGTGGTGTTTATTGACCCACCGTTTCGCAAAGGCCTATTGGATGAGACCGTGGCTCTGCTAGAACAAAATGGCTGGCTCGCGGAAGATGCGATGATTTATATTGAAACAGAAAAAGAACTCAATATTGCCGACTTACCAGAAAACTGGCAATTACATCGAGAAAAAACAGCAGGCCAAGTGAGCTATCGTCTGTACGAACGTACCTCCGCATAACGCCTCGATTTAAAAGGACACTTAAATGAAAGCACTAATTATGCTGGCCAAAGCGGCTATCGCCTTTGTTTGGTTAGTATTAATCCTAAATATTTTTATGCCCTTTCCCGGCAATGCCGCGATTGCGCTATACATCATGACCGCTTTTTTGTTCATCATGCACGGTTTACAAATGGCCATCTTCATTGGTGCATTTGGCGACAAAATAAAAATGAGCAGTTGGGAAAAATATTCAATCCTGATTTTTGGTATTTTTGCCCTACTCGATATTCGTCGTAAACACATGATGTAATCGCTCAGATACGAAAAAGCCGCTCTTGTGAGCGGCTTTTTTTCTGCGTTTCGTTCGTCACCCAATGTAACTTTTTACACCATCCAAGAACATTTGAGTGGAGATCATCACCAGTAACAAGCCCATTAAGCGTTCTACCGCCTTCAAGCCACGTTCACCCAACAAGCGATTAAAGAAGCCATAAAACATCAGTATAAAAAATGTTGCGCCCCACGCAATTACGACTGATGCTGACATTTCCAACATTTTCTCTGGATGTTGCGAAGACAGTAAAAGCAAGGCTGCAATCACTGAAGGGCCCGCGATCATAGGAATGGCCATCGGAACAATAAAGGGCTCCTCGCCTGCTGCCAGTCCAGTGATGCTGCCAGCACTCGGGAAAATCATCTTAATCGCAATAATGAAGAGAATAATGCCACCTGAAATGCTGAGCGTTTCTGGCTGGACATGCAAAAAACTTAAGATGCTTTGTCCTGCAAACAGAAACAACATCAAAATCAGTAAGGCAAACAGTAGTTCACGAATCAATACCTTACGACGACGCTTGGGATCGATATGTTTGAGAATAGACAACACAATCGGCAAGTTACCGAGAGGGTCCATGATTAGAAACAGCATGGTCGCTGCAGAAAGAATGTCCATATTCTGGCCTCACCTAAAAAATGGCGGCCAGTGTATAGCAAACTGACAACATGAGTATATGACTGAGGGCGAAAACACCATATTCACCCTCGATCTTAGCCGCCGTTTAGTGATTGCAAACTCGCGCCATATTGACCACAAACTTACCTTCAAGCTCACGAATTTTGTCGCGCTTGAGCAAAAATGCTAGTAATGCATCTAAGTCTAGATCATTCAGTTTACAGGTGTGAAAGCGAACGCTAGCACCAAAGTGCTGTGTGAGGGCTTCGCGATCCATTGGTGTTTCTCTAAGTAGGTTTAGCAGCTCGTGAGCATGGATTTCACTCATTATTGACTCCAGTTATTAAGAACAATGCGTTCAGTTTACTGAAATCCTCAAGAGCTGCTTTGACTTAAATTAGTAAATGATTGAGGCAACAATGAGGGCATGAGCAAAAAAGTAACTGCCACTCACCCACAAATAGGCGTGTTTCATCGGTTTTCGATAACCGTGTATCGCGTATGCCAGCGCCGAATAGATCAGAACTAAGGTTCCGCTAAAACCGATAGCATTGGCGTAACTCGGCACTTGTAACCAAACTTCACCGGCTGCCCAAGCAAGTTGAACCAGCATCATCCCCATGATCACAACAGGGAATACCAGAGAGTCGAGTTGAGGTAGCAACAAAAAGAACGCCACGATACTCGCTGCAAGCAGCAGGGCCAACAGCCACCAGACAATCTCACCATTAAGCTGCACCCAAAATGACTTGCTGTAGCATACCTGGGCAACCAGATAAGCCGTAAAATAGATTAGCTTACGAGTTTTAAACGAGTGCAGCGTATCTGCCACCATAGACACAATAAGCCCACCCGCAATCCAGTAGGTATATGTTGCGGATGCACCTTGAGTTAACACCAACACAAGAAGAAGTAGCAGAGTAAAGATTTTAAACACGAGGGATTGTGTCGGGTTAGCTTGCTTTGCTCCCAACACGGAATACACACCTGATAGCCCTATCGCCAGCCAACTCCACATGCAGTATACACCTTTTACTTAAACTCGCCGCTAGTCTAGGTAGACCAGTTTTGATGTAAAGACACAATCTACGAAAGTTGGATCTCGCTAGCGATTCGAAACATTTTGTAACCCTCAGCCTACGTAATAATAAAGCCGATGAGCCTGAATGATGCCACTAAACATTGGGGCCAAGCTTTGCTCATCAGCCGAACCCATCAAATCACACGACACAATAACCAGCGCTTTCTAAAACTATTTAACTGAAAAACAGATAAGTGCTCCAGGTAAGCCGCCATTTCACAAACTGACGATTAAACCACCAGGATGTATGTAATGCAGGCAACAAGAATAAATAACAGACACAAAATAGAAAATAGTCTAAGTAGCGTTCTAAGAGAGGAGGAACTACTGATGATTAGGGGTAAAAACTAAGAAAACTGACCTTAATTCAGTAAAAAAAACATCAGACAAGAAAAGTAAGTCAATGATAAATAAAATCATAATTTCAATAACAGATAAAAGTGCGGACTTCATAAACCATAAAATCACTAAACACTTTTGAAGCCCATATTTTCTCATAAGGTAAGAAAATCTCACTCCATGCTTTCGATTTGACGATGCAACCTCATAGCACATTTTTTAATTTTCTCAATTTTTGAGAAATACAGACAAAATAAAGACCCAACATACCATTCGAAGCAAAAAACAATTACAAAGCCAACACCACAAACCATTTAACATTATAAAATCAAACACTTAAAACCAAAAAGGATAAAAACAAAACAATGTGAACACTTTAAATACAGGACAAAAAACATAGTTTCATTAGTCAGAATCACGTAAAACCAGACAAGTTAAGTGTGGTTTTTGAAAAGATTAACGAGCATATGTTGATCAAACCCCAAAAACAGTGCTATATTAAATTCATCGAGTTCATCAAAGATTAAGGGGTAGTGTTATGATTTCATCTTCTCAAAAACAAGGGCTGGTTATGATTGCAGTGGTTGTGGGTTTAATGACACTGCCAATGATGTACTAACCCAATGATTTAAAATAAAAAAGGACGCAAATGCGTCCTTTTTTATTTATCTGTATTGCTCTACTGAATGTGCTTAGACAAAATATCCCAGTGCATATAGTAGAAACCAAGAGCGGCCAGCGTAATCAACGTCATTAGCAAAATTGCTGTACGCCAAATAAAGCGAGAGCTTCTTGGTGTCAGCTCTTTTTCACAAGCATCACATGCCGCCATAAAGCCTTTACGATCATCCAGCTTGTAATCGTCTTCGTGCACCACTTTATTACGCACTGTCGCGATGAATCGAAGCTTTGCTATCACGTCATGCGGTAAACGTTCTTCACAACTATTAATAAGTTGGTGCAACCCTTTCCCTTCTGCATGGTACTGAGTACGCAAAAGTTTTTCGATCGTTCGGGTACGCATGACTACTTTTTCAATATCTGACATCGTAACCCTCCTTACCAGACCCTTCCTATGTTCATTATTTTTATTCTTCTATAAATTTAGAGCTTTTTCGAGCCGTTAAGTGCAATTTTACTTTCAATTTGTGCCCTTGAGCTCATATAGCCAGACAAGTGAAAGCTGCTTAGTTCAGCTTTAGTGACGTAGCTTACAGATGAAGCAACAATTTCATCGCGTCCCCATTGAGATAAACCGTGAAGTGCGCCGAATAAAATTCATGTCCCTTTCATTAGATTATGAATAAGTTACCTCAACTCATCGTTTCGTCAGCGAGTTCTGTAGAATGGGACCCGATAAAACATTGGAGGTTAATATGCCAATCTCACTTATTTTCGCCCTATTCGCCCTTATTGCCTTGGGCGCGTGGGTGTTTTTCCGTTTTTATAGTAAGCACTATGTGGGCGAAGACGCTCCAGAGCAAAGCGCGCAGGTAACGGTTTTAGATAAACAAGCGATAGACATACCAAACGCACCACCAGGTCAAGACGATCAAGAGTATTGGATTTACGTTCAACGTGGTTCTATCGGTCCAAAGCGTGAATTCCAAATTGGAGTGCATTACTACCATGCACTCAACCCTGGAGATAAGGGAACACTGACCTATCGCGGCAACAAGTTCCTTCACTTCGCTATCAAACGTTAAGGCAGTAACCAACGAGTCTTGGCAGAACGAGAAAAGAGATAGCTCATCGCCAAGGCTCCAGATCCACTTAGAACGATCCAGACTGGAATCACCCACGCAGGATGTCCTGTGTACCAACCGAACTCTTTCATCGGCCATAAGAAAATAGGGTGAAGTAAGTAAATCCCTAAGCTGTGCTGACTGATCACACTAACCACTTTTTGTACTTTTGGTGATAAACCTTCACCGAAGTAACGCCCGATCATAAAAATCATCGAAGCCGCTAGAATCACATTCAGTGTTTTATAAGAGAGCCAGCGCCCAACCGTATACTTCTCCGCCTCTAAGCTATTTGTCACAACCATCGTAAAGGTCACTGCCAACGCCACGAGTCCTAGCCCAACAAATAAGGTCACCATAGAGCGATTCGAAGGTACCTTTTGAAATAAAACATACCCCAGTGGAAGGTAACCCATATAAAGCCACATCTGATTACTCCAAGGGCCATCAATCTTGAACAAGAACAGTGTGCTGGTGAAAAGCCAAAATGCGAGATAGGTATACAAGACGTTGTCATCCACGTTGCGTACCATCCATTGAAACAGCGGAATCACAAAATACAGTGGTATAAAGTAATAGAAAAAGCCGAGATGGTAATACGTTGCGTGGAATGGGCTATTGCTTAATACCTCTTTTACGGTTTCAAAATCAAAGCCTTGAGAAGTCCAGCCTGAAAGGTATGCATAAAACATCGACCAAATAAGAAATGGAACTAAAACTTTGCCCAAACGCCTTTTGATATAATACTTACCGTCAAATGGTCGAGTGTCACTGAGCATTAGCGCTCCGGTGATCAAAATAAAAACTGGCACTGCCCAGCGGGTTACGCTATTCACGCCTACCGCTGTCAGCCATTGGTCAAATGGAATCACTCCTAACTCATTTCGATACGGTGCCAAGACGTGAATGGCGATCACTGCTACCGCTGCGAAGCAGCGCAATAAATCAAAAAACAGAACCCTTTCTCTCATACCTTTCCCTACTTTGAGTCGCTTATCGTTTATAGCATAGGGTAAATCTCAACCAGTGAAATGGTTAACAATCTGTTTTTGCTTATTTTTAACTCAACAATGACCTACAACGGGGATTTCATCACCACTCTAATCACTTAACGAGAACCAAAAACCAAGCATCAGTATTCACTCTCCATGCCAAACCGACACAATCTGATTACACCAAACGGCGCATAAGAAACAAAAATGGCTCCGATTTGGAGCCATTTATACCATCTACAGATAGCGATACTGGGGATAGTTACGCAGTAGCAACATCAGCTTTTGGCAACTTAATTGAAATCAGCGTCGTCAGTGCCAAGAAAGCAAAAGAAACCCATAAGCACGCCGCAAGACCAGCCTCTTGGTAGATCCAACCCGATAATACCGTGCCAATCAAACGTCCCATCGCATTGGCCATGTAATAAAAACCGACATCCAACGAGACGCCATCGCCTTTAGCGTAGCTCACTATCAAGTACGAGTGCAGCGAAGAGTTAATGGCAAACACAGCGCCAAAAATCATCAAACCTACCACAATCACCAATTCAGGCTGCCAACCGATTTGCACACCATAAGCAATACCAGCCGTAATTAACGCTAGGACTCCTGCCCACACCAATGCTGCACTACCATCAGGCACACGACCTTGCGCTTTGCCAGTAATACGCGGCGCAATGCCTTGCACAAACCCATAAGCAATGACCCACGCAGCGAGAAAGCTACCAACCCACAAGTGATCCCAGCCAAACACGCTACCAAGATAAATAGGCAGAGCAACGACAAACCACACATCACGAGCACCGAATAAGAACATGCGAGCTGCGGATAAAATGTTTATCGATTCAGACTTGGAGAATATTTGGCGAAACTTAGGTTTACTCTTTGCTTTACCCATGTCCGCTTCTAGCCAGATCATGCTGCAAACAAACACTAATGTAAGTACACCCGCCATAATAAACATCGAGTTTTGAAAACCCACCCAAGACAGCAGCAAGCCGCCAACAAAAAAGCCCGCTCCTTTGAGTGCATTCTTCGAGCCAGTCAAAATCGCTACCCATTTGTAGAGCGCACCTTGCTGTTCGTCTGGTACTAGCGTTTTAATCGCGCTCTTAGCACTCATTTTGTTCAGATCTTTGGCAATCCCCGACAGAGCTTGCGCTGCCATCACCCAAGGGATGGTCAGCCATGCATTTGGTACTGCGAGCATCAGCAACGCAAACACTTGCATCGCTAAACCAATGTTCATGGTTTTATTTAGGCCTAACCTTGCGCCCAACCAACCACCAACCAGGTTTGTCACCACACCAAAAAATTCATAGAAAAGAAACAGTGAGGCAATAGCTAACGTGGAATAACCTAAGTCATGAAAATAGAGCACCACCAGCATACGCAGTGCGCCATCGGTCACCGTAAAGTTCCAATAGTTAAACGTCACTAACATGTACTGACGAATACTTTTGCTTAATTGAGAAATCATATTGACCTCATATGTACAGCGATAGAAGCATTTAGATCATCATGTTCTAAATACTTCCTAACCTGTACAGCAACATTGACCAATACAATGTTGCTGTGATTTTCAAAAAATGCCCCAACATCAATAAAAAGCAAAATACACCTTAAAAACAATGCATTAGTTAATATTAATGGCTTTTCTTGTAAACAGTCGTATCCTGAAGAAGCTCGAATTTAGCTTTTGGATCATAATGAACCAAAAGCTATTTAAGCTGATCAAGCGTCTTGAGCCACGCGTTCGATGTACTCAACTTGCACAGGTTTTGTAAATGCACCAGGGCGCAATGCCTGCACTTCTCGCACGATATCTTCTAACTGCCATTCCTTTTCTAGGAGTAGGTGAGCAGCGAACAAACCTGTGCGCCCCGAACCACCCATGCAATGCATCGCAACTTTGCCACCTTGAGCAAGAATCGCGTGCAGTTCCGGACTGGCTTGTTGCCACTTCGTCGCAAATTCTTCATTTGGTGCGCAGTCGTCTTCAATCTCGATCTGGAACCATTTCATACCCAGTTGCTGAGTGGCTTCACCCAATGCAGAGACATTCTTCGCAGCTAATTCACTATCATCTAATGCAGTAACGACCGCTTGAACACCCTGCTCTTTCAACTGTTCTAACGACGCATGCAAATCGACACCTTTCGTTCCTGGGCACGGTGTTAAGATTAAAGCACCGGAGTCCAAATCTAATTGCCATGTAGGATGAGACATTGTGACCCCCTTTTAAGCCAAACCAACGTTACGAACCAGCTCTGCTGTGCGCGTTGCATAACCCATTTCGTTATCGTACCAAGCGTAAATCTTAACCATACGAGAACCCACAACCATGGTTGATTGCGCATCAACGATGGTTGAACGTTGGTCGCCTTTATAATCGATAGAAACTAAAGGACGCTCTTCGAAGCCAAGGATGCCTTTCAAATCACCTTCAGATGCTTCTTTTAACAGTGCATTCACTTCTTCTGCGGTGGTATCACGCTTCACATCAAAAATGATGTCTGTTAACGATGCGTTTGCTAGAGGTACGCGAACCGCATGACCATTAATTTTGTCTTTTAATTCTGGGAAAATTTCGACAATCGCCTTCGCGCTACCCGTCGTAGTCGGGATAAGGCTCATGCCGCATGCTCTTGCACGGCGTAGATCTTTGTGTGGCGCATCCAAAATAGTTTGCGTATTCGTCAGGTCGTGAATGGTCGTAAAAGAAGATTGTTCGATACCCAATTTCTCATGAATGACTTTAACCACAGGTGCGATACAGTTAGTCGTACACGAAGCTGCTGTCACGATACGATGTTTTTCAGGGTCGAAAATATGGTCGTTCACGCCCACCACAATGTTCGCGATACCTTCTTCTTTCACAGGTGCGCTTACCACGACACGTTTCACGCCTTGCTCTAGGTATTTGTTTAGGAATGATGTTTTGCGATGTACGCCTGTCGCTTCAATCACAACATCACAATCAGACCAGTTCACCGCATCGATATCGCGTTGTTGAGTCGTGGCGACACGCTTGCCGTTGATGACGAGCTCACTGCCTTCGACCTGAACTCCATGATGCCAACGACCTTGCACTGAATCGAATTCTAATAAGTGACCAAGCGTAGCGGCGTCACCTGCGACATCGTTGATTAACACAAACTCCAATTCTGGCCAATCAAATGCCGCTCGCAGCGCTAAGCGACCAATTCGGCCAAAGCCATTAATTCCTACTTTAATTGTCATAGTTTTACCCTCTAATCTTCTACCTTGAATCTCTATTCGCTGTTAACAGCAAGCCTCACGACTTTTATCGTGTAAGCGTGTGATGTCGTCTTGGTATTCCTGCTTCAAACAGTTTGATGCCACTAAGTCTTCAATTAACTTTCGCATCCAACCTGGTAATTGCTGTGATAACTCGTAATACACCCATTGCCCTTGGCGTTTATCCACCAAGATGCCACTGGATCGTAACTGAGCAAGATGACGAGAAACTTTCGGCTGGCTCTCTTGTAGAGCAAACGCCAAATCGCCAACGCAAGTTTCACCTTCACGGGCCACGAGCATTAAACAACGTACGCGTGTTTCATCGGATAACAGCTTAAAAAACTGATGTGGAAGCATAATGAACATACCTATATATGGATATGCGTATATATTTATTTAATTAAGATATATCGTCAAGAGGAAACCGTCCATCGTCATAAAAGTTTCACATCTAACGAACAGCTTGATTGTAAAGAGAGAGATTCAAAGAGATAAAAGATAAGACAAGAAATTATGCAGTCGCGATGCTTTGACTCCAGCGAACCGCTTCACCTAAGGAGAGCTTCACTTCCTCTAAAGGCAACCCCAATTGCATCGTGATTTTTTCAACCCCTGACCAATCGGCACGCTCGTAGCACTCTTCAAGGGAAATAAGTGCGCCATAAACCCCTTTGCGATGTAATAGCGCTTGTTGTACTGAATGACTAAGCGGTAACTGCCTAACTAAAGATTCCACCGAAAGATCCAGCAACGCATCTAGAATCGACAGCAAACCAACCATGAAACCTTGTTCGTTGAGATGAGAGAATGGCTGATAGCGCGACATCAATTGGCAAAATTGAGCTCGTTGCAATGAAAGGTGATACAGCTCTCGAGGCTTGTTACTGGAGATATACGATGCCACAACCAAAGAGACAAACTGCTTAAGGTTATCCTGGCCAAGATAAATCAATGCCTGACGAAAAGAGCTGATTTCGACAGCCAAATTCGGCGCTTGCGTATTTACAAAACGCAATAATTTATATGACAACGCGACATCTTGCGTAATGATGGACTCGATACGAGTAAAGTCAGGCTCAGGAGCACAAACTTCACGAAACAGTTGCAATGCCAACACTTGCTCAGGACTGACGTATTTAGTCTGCGAGACGAGTGGCTTGCTAAAAAAATAACCTTGGAAAAATTTAAAGCCAGCCGCTTTCGCTTGCTCAAACTCTTCTGCGGTTTCAACACGTTCTGCTAAAAAGTGGTATTTGACGCGTTTGGCAAGGTGTGTTTTGACCAGTTCACAGGCCTTTTCGAGCCCCATCGCCATAATGTCGAGCTTCACAATATGCACATATGGCAAAAAACGACGCCATTCTGGTGTTAGGGTGAAGTCATCCAAAGCGATCAAGTAACCTTCTCGATAAAACTCACGAATCGCATCAAGAAGCTCATCCGTAGGTTGGCACGTTTCCAACACTTCGATGACAATTTTGTTTTTCGGCAAACTGCGCGGCAAACGTCGCACCAAGCTTTGATGAGGAAAGTTAATAAAGCATCTTGAAGAGGCAATCACTGGGTTAGTACCCAGCGATAGAAAGTTTTCGACGATCAGTCGGTATGTCGCTCGATTTGAATCAATATGTGAAGGGTATGCGTTACTCTCCCCGTCTCGAAACAACAATTCATAACCCAGCGTCTGTCTTTTTCGGTTAAAGATCGGCTGGCGAGCGACATACGTTGTATTCATGCTAAAGAAGGACCTATAAATGGCTTATGACTTTGCAGCTGCTAATAATGCACCACAACCCATGAACATTGAACCGAATACTTTGTTTATTTTTCCCATGATTTTATCGGAGCGAATAAAGCGTCCCATTTGTGCTGCCAAGCTCGTGTAACCCAACATTACACACGCATCAATCACGACCGTAGTGACGCCAAGCACCAACAGTTGCGTGATTTGGTCTTTTGCCGGGTCAATAAACTGCGGGAACAACGCCACCAGAAAAACAATCGATTTAGGGTTGGTGAGGTTAATTAACACTGCCTTGTACAACAGCGCCGTGCCTGACATCTCGTTGTGGTTTTCAGCTGCGACTAAGCTTGATGTGTCGCGCCATTTCTGAACCCCCAGCCAAACCAGATAAGCGGCACCAACCCATTTAATGACAGAAAAGGCGGTTGCTGACTGCGCGACAAGCGCACCAATACCCGCCCCCACCAGCGCGATGTGGATAACTAAACCAATTTGTAAGCCAATAATGGCACCCAGTGATTTACGGGTACCGTAACTCAAACCATTACTGATTGAGTTCACCGTGCCAGAGCCCGGAGCCAAACTAAAAACGATTGCTGTTACTACATAAGCTAACCAGACATGGGTATCCATTGCATTTCCTCACTAATTCTTCGATGATACATCGCGTAAACAACGTATCTTCAGGTAATCAACTAATGGCGACTAACCATTCACCTTTGACTTATACTCAAGAGACATTATTTGAGCAAGCAATTGGTGGTCCGATCGCAGCACTTTGGCAAACTCGCCAAGAGGGCTTTGTTAAAGGGACTGAGAAAAAGAACATTTACTGGTGCAAGCTAACCAACCCAGAGCATAAAAAAGCCGTGCTCATTGTAAATGGACGCATTGAGTCTTCCTGGAAATACCAAGAGCTGTTTTACGATCTCTACCGCCAAGGTTTCGATGTCTATTCCTTTGACCACCGCGGACAAGGTTTATCAGATCGTTTATTATCTGACTCAGATATGGGTCACGTCTATGACTTTACTGATTATATTGATGATATGGACATCGTCGTAAAAAAACACGACCTTAGCGAATATCAACAATGCTTCATCATCGCGCACTCTATGGGCGGCGCGATCGCCACACGTTACCTGCAAACTCACCCAGAACACCCTTTTACTGGTTTGATTCTAAGTGCGCCCATGTTTGGCATTAACCTGCCATGGTACCTCTCACCAATAGCGATTCCGGTCACACAAATTATGTCAGCGGTATCGACTTTGCCACGCTATGCACCAGGACATCAGGCCTACTTCCCTAAGCCCTTTGAAGATAACCCACTTAGCCAAAGTTACGGCCGCTACCAATGGTTCCGAAACCTATATACGGAAAAACCGGAACTGCAAGTCGGTGGGCCAAGCACTCGCTGGGTTTGGCAAGGGCTCATGGCCGCTAAGCAGTGCTTTTTATTAACTCGCCAAGTCAAAATACCAGTAATCCTAATCCAAGCCGGAAACGATCGGATTGTTAGCAACCTCGCGCAAAAGCGTTTTATTGATAAATTGCGGAAAACCAACCCGCACGCGGAGCTGCTTTCCATCGAAGGCGCACAGCATGAAATCTTATTCGAGACCGACAAGTATCGTAATCAAGCGCTCGATGCGATTTTCCGCTTTATGAATGACCCTAAATCGCCATCAAACGAACAAGCACAATAAGAACTCTAGGCGACCATTTCACGACTAAGATTAAAGAGGAAATGTCTACACATCGATTTACCCTCTTTTTCATCCTCATTTTGGCGTACACTGCTTGAACTTGGCTACTTTGACACAGTGTTTAACCGCATAGTGCTACGGGCCCAAGTTCCCCCGCATTCGGAGCAGTACGATCTAGTCAGTCTGCTGTACTCCGTTTGCAATTCACCTGTTCCACACTATCCAAACCGTTTACGAGGACTTCATGAGCACATCGCTACCTTGCAAAGAGATCACCAAAATCGTTGCCTCTGATCTGGATGGCACGTTACTCGCACCAAACCATCAGCTCAGTGCTTACTCAAAAGAGACGCTAAAAGCGCTGCATGAAAAGGGTTATACCTTTGTCTTTGCAACCGGCCGTCACCACGTAGACGTTGCGAGCATCCGTCGCCAAGTTGGCATTCCAGCTTATATGATCACGTCGAATGGTGCCCGAGTGCATGACCAGGAAGATCAGCTAATGTACAGCGAGAATGTCCCTGCGGAACTGGTACAAGGCGTGATCGACACGATCAAACATGATCAAGAAATACTTATTCACATGTATCAAAATGATAGCTGGTTGATGAACAAGGATGATGAAACGTTACGTGACTTCCACGATGAATTCACTTACGTCTTATTTGATGAAGACCAAGCCCCAACTGACGGTATTGCGAAAGTTTTCTTTACTCATCCAGGAGAAGACCACGAACGTTTGGTCGTATTTGAAAACAAACTACGTGAGCAGTTTGGTGATAAGCTGAACATCGCATTTTCAACGCCTTGGTGTTTGGAAGTAATGAGCGCTGGCGTGTCTAAAGGTCATGCTCTTGAAGCGGTAGCGAAAAAACTCGACCTCACGTTAGAAAACTGCGTAGCATTTGGTGATGGCATGAATGACGTAGAAATGCTGTCGATGGCAGGTAAAGGGCTAGTTATGGGTACATCACACGAAAAAGTGATGAAAGCTCTACCAAATAATGAAGTGATTGGCAGCAATGCGGAAGATGCGGTTGCACACTACCTACAAGAACACTTGCTGTAAGCTTCGATACTCCAAATAATGAAGGGCTGCACATTCGCAGCCCTTTTCTTTTATCGCTGACTTGGCAGCTTCTCTTTGCCAAGAATCGCGTCCCATTCTTCTTCTGTCACGGGCATAATCGACAAGCGATTTCCACGTTTCACCAACGGCATGTTCTCAAGTTCTGGCATCGCTTTCATCACCGACAACGGAATCACTCGCGCCGTTTTACGTACAAACTCGACATCCACCATAATCCAACGCGGGTTGTCTGGGTCTGACTTTGGATCGTAATAATCGCTTTCGGGATCGAATTGGAAATGATCGGGATAGGCTTCTCTCACAACTTTAGCAATACCTGCCACGCCAACATGTTTACAGGAAGAGTGGTAAATCAGGACTAAATCGCCCACCTTCACTTGGTCACGCATCATATTGCGCGCCTGATAATTACGAACTCCCTCCCAACATGAAACCTTTTGGGTTCGAAGCGTGTCAATAGAAAAGGTATCTGGTTCAGTTTTAAATAACCAATATGCCATAATGCCATCCGATGCCGATTGAGTAACAATAATGAGGAAGATATAACATGAAGGCTTTGAAAAACCCAGTGGCGCTTGCCACCCTGCTGGTTCTGCAAGCATGTAGTTCACAGCCGCCACAATCTGGTGCTGCTGACCCAACCTCTCCACCAGCAACCTTAGATAAGCCTGAAACCATTCAACCTCAAACTTTTATGCTGCGCGGAAAAGTGATCGTCGGTCACGAGAGCCAATACATCATGCCTTGTGGCAGCGACAAGCAATATTGGTTGCAACTATCACCACAGCAAATGCAACGAGCAATTCAGTTAAATAACGAGCCTTACCAGACTATGTATGGCGAGGTTATCGGCCACCTCAACCCACCGGGCATCGATGGGTTTTCTGCTGATTTCGATGCTAACTTTGTCGTGGAACAAGTGAACTTCCTCACAACGGAAAACCCAAACCGTTGTCAGCAACCAAACAAACCAACTCGCGTGTTTGGTAATGAGCCTTCTTGGTCGGCAAGCTTTGAGGCTAATGGACTAACATTCCAGCAAATCGGCAAACAAACCACAAAATTAGCGATTAACAGCAGTCAGCTTCAACCTCGCCAGCGCACTTATCAACTGCAAGGTGGTGAGCTTCGCTTAACAGAAAACCTCTGCTCAGACACAATGAGCGATTCTTTGTATGGCTGGAAAGCAACACTAAAACATGATGGCGAGACGTATCAAGGTTGTGGTATGGCTGCAAACGTCGATGCAACGCTTGGCTGGGCTAATACCTATGTCGCGACCTCAACCCAATCACAAGGCTTTGAAGTACAAATGACCTTAAACCCAGACCACAGCGCCACAACAAAATACCGTTACGCCAATGGACAAGCACCATTAATCGAGCGTGGTTACTGGCAACAGTTAAGTCCGTCTCAGGTTCAAGTTGTCATGACGCATCATCAACAGCAAAGGCTAATGTCAGAGCGACTGTTTACTCGAGAAGGCAATCAGCTCAAAGCGACCAAAGAAAAAGTCGGTAACTTGGTCTACCCAATCGCCGATGGTGGTTTAGTCCTTTATCCTGCCACCGTTCGTGATGAAGGCATCATGCAACCAGCCGAAAAACGCACCAACAACCCCATCGGTAGTGCTGACGTCCCTTCTAGTGCAGAGTTTGATTCAAAAGTAGATGCCGCGGTGCGTAACTACTTCTTTATCCATCAAACCAACCCCAACAATAACCAATACCGTTGGCTAACTTACGACCTCAACAGCGATGGTAACGAAGAGCTATTGGTACAGTTGGATTGGTGTGGTTCCGGTGGCTGTACATTGCTAATATTTGAACATCACGAAAAGGAATGGCGCTTTAATAGCCGCATTACACTAGTGCAAAGCCCGATTATGCTCGGCCAACAAACCTCTCATGGTTGGCGAGATCTGATTTTTAATGTCAGCGGTGGCGGAGCTAAAGCGGCTCAACACGTGATGCAATACACTGGGGTTAGCTACCCACTCAACCCAAGCATGGCGCCAACGGCAACGCCGAACCAAGTCAGTGGTGTGCGTCTGTTCTCTGATGGGATAAGCCCGGTGCGCGAAGGAGTTCGTCTGTAATGTCACAACCGTGTCCAACCTGCGGTTTTCAATTCAATTGTATGTGCTCGCTAATGCCGAAACTTAACAGTGAGCACAACATCCTGCTGTTAATGCATCCGAATGAACTGAAGCGTGATACTAATACCGGCCAGCTACTAGAGCAGTGCCAACTCAACATTGAGCGAGTAATCTGGGATCGCAAACAGCCACCAGCAGAATTGCTCACTCTATTAGCTGATCCGTCGCGGTATCCGGTGTTGCTCTTCCCCTGTGAAGAAAGTATCACACTCGAACATGTGGTACTCCAAAGCCAGCAACAAACCAAAACTCCGCTGTTTATTATTTTAGATGCCACCTGGCAAGAGGCGCGCAAGATGATCAATAAGAGCCGTTGGTTAGAAGGTATCCCTACTATGGGATTGTCTGCGTCGGCGGACTCACAATATCAGCTGCGACGCAACCAACAACAAGGTAATTTGTGTACGTTTGAAGTCGCTGCACATTTGCTCGGGCAACTTGGAGAACAAAACAACCAACAACAAATGCAGCGCTTTTTTGCCCATTACCTCGCTCTGTTCCAAGCTGAAAAGAGTGGACACGCTCTTAAGCGTTAACCATTAAGCTCAGTAGAAGAACCAAACAAAAAACGCAGCCTACGCTGCGTTTTTTACGACAAGAAGTTTCACGTGAAACATCATTAAAACAGTCGAGTCGGCTCGCCAAGATAGTAACCCTGCAAATAATCCACCCCCATGTCTTGTGCAATGGTACACACCTCCTGATTGTGGACGAACTCCGCCACCGTCTCCGCGTTAAACACCTGGCACAAACGCACCAACTGGGAAGCGATCTTGCGCTGTTTTAAGTCTTTATCAATATCACGAATCAAGCTGCCATCGAGCTTTATGACTTCTGGCTCCAACTTTAGGATTTCATCGATATTCGAATAACCGGACCCAAAGTCATCAACAATGATACGCGCCCCTAAGCTTCTAAAATGACTGCACACTTCTATCATTCGGCCGTAGTCTTTGATCTGCTCAGATTCCAGCACTTCTAAACCAATTCGCCTTGGGTCATTTAGCTGGCTAATTTCATGCTCTAAAAGCATTAAAGTTTTATCACTGAGCAAATCTTGCGGCGATAAGTTTATAGAAAAGTCACCTTGCTTATCTCGCATATAATGCAACGTAGAATGAATCATGTGCCGACTTAGTCGAGTGTAAAGATGCGTATCAGAGATAATTGGCAGAAAACGCCTTGGCGCAATCACCGTTCCATCGGCTTCCAGAATACGAACCAAACATTCTTGGCTTGCCAATTTGTGGCTACCAGCATGCACAATGGGTTGGCTATAAGTGATGATGTTCTGTTTGAGAATGGCTCTACTGACGCAACTTAGCCATCCAAGTTGCTCTTTACGCACATCCTCACTGACTTCAATATCTTTCGCATTACAGATATGAGTATTACTGCGTACACCGGAGCGTCTCGCTTCGATGCCTTTGAGTAAGAGCTCATCCACTGAAGCGGATGGAAAATCTCGGCGACTCACTAAGCCGCCGCATAGCGAGATAGAAAGATAATCTATTTCACGTAGGCCAATTGGCTCAAAATTAGTTTGTTCTACCGCGTCAGCAAAACGCGTAAAGTGCTGTTTGATGGTCTCGCTGCTTTGATCAGCTTTAAATATGAACGCCCATTCACCAACCCCAATACTATAAAGCTGCAAAGCCGTTGGCATGCCGAAACGCTTTCGTAGTCGATTCGTAAAGTGCATTGAGAGATCTTTGAGTAATTGATCTCCCACTCGGTAGCCGTATTTTTCGTTAATATGACTAAAGTTAAGTAGCTTTAGAGTCAACAAATGCTCATCCAAATCGATGTTACTCAGCCGCTCTTGCAATGCGACCCGGTTTTGTAACCCCGTGCGACTGTCGCGTCGATAGCTTTCTTGTAACTTGCGCGTTTGGCGATCGAGTTGATATCCCATATGCGCGTTCATATGGTTGAGATCGCCGATCGCATTTCGAATCAAGCTAAACAACGGTGAAATAGAGGAGCTAACGGGCGACTTAGGCAAGTTCAATGTTTGCACTTCGTCTCCCTCTCGCATCGCTAAATACGTCAGGCTGTGATGAAGAATTTCGGGCTGACCAATACCACCATGCAGTTCCCCCATACAGTAACTACCAAACGTCGTCGCAATATCTTTAAAGGCTTGGACTTCGTCGCTGCTGTCAATAAAGTCTAACCGTGACGCGCAGTTAAAAATCATCACGACTTCAGGTTGGTGCATGGCTAACTCAACCACACCATGCCGCACTTGCTCGAGCGTTAACGAGGGATGGTTATAGCAAAATTGCACTTCGTCACCAAGACACCAGGGCCTGTCGAAGCTCATACTGCCATCAGCGTGTAGCTCCGTTACCGTACAAACTTCCTTTCGCCCTAAGCTTTCTCGATACAAAGGAAAGCTGAGCAGTTGACTCAGCGTCACGTCATGGCCATCCGCCAAGTAACGCTTGTATACTTCCAGCGCTTTCTTCTCACCTAAACAATACAAGCGCGTTCCTTTTGCATGAGTGACTTTGTGTGGCATGCCAATCGGGTTCCATTCCGAATACGCATTAGTCCATAGCTTCAAAGTATCACTGTGCAAAGCTACGGCAACCACAGCGTTATCGTAAACTCGGTTTTGATATAGCACCCAGCAGCCATCGTCAATACTCTGCGCCAACCCTCCAGAAATCACTACTTCTTCACTGGCGAAGGTTTGAAACAAGGGATAGTCACGTCGTTCAATTTGCACAGCAAAGCTGAGGATCACCTGTGAATTATGCTGCATTAGAAGAGAGCGCTTGAGCTCCCCGCCATCAATGTCAGGGGAGTAAGAGTATGTTTGTACCGCAGAAGTCAGCGTGGTTTGCTCAAATTCAATCACACTCACTAGGCAACCAGAGGTAAATATCTCCCCTTCCAGAATTACATTACGCGTACTATGCCCCATAACATGAGCATTCGGCAGCGACGACAAAACGGCGTCTGCAAGTGTGGTCGTAAATTCGCGCGATTGCGTCGACAATATTTGTACTAAATATTGTTTATCTGAGGAAGTCGGAAAAGTGACTAAAAAGTCATTCAGTTGACTGACATCGTGAACCAGTTTTGAAAAAGCTCGCATGGACCTACCACTGCCGTAACACTATCTTCACCACGACGTGTGGCGTTACTATTTTTATTTAATAGAGAATAATTTACGTGGCTTTGAGCTGCTTTTCTAGACACAAAATGAGATTAGAATGGATTAATGCGAAAGCAATTAAAAAAGTGTGAGTAACGGCTGCAAACTATTGATTTCAATATCAGGTAAAGTACGTGTTTTTGAATGGTTAATGACATTTTTATTCATATCATTAAACCAACAGGCTGCAAAACCAGCCAACTTTGCACCATGCACATCCGTGGTTAGATGATCACCGACATGCAGAATATTCTCCGCAGGAATATCCAAGAATCGCTTCGCTTTAGTAAACATATCGGTTGCGGGTTTCGCCAATCCATCTGGTCCTGCTTTAAGTACCTGTTGGAAATAAGGCGTAAGACCGATGCGGTCTAAATCCACATTACCGTTGGTGATTGCCACCAACGGGATGTGCTGCGCGAGTTCCTCCAGTACATCGAGGCTTTGCTGCGGCACTTCAAAACGGTTACGCCAGTCCAACGCAACGTCTACTGCGGCTTTCGCGGCGGCATGTGCTGCGTCTTCGTCGTAGCCTACTTGGGAGAAGGCTTGCTGAAGTTGCACTAAACGCCATAAAGTGACATCGCTCTTCAGCTCGGGTTGTTGCTGCACAACTCGCTGTTTGAGAGCAAACCAATCCGCTTTGTTCATATGAGCAACCGCTGGATGATGGTGCTTGAGCCAAGATAGCAACTCACGCTCCATGCGAACGATCACAGGATAGTTGTCATAGAGGGTATCATCTAGGTCAAAGGTCATTGCCTTAATAGGCTCGATACGGCGATAAAATTTCATACTTCGGCTCACTCCCCGTTCTTTTTGCGTGCGCGTGGGTGGGCTTGGTCGTAGGCTTGCGCCAAATGTTGGAAATCCAAGTGCGTGTAGATTTGGGTCGTCGAAATGTTCTCGTGCCCTAAAAGCTCCTGCACCGCACGTAAGTTATTGCTTGATTCGAGCATATGTGTCGCAAATGAGTGACGCAATTTATGCGGACTAATATGGCTTGCGACAGACTGTTTCTGCCCCCATTCAGCCATGCGCTTTTGCACGCTACGATGCGAAATACGCGTTCCGAGCTTAGATACAAACAAGGCGGGCTCACCTGGAGCGGCTAAATCACCACGAACGCGTAGCCACTTCCCAACCCACTCGGTTGCCATCCCAGAGAACGGCACTTTACGTTCTTTATCGCCTTTACCAATAACACGAAGCTCACCACTACGCAGTTGTACGTCACGTACATCCACACCCACCAGTTCAGCCAAACGTAAGCCGGCGCCATACATCAGCTCCATCATGGCGCGATCGCGCACAGCCAACGGGTCGTCCTCGTTGACTTCAAGTAATTGGCTCACTTCGTCAACATCGAGGTTTTTGGGCAACGGGCGTTTTTTGCGAGGTGCTGAAACCCCTTTGGCTGGGTTAGCCGACATCTCGCCACGCAGAATAAGGAAATCGAAAAAGCTACGCAGCGATGAGAGTCGCGTTGCCAAACTGCTGGCTTTCATGCCTTCTCGCATACCCTTACCTGCTAATTGGCGCACCCAACCAGCATCCACTTGAGACCAATCTTTGAGCCCCATTTCAGCTAGGTGCTGCGCCATTGTTTCTAGCTGCTGTTTGTAATTGCGCTGAGTATGTAGGCTAAGCCCCTTTTCGCTTCGTAAGAATTCATAGAAGCGCTCAAGAGGCTTTTGCAGACTATTTGGCAGAGGAGTGTTGGGAGTTGTCGTCATCGTAACTTTGCCATACCAGTGTTTGAGCGAGATGTGCCACTACTAATGATAGGTGACGCAAAAACAAGGTATCCATATCTGGCTGAAAATGGCCGCCATCTTCACTAGAAAAAGCAAGCACGCCCAGTGTTTGCTGTTTCACGAGCGGCAGTACCACATAGGAACCCATTTCCGGCACTTCCATGTTGCCAAACAAAGCTTCACGATCCACTTTGCGAAGACGTCCTAAGTACGCATCTTTGCCATTTAAGTGAGTGGTCGCAAAGCGTTGATAACTTTCCTTACTCAATTGAATCGATGCGTCGCATTGACTAAACAATCGAACAAACGCACGTAAGCCCAATGCTTTGGCTTTATCTTCGATAGAATGAATGACTTGTTTAAAGTCACCACACTTTAGAATCTGCCCCTGCAAATCCATAAATTCGTAAAAGGTGCGATCATTGTTCGCCGCAAGCGACATTAGTGTAGTGATCTCTTCCTCTAACTCTTCAATGCGCTGACGTTGGCGATTCATTTGGATGTGTACCAAAGATACCGCGCCTAAGTCTGAGTGTGGGAAAGATAAACGATCCACAAGCTCCGGACGTTGCACAAAAAAGTCTGGATGATCTTTGAGGTACTCGGCCACTACTTCAGCCGTTAAGGCATCTGCTTCTACTTGAGACAAACCGTTTCCTTTTTCTTCAACTAGCAAGACAATTGACCATCAAATACATGCGTTGTAGGTCCGGTCATAAACAACGGCTTGCCAGGACCTTGCCATGCAATTCGCAATTCACCACCAGGTAGAGAAACCTTAACGTTTTCATCCAACAAGCCCTGCAGAATCCCAACCGCGACTGCCGCGCATGCACCACTACCACAAGCTTGTGTCTCTCCTGCGCCTCGCTCGTAAACTCGAAGACGAATATGGTCACGACTCATCACCTGCATAAAGCCAGCGTTGACGCGCTCTGGGAAACGCTCATGCGACTCGAGCAGCGGACCGAGAGTTTCCACTTCTGCCGTATCCACATCGTCGACCACGGTCACTACGTGCGGGTTACCCATGCTCACAGCACCACAAAACAAGGTATTGTCGCCTGCTCGCATGATGTAAGTTTTCTCTTTTTGCTTCGCTTTGAAAGGAATTTTGTTCGGTTCAAACTCTGGCACGCCCATGTTGACCGTCACTTCCCCATCATCTTCGATGTTGAGAATCATCTTTCCTTTCTTGGTGCTCACGCTGATGCTGTATTTATTGGTCAGCCCCTTCAAGCGAACAAAGCGGGCAAAACAGCGTGCACCGTTACCACACTGTTCAACTTCACTACCATCGGCATTAAAAATCCGATAATGGAAATCAGTTTCAGGGTCGTAAGGGGCCTCTACCACAAGCAATTGGTCAAAACCAACGCCAGTATGACGATCCGCCAAGCGGCGGATCAGGTCTTGCGAGAAAAACACGTTCTGGGTAATACAGTCGACGACCATGAAGTCGTTGCCCAAACCGTGCATTTTGGAAAAGTGGAAATGCATTTGTTGTGTGTTACTCCGGTAGAATCTGTTCCAGCTGCCACAAACTGGTCAGCTCCTCACGCTGGCGAACTAAGTGGCTTTGTTTACCGTCCACCATCACTTCTGCCGCTCGGGTACGAGTATTGTAGTTCGAAGACATCACAAAACCATAGGCACCTGCTGAACGAACCGCGAGTAGATCACCTTCTTGCAAAACGAGTGCGCGATCTTTACCCAAGAAGTCGCCGGTTTCACAAATAGGACCAACCAAGTCGTAAGTCTGAGCTTCACCCTTTCGCGGTGAAACTGGCACAATATCTTGCCATGCTTGGTATAGCGCAGGACGCATCAAGTCGTTCATTGCAGCGTCGATAATCGCAAAGTTTTTATGCTCAGTATGTTTTAAAAACTCAACACGCGTTAGCAAGATACCTGCGTTCGCAGCAATTGCACGGCCTGGCTCAAAGATCAGCTCCAAGTCTTGGTGATTTTCAAGACGGCCTAGTAACGCTTTGGCGTAATCAGAAGGCTGAGGTGGTAATTCATCACGATAGACCACACCCAAACCGCCGCCGACATCAAGGTGACGAATGTTAATGCCTTGTGTTTTTAAATCATCAATCAGGGCCAATAAACGGTCTGTCGCGTCGATAAATGGGTCTATATTGGTCAGCTGAGAACCAATGTGGCAGTCGATACCTTGCACATTCAAGTTCGGCAGGCTTTGCGCGAATTTATAAACATCTGGCGCACGATCAAACGCAATGCCGAATTTATTGTCGCGAAGACCAGTCGAAATGTAAGGGTGTGTTTTCGCGTCGACATCTGGATTGATACGAAGAGAAATTGGCGCAATCACACCAAGCTCACCCGCAACCTTGTTCAAACGTTCTAGCTCTGGCTCAGATTCAACGTTGAAACATTTGATACCTAGCTCAAGAGCGCGCTTCATCTCTGCCGATGTTTTACCAACACCAGAGAAAACGACTTTTTTCGGATCACCGCCTGCGGCAATCACACGCTCAAGTTCACCACCCGACACGATGTCAAAACCCGATCCCAAACGCGCTAGCGTGTTCAATACGCCTAAGTTTGAGTTGGCTTTCACCGCGTAGCAAACCAGGTGAGGATGCTGACCCACAGCACTATCAAACGCTTTCCAATGGCGCTCTAGCGTGGCTCGAGAATATACGTAAAGAGGAGTGCCATATTGCTCTGCAAGAGCTTGAAGTGGGACGTCTTCGGCCCAAAGCTGGCCATCATCCTGATAGTTGAAGTAATCCAAAATTCGCTTCCCTTATTTTATTCGACTGCTGAACCCTAATTTCACCCTAAGGTGCGGTTATTTATTGTGATTGCTCATTCTGTTGAGTGTCATCTGGAATGTATAGTGAGCCAGACTGACCACACCCCGCTAAGGTCGCGGCAACCATCACAAACAACACAGTAACTAATTTTTTCATTTCGCATATCGTGATTATTGAATCAATGCCCCCTATAATCGCACCACACTCAGGAAAAGCAATAGGATAGACGGATGAACGATACTGAATTTCATCAACTGGTGGATGCGCAGATGCAAATCATCGAAGAATCCATCGATGATTCAGGCGCAGACATTGATTACGAAGTCACTGGCAACGTAATGACATTGGAATTTGAAGACCGCAGCCAAATCATCATTAATCGCCAAGAGCCGATGCATGAGATCTGGCTAGCGTCCAAATCTGGTGGCTTCCACTTCAAACTTATTGAAGGTAAATGGACCTGCTCAAAAACGGGTATGGAGCTATTTGAAATGGTGAAGCAAGAATGTGAAAAGCACGCAGGCGAAGCCATTGATTGGGCATAATTCTGGTCAATCGTCACCAAAACAAAAAGAGCACCGAAGTGCTCTTTTTGTTTATTGATACGGGTTTAATTACGCGTTCACAGTTTTGGTCGGGCGACTCGGTGAACAACCGTCATTACGGTAAGGAATGATATACGCATTCCCCTCTTCAGGGTGAATAATTTGATAGTACTGAGGCAGGTTAAAATTAATAAACTTCGACGCGACGCGACTATCGTCTTTTACCGACGTGTAGAAACTGTTTACAGACGAAATCATTTCATCTTTGGAGCCACTAAATTGGTGATACACTTCTACTTGATTTGACTCATCCAACACATAAATATTGAAGCCATCTTCGTTATCTTCAAAGAAGAACTGCACCAGACCTTCACTGGCAAACCCATCCACCGCTTCCGGCATTTGATATTCTTGCTCACGATCGAGCATTAACAGCGGCGAGCCTTTGAGTTTGTTAGTAGAAATGCTGCGGTAGAAATCGATGGAATTTTCTAGCTTCTGCACCGACACACCACGACGTTCAAAGAACAACCCATAAGTCTGGTTACCAAGACGCATCGCTTTAAAGCGGCGACGTTTCTCTTGCTCTACTGGTTTCAAGCGTAAGTCGATACATTCAGCTAAAAGCTGGTAAACCATATTGCGCATCACACCACGCATGTTCTTCGCATAGCAGAACACATCCACTGATTCTGGTGGCAACGCATCTTGGTGCATTTTGCCCAAAATGGTTTTCAGTGCATCCAGCATCGCCGTTTCCCCTTTGAAATGCAGCGTACGCACTTCATGCCAAGAGTTACGGTAAACAAGGTCAACACTGCCGACTAAATTTTTATGTTCTGGACCAAAGCTAAAAATATCGGTGTTCTTAACATCCACTTTCAACGAACGACCAGAAAGTTCAGACGTCGGATCATTTTCAAAGTTGATGAACATCGCAAGCTGGCTTATTTCACAAGGACTCGCTAGCGCCTGCATAGATGGACGACGCTTACGCAACGCAAAAGTATTTCGTAAGTCGCTCACCATTTGGTAAAACTTATCAATATCTAGCTGCGCTTCACGTACCACGGCATGTAAACGAGTCGATTCAGTAATCAAGCCATTGAAGAATGCCCAAGCAACCAACTTACTCAAGTATTCATGATGCTCTAGATATGGTTGCCCCAAAATGCGGTGCGCAATAAGTGGTTGTTTATAGAGGTACCAACCAGACTTGTTCACTCCCCCTTTTTTCACTTCGATAAAGCTCAAGTCAGGCTCGTGCAGATCAGGTGAAATCTGTGGGTTTAGTAACGTTACTTTGCCCGGCAATACTTCAAAAGCCGCGTAAAGTTTACGGGCCAAAATACTGATGTCTTGCGGACTGATAGCAGAAGTGATGTCGTTACGACGCGCAAATTGAATCAAGTTACGGTAGCTTTGCATCAACGCATCCAGCAATGCATGATGTACCACCTTCACTTGTTCAACCTTCCAATTACGGCGGTCATCGAGCTCTGCAACGACACTGGCATCCCAATTCCATTTTGCAATCATATCGCTCAGCGCTTCACGACGCCAAGCTACTGAGCCAACATTCGGCTCACGAGATAGTTTTTCATGGGTTTTGAGATAGAAACAGCGACGCACTAAATCCAAACGTGTATCGTCTTGAATTCGCTCTAAGTAACGGGTTACTTTTTCCAACATTAAGTAGTACGCATCCATGCCATAGAGATCAGGCTCATGGGCAAAGAAACGACGTTTAGTGTCGATGCTTAACAATTGAGTATGCGGGTATTCCCACGAGTAAGCTTCTAGCAAGATGGCTTTTAATACCGATTTGTAGGGAGAGTCGATGCTTTTGTATAACTGCCACAAGTTCGAGCCGAAGTATTCTTCAGCAGGAATGCAGTTCAATTTACCAAAGTCGATCCATTCACTACAGTCGATGTAACCATCACTGCAAAGTTGAGAAACGTACTCGTCGTAACACTCTTCCATTTCTGGCGGCACGATTTGCCATAACAAACGCTGTCCGGCAATACGCACCGCACTACGATAGAATTCATCTAGCAAAAGTAAGTGCTGAGATGAACCACAGTTATCACCTGTCATCTCCTCAGAATGATTGCTTCTAAAGCGCTCTTTATCCATTAAGAAAAAGTTCGCTTCCACGCCTTTGCTTTGTGCCCAATCCGTGATGAGTAGGCATTTATTGGTCAATAACTCGCGTTCGTCACAATCCATCTCTGGAGAAATACACACCCAAATATCCAAATCACTGGAAGTACTTTGACCAATCGAGGAGGTACTGCCCATGGTGTACAAACCCAATATAGCGGGCTTTTCTACCGTCTTGAGCGGCTGACCAATGGCAAGTTGAATATCATCTATGAATTGTTGCTGAATGCTATTTAGTTCAAGCCCATGCACACCAAACGGGACATCGGCATCATAATAGCCAGGAATTACAGGATGGTTGTAGTTCAACAAGGCAGGAATCAAGTGGAAGACTTGCTGGCTTTGCGAATCCATAAGCGCCAGCGCGCGATCAACTCGCTGCTGATTCAAATTATCTAGTCGCTGGATGATTTTTTGGGTGTAAGCCTGCAAGGGGAATTCCTTGGTTGAACAATCACGAAAATCTGCTGACGTTTTAAACCAAAACGGCTTAAAAACGTGATCAATTTAACACTTTTATTGGTGCGGGTAAAGCTTCACGCCCGCGTATCACTCTGGATACAAAACCATACTTTAGTCACAAAATTAATCGCGCGGTAGTGTCGCTCTTATTACCTATTACTAATAATAGTCCTTAGTCTAATTGAGAATCCAGTCACACTATTTTCATAACGTCATGTAATTCCATTCATAGCCTTCAGAGATAACGAACTAACAGTAAGCATTTCTTGATGAGAATGGTAGGATAAACCCAAATCCAAACAGCATTGAGAAGATCATGACACAATCCACACCGATTCGCATTGCAACTCGAAAAAGCCCTCTTGCTTTATGGCAAGCTTACTTTGTTAAAGACGCCCTTCAAGCCGCTCACCCTGGCTTGGAAGTCGAGTTAGTAACCATGGTGACCAAAGGTGACGTGATTTTAGATACACCACTAGCAAAAGTTGGCGGCAAAGGCTTGTTCGTAAAAGAGCTTGAAATCGCGATGCTAGAAGGACGTGCAGACCTCGCCGTTCACTCAATGAAAGACGTACCCGTCGATTTCCCAGAAGGCCTTGGCCTCGTGACCATTTGTGAGCGTGAAGATCCTCGTGATGCCTTCGTCTCTAATACCTATAGCCACATTGATGAGCTCCCTCAAGGTGCCGTGGTTGGTACTTGCAGTTTGCGCCGTCAATGCCAACTGAAAGAATATCGTCCGGACATCATCATCAAAGAGCTTCGCGGTAATGTGGGCACTCGCCTTGGTAAGTTAGATGCGGGTGAGTATGATGCAATCATTCTTGCTGCGGCTGGCCTCAAACGATTGAAGCTTGAAGAGCGCATTCGTAGCTTTATCGAACCAGAGCAATCACTACCAGCGGTAGGGCAAGGTGCTGTCGGTATTGAGTGCCGCCTTGACGATGAAAGACTGCTTAAGCTGCTTGAGCCACTTAACCACCAAGACACCGTAGACCGCGTTTTGTGTGAGCGCGCAATGAACCTTACGCTAGAAGGCGGCTGTCAGGTACCTATCGGCAGCTATGCCCTGCTAGACGGCGACAACATTTGGCTACGCGCATTAGTTGGCGAACCAGATGGCAGCGAAATTGTGCGTGGTGAAATTCGTGGCCATCGTAAAGACGGCGAAGCATTAGGAGTGCAGCTAGCCAATGAGCTGCTAGATAACGGCGCTCGTGAAATCCTAACTAAGCTGTACGCAGATCACGAATAACCATGGCAGTGTTGGTCACTCGGCCGGGAGAGCAAGGCAACGCGCTTTGCTCTCTGCTCGAAAGGCACGGCATTTCCGCATATCACCATCCTCTGATCGACATTGTCGCCGATCTCACGGACACGCACCTCTCTAAACATCTACATCAAGCTCAAATTGTTATCGCTGTTAGTCGACATGCAGTGCAATGTGCACAGCAAATCTTAGCCAGCAACGGGATGTCATGGCCGAAACAAGCTATTTACCTTGCCGTTGGTCAAAAAACAGCACACTATTTAAGCAAATGTACCCAACAGAAAGTACACTATCCCCAAGTCAGTGATAGTGAACACTTATTGCGACTGCCAGAGCTCAACAATGTGGCACAACAACAAGTTCTTATCCTTCGTGGTAACGGCGGAAGAGAGCTGATCAAAGATGCATTGGTGAGGCGTGGCGCAAAAGTTCACTATAGTGAGACTTACAAGAGAGAATTCATCCCATTCGATCCAGTAAGCTGTATCTCACTATGGAAAAACCTACAAATTAACCAGATTATTGTCACCAGTGGTGAACAACTGGATTATTTGTGCAGCCAATTGACGTCGGAGCAATTGACTTGGCTTAATCAACAAGAGTTGTATATCCCCAGTCAGCGTATCGCTGACATCGCAATTCAAAGGGGGTTCACTCGCGTGAGATGCACGGGAAGCGCATCTAACCAAGAATTACTGGCGGCTCTCCAGCCCTAGCTACACAGGATATAGGCATGACAAGTAAAAATAACGACCAAAAAAATAACGATAAAAACCTTTCCGAAGAAACCTCATCGGCACCGCTAGTCGAAAAAACCACATCGCAGCAGGATGCGGACCTTAAAAAAGAGCAACCACAAGCGGCCGAGCCCCCAAAAACAGCAGAACCAACCAAAATCGAGTTTGAAGAAAAACAAGGCAAACGCGGTGTCAAACTAGGCACGGTCGCTATCATCTTATCGATTATTTTTGGCGGTGGCCTCGCGTACAAGCTGCATCAACAGCAAGCCGATTACCAAGCGCAGATCGCCCAACTAAAAAGTCAGCTAGAAAGCTCTCAAGCTTCCATGAAGCAAGAGCTCAGCCGGGTACAAGAAGAAACCATCGAGAAAGCAACGACCGTGACACACAAAGCGGAAGTGGTACTTGGACAGCAACAGAAGAGCATTGAAAGCTTACAGCTCGCCGTTGCCGATGTGAAAGGTCGTCGACCAAACGACTGGCTATTGGCGGAAGCCGATTACCTCGTCAAATTAGCCGGTCGTAAATTGTTCTTAGAGCACGATGTAGAAAGCGCGACTCAACTGATGGAAAGTGCAGACCAACGCATTGCAGCGCTGAATGACCCTAGTCTCGTCAAACTACGTAAAGCAATGGCAAACGATATCACCAAACTTCGCACTATCCCGCTAATTGACCGTGATGGATTGGTACTACGCTTAACTGCCCTGCAACAGCAAGTAGACAAGCTCCCTCTCGCCAATGCACTGCTACCTGAAGCTGAAGCCGTAGAAAACACTGAAGTGTCTGAAGATATCGCAAACTGGCAAGATAACTTAATGACCTCTTTGAAGGACTTTTCAGAAAACTTCATTACCTTCCGCACGCGCGATGGTAACGTCATTCCACTGCTTTCTCCTGAGCAACACTTTTACCTGAAAGAAAACATCAAAGCCAAATTGGAAACGGCAATAAAAGCGGTGTACCAAGAACAAGGTGAAATTTACACCACATCTCTAAAAACAGCCGACAAATGGGCATTAGCTTTCTTCAACCAAGACGATAATTCCGTTAAAGAGTTCAACAAAACGGTTAACCTGCTAAGTCAGCAAAATATTCAAGTGGAATACCCAACAAAACTGCAAAGTCAGTCTCAACTATCAGATGTCATCCGTGAACGCCTACGTCGTGAAGTCACAACGATGACAGGCATGGAGGATAAGTAATGTTTCGTCTTATTTTCCTATTTGTTGTACTAGGCGCAGGACTATTTGTTGGCACCCAGTTTTCTGGTCAGCAAGGCTATGTACTCATCTCCATTGCCGAGAAAACGATCGAGATGAGCGTAACGACATTAGTGGTTTTCGTTATCGCAGCACTCGCAGGTCTTTTTCTGCTTGAGTACCTGATTAAGAAGTTAGTTTATGCTAGTTCTACAACATGGAACTACTTCAGTGTTCGCAAAATGCGCCATTCCCGCCGATACACCAATGAAGGCATTATTAAACTTCTAGAAGGTGACTGGAAAGGTGCTGAGAAAAAAGTAACTCGCTGGGCAAATCATCACGATATGCCGCTGCTTTGCTACTTAGTTGCCTCTGAAGCCGCACAAGGTCAAGGTGATAAAGCAAAACGAGATCACTATCTAGAGCTAGCGAGCCAACAAGAGAACGCCCATCTCGCAGTAGAGCTGACTCGAGCGAAACAATTTATCCGCGACAACGAGTTCGAGTCCGCTTTCGATACCTTGCAATCGTTAAAAAGTCAGTATGCGAGTAACTCTATTGTATTGAACTTGCTGAAAACAACGTACATGCAGCTAAAGTTGTGGCAACCTCTTATTGACCTCTTGCCACAACTAACCAAAGCAAAACTCATCTCGGACGAAGAACATGCAGAGCTGATTCAAAAGGCGCAGTGCGGCTTACTCCATGAAGTAGCGCAGCAACAGGGTAGCGAAGGGCTAATCTCCCATTGGAATAGCCTCTCACGTAAAGTGAAACAAGACACACACCTCGTTGCCTGTTTTGCTCGAGAACTCATCACACGAAAAGCTGATGCAGAAGCCTTTACCGTGCTAAAAGAAGCATTAAAAAAACAACCAGCCCCAGAGCTTTATCAACTACTGCCAGATCTAAATCTGCCAGATACCCACCCTGTCGTGGTCTTCTTAGAGGGAGTAGTGAAGAAAGAACCGGATAACGCCGCTGCCCATAGCGCATTAGCGCACTTCTATTTCCGTCAAGAGAAGTGGCAAGAAGCCCAGGATCACTTTGAGATCGCCTTAAAGCTTCGCTCTGACGTCTCTGACTATGCATTCCTAGCAGACACACTAGAGAAGCAAAATCTAACCAAAGCTGCTCACGAAGTCTCTCGTAAAGCTCTCACGCTCGTACAGAATGACTAACTTAAGATGACCTAACCAAGCCGACAGCTTACCTGTCGGCTTTTTTATTGCCTGCTATTAACCCTTCAGTCCTTACATCAATATGTTTATCAAATTCATTGGTTCCCAAGTAATTTCCAACTTCCTAGCAACTCACTATCGTTTCACTTTCACTCTTCTCTTTTGACTACTCTGATCCTGTCATTCCAGCAGAATCCAAAAACAATTTTAAAAGATGCAGGAATACGTAACTTTAGCCTGTTGATGTATGGTTTTAAGACGTAGCTAGATTTAGGCAATAGAGCACACGCATCGCTAGACTGAGCAAAACAAAAAGATACATCAGTGAAACAGTGGCTATTTTAGTATGCTTATTTGTTCGGTCTATCCGGTAAAAGGGGCTAGAGAAGCAATGGTAGTGCTTTAAGAGAACGATAAGGCAATAGATGGTTCAACACCTTAACAAAGCATCTCCAACAACCTTATCGGGACAGCATGCAGTGATGAGGATGAACAGCTTTAGAGGCAACTGCACTTCTTAGCAAAAATCAAAACGTCACAACCAATACCGATCCCAATATTACTTTGTCGAAAAGTAGATCGCATATGGAATTGATTTTTGGCAAGCATAGATAGAGTAATAAAGATGTGCGGAAATGAAAAAAGCCTCGCTATTTCTAGCGAGGCTTCTTAATAGTGGCGGAGAGATAGGGATTTGAACCCTAGATACGCTATTAACGTATGCCGGTTTTCAAGACCGGTGCTTTCAACC
>NZ_JAWPOR010000208.1:0-1006 GCF_033344395.1 Vibrio sp. 1874
TCGATCTGTGACCCTTTTGTTCACTTTGCAGATAGATTTGCTCGATTTCGGCATGAGTCGCAGGAATGGTCATTACAGCGCTCCTATTAACACGATGGTGGTGGTGATTTGAAGAATGTCTCTCAAACCAGCGCGCGCTTTTTCTGCAAAGCTTTCATCTTTATGAGGAATGTAAATCGTATCCCCAGCTCGAATGACAGGCAGATCGTAAATGTTGGCGGTTTTGCTGAAGTTTACGAGGTCGAACGTTCGCGCTTGGCCTTGGCAGCATGACATATTGACGATGCTAATTTTCTCAAGATAAGCGCTGTTTGTTGGGCCGCCAGCTTCTGCCAATAAGTCTAAAACCGTCATGTTGTCGTTGAATACGTAGCGTCCCGGATCTCGTACTTCACCCAGTACGCGCACGGTGGATTCTTTAGAACGGTCGAGCCAGTTTTTGTTTTTCTCCGGAATGTAAATAGTGTCGCCAGGGCGCACGTCTGGCAGGATAGATTCATCTCCCGTTTCAAAATACATCGACAGATTTAATTTGCTCACTTTTGCGTAGCCTAAACCGCGATGAGTCACGCGAATATTGTGGATATCGGCATCCATAGTCGGGCCGTCGGCGGCCGAAAGAATATCGAGAAAGTGCATTTCGTCCGTGAAGCGATAGCGACCAGGTGCGTTGATTTGACCAAACACGTAAATGGACGCGTCTGAGCTTTGGCTGACCCATTGAGATTTGTTGTCGGAAGGGTCATCTGGCAGTGCATGAACGCGCACGACCGTGCCGGCAGAAACGCGTGGCAAGTTAGACGCTGGCGAACCATCTAAAATGTACTGGTCTAAATCGAAATTCGTCATTTGACCGTTGTTGGCCACTTCAATTTTGGAGGTGTCGGCACGGCGAGTCGGGCCGCCAACGTGAGCCAGCAAATCAATGAGGTCCATTTCATCCGACCATTCGATTCGACCTGGACGAACGACTTCACCCATTACGGCAACGGCGCGACTTGGTGCG
>NZ_JAWPOR010000209.1:0-1004 GCF_033344395.1 Vibrio sp. 1874
CAATTGTTTATTCGTGATCGAAATAACATAAAGCTGACCTCAGCAGGGGAACGCTTAATCAGTTATGCCGAAGTTATGGTCACCACATTGCAGCAAGCAAAACTGGAATTATCACTTGAAGATGGAAAAGCATTACAGCTCACCATGGGCGGTACGCCGAACATTTGGGATGCGTATTTGCAAAACTGTTTGAGTATTGTGACGGATTCTTTCGGCGGTTACGGCTTTATGGCCGAGGTGATGGGTCGTGAAATGCTAAGCCGTAGCTTATTAGAGCGCACGTTAGATATGGCATTTGCGTTTGACCAAATCAAAGCTGATGAGCTTAATTGTAAAAAAGTCGCGGATGTTGTCCTTGTGCTGGTTTCTACCGAGCAAGATTCATTAGATACGGTGTTTGAGCACAAATATGTGTATGTGGATTGGGGAACACGCTTCGCTTCTGAGCACTCTGAACGTCACCCTAAAATTCCGGCTCCGTACCTGCGCACATCGACTGCGCGTATTGCTTTGGACTTCATTTTAGAGAAAGGCGGCGCGGCGTATCTGCCGGTGTCTCTCGTAGAGCCATTTATTGCGAATGGGCAGCTCTACAAGGTGTCTGGAGTGGAAGATTGGTACCGACATATCTACTTAAGATAAAGCAAAGCAAGAACGTCTGTAGAAGCAATTAAACAGGTCGAAGAGATTGTGAAAGAAATCGATCCTCTCACGGCTTACAGCTTGCAACAGATTGGGTCTGCATCATCGGACGCAAACCATTAACGCTTGGCGTCAATGAAAACGGAAAAATGAAAAGCCCCCTTGGCGTTTGCCTTGGGGGCTTTCTTTTTAAGCGAGATTTATCACAGGATAGCGATAGTTCGATATCTATGAACCGATAGTTACGGCAAGTCAAAGATTAGCGCAGTAACTGATTGATTGGTCAGGTTACGAAATGTCACCTTGCTCTGTGCTTCGATTTTAGCGCCATCACCGCCCGTTAGCAGGGTGTTGTCGACATG
>NZ_JAWPOR010000210.1:0-1003 GCF_033344395.1 Vibrio sp. 1874
TTGATTTTCCGGTGTAGCGGTTTCCGACGTCTCGGAAAACCAAGTAGTTCTCTCAAAGTTACTTTTATTAACGGCGCTCAACCTGATTTCTTTAGGGAATTTTTTGGATTTTTTTGAAAAAAGTTCGTTTGGAAAGGGAATCGTGATGAAGCAGATAAAAAAGCAAAAAAACTTTCATTTTTCGCTAAAGCTTCTTTTCGAGCTGTCGATACAACCTGATTTTGCGTTGAAATTAAGAATCCAAATCACCTAACCAAGCAAGGTAAGAGCGAGATTTGGCGCCTGTTTAGCTTGGGCTAAAATAGTGGTACTGACTTGTTGCAAGATCTGCTGCTTCACCATTTGCGTGGTTTCTTTGGCGTAATCAGTATCTTGAATACGACTGTTCGATGCTGCTAAGTTTTCGTGGATGTTATCTAGATTATTGATCGCATGATTGAAGCGATTTTGATATGCACCTAACTCGGCACGTTGGCTATCGACAAATTTCATCGCCGTGTCTAGTACAGCGACAGCTTGCTGCGCCCCACCAACGGTTGTGATGTTCAGGTTATTGACCGCATCATAACCTTTCAACGACATCCCAAGCTCACTCGCAAGATCTCCTGAGAATGAAATCGTTCCGGCGGTTTCTTCTCCTGCCATAAAGATCTGTAACTGACCTTTTTCATTAACAGAAGCCGTCACTTTGTCGGTTTGGCCATTAATGTAGGTCGCGAGTTCTTCAATATCATCACCGGCTTTGGCATTGATTTGGATTTTTTCCGTCTCGCCAGAACGGTTGGTGAAAGACATCGTCAGATCATTGGCGTTCTCTTTTACCTGCCAATCAGAATCAGCACGCCCTTGAGCGACATAACTAAAGCCCCCCATGTCCAGCCCGTCAGTGCGCATCGATTTCAACTCAATCTGTACAGCTTCACCAGAAGCAGCACCGATTTGAAAAGACGATTTGCCGAATGTGCCATTCAACAGTTTGCGTCCACCAAAAGATGTGGTTTCC
>NZ_JAWPOR010000211.1:0-1002 GCF_033344395.1 Vibrio sp. 1874
CTTGGTGAGCAGTCACTTACAGTAAAAAGTTTACCGGGCGTATTCAGTCATGGTCAATTTGACTTAGGCAGCCGTCTACTACTGGAAACCTTACCTAACTTGTCAGGCAAAGTGCTCGATTTTGGTTGTGGTGCCGGTGTTTTAGGCGCGTTCATGGCGAAAGCAAACCCAGAAATTGCGATTGATATGTGTGACATCAACGCGTATGCCATCACCTCAAGCCAAGCAACGCTTGAAGCCAACGGTTTGTCTGGTCGCGTGTTTGCGTCTGACATTTACTCAGATACGGCCAATGACTACCGATTTATCATCAGCAACCCACCATTCCACAGTGGTTTAGACACCAATTACAACGCGGCTGAAACTCTGTTAGGTCACGCGCCACAACATCTTTCAAACCATGGTGAGATGATCATTGTTGCGAACAGCTTCTTGAAATACCCACCAATTATTGAGAACGCATTCAATAATTGCGAGACGCTAAATAAGACCAATAAGTTCTCTATCTACTACGCGAAAAAATCGTAATTGTGAGCCGCGCAGGCAAGAACCTGCGCGCTTCTTTCCTAAAATTGCCCCATTTGTAAGAAAAACTGCGTGACTCTGCACGCTTTGCAACTAACTTTCTTGTCAAAGAAAAAAAACTCGTTAATTTTGTTAATTCTATCGAATTTAACTTCTTATCCGTTTTTAACGAGAACCTAGGCGAGCACCTTCAACCCGTGCGAGCCCTTTACGAGTTGTAATCTTATCCATGTTTAAATTCTACAAAAAACAGAAATTTAAGCGCCTTCAGAGTACGCTGATGACTGCGTTTCTTGTCCTCAGCATTACGCCTCTTACCATCACTGCGATTTTTTTCCTGCAATCCCATAGTAAAGATCTGCAAGAACAGAGCACTTCACATCTGCTTTCTGTTCGTGATACCAAACAACAACAGATCCTCGACTACTTCGAAGCGCAAGAAACCGAAGTCATGGGATTTGTACGCTCTGAGCTCGC
>NZ_JAWPOR010000021.1:0-51773 GCF_033344395.1 Vibrio sp. 1874
AGCGTTCAATCTGAGCCATGATCAAACTCTTCAATTTAAGATTTTGTTCGGCTCAATGAATACTGAACATTACATAAAGTAATGTTTGAATTGACTGTGCTCTTATTGGTTTTCACTTTTGAAAAAGTAAAACAAAACAGCTCAAGGCTGCTTCCCAATTCGAATGGTCACTTCGTATCATTGAAACCTAATTTGAAGCCGAAGCTTCTAATTGGATTATCATCAACGAGTGCCCACACAGATTGATAGGTCTATATTTTTAAAGAGCTACTCTTCTTTGTGACTTACATCACTTCGGAAGAGGCGGCCATTCTAGCGAGATAATCTTCAGTGTCAAACACTTTTTTCAAATTATTTCGTTTTTCTTTTTGGCCCGTCTGACTGGCTTTAAACTCTTGTGAGCCCTTGTCCTGTCGACGAGGAGGCATTATAGAGATCGCCATCACATTGGCAAGCGTTATTTTGAAAAAATTGCAAAAATAACGCTTAACCGCGCAACTTTCACTCAAAGCTTTATTTATCCAACTTTACCCCAAACTCTCACACAACTTATCCACAGAGTTGTGCTTTGAGACGTATTTTTCAAGTACCATAAATAAAGAAAGCTGCTTTATTGCAGCTATCTTTATTAAACTTAACCTAAACTCTATTTAAAGAGTATTATGGCTATATGCCAGACCCATCTTGTTCAGAGCCATCATCTTCGTGTAGGCCACATTCTCGCTTTAAGCCAAAGAATCGAGTTTCTTCCTCTGACATTCCCGGCTCCCATTTACGAGTGGTATGTGTATCACCAACTGAAAGGTAACCTTCATCCCACAATGGGTGGTATTTAAGGCCGTGTTGTTCTAAGTAGTAATGAACGTCTTTATTAGTCCAATCAATTACTGGTAGAAATTTAAACACACCGTTCTGAATGGATAGAATCGGTAAACCTGCACGAGATTTACTTTGCTCTCGACGCAATCCAGAGAACCACGTTCCAACATTAAGCTCTTTTAACGCTCGACGCATCGGCTCAACTTTATTGAGCTTGTTGTATTTTTCAATTCCCTCTACACCCTGCTCCCATAATTTTCCATATCGAGCTTCTTGCCAATTCGCACTTTCTTTGGCTCGATAAACTTTTAAATTTAGGTTGAGAGCATCTGTCAGCTCATCGATAAATCGGTACGTCTCAGCAAACAGGTAACCAGTATCGGTTAGAATTACGGGGATGTCCGCTTTGGCGCGAGTAACTAAATGAAGCATAACCGCGGCTTGAATACCAAAACTAGAAGAAACCGCGAACTCGCCTTCTAGATTATCTAAAGCCCATGCTACTCTCTCTTGTGCTGAAAGCTTTTCGAGCTCGACATTAATTTGAGCAAGACGGAGGATTTGCTCCGTCTTTGTTAATGTCAGTAACTCTGTGAGCTCAAGCTTGGATGCTACAGAATCAAGCATGAAAGTCCCTCTTCGATACGAGCACTTCTTGGATAATGCCAGCACGAATAGTAAAATCGCCAAAGGCTTCGCCTTCTTCACGCTCTTTCGACCATCGAGCCACCAGCAGATCAATCTCTTCTAAGATTTGCTTATCCGTGATGTTCTCTTTATACATTTTTGGTACTCGAGTACCGGCACGGTTACCACCTAGGTGCAAGTTGTAACGACCCGGCGCTTTGCCAACTAGACCAATTTCAGCCAACATTGCGCGACCACAACCATTTGGACACCCAGTTACACGCAAAATGATGTTGTCATTTTCTGGTAGGTTGTGCTTCTCCAGAATCCCCTCCACATCAGTAACAAACTGAGGAAGGAAACGTTCAGCTTCTGCCATCGCTAGCGGACAAGTTGGAAAAGCAACGCAAGCCATTGAGTTCTTACGCTGTTCACTTACGCCGTCGTCCATTAAGCCATGTTCACGAGCGATCTTTTCAATCTTCGCTTTTTCGTTTTTAGGTACACCCGCAACAATTAGGTTTTGGTTCGCTGTCATGCGGAAATCGCCTTTGTGGATTTTGGCAATTTCAGCAACACCCGTCTTAAGTGGTTTACCTGGAAAGTCTAATAAGCGACCGTTTTCGATGAAAAGCGCTAAATGATATTTACCATCAATTCCTTCTACCCAGCCAATACGGTCACCACGTTCTGTGAATTCATATGGACGGCTTTGCTCAAACTTAACACCAGCACGTTTCTCGACTTCCGCTTTAAAGACATCGCTACCTACACGATCCAATGTGTATTTGGTTTTTGCGTTCTTACGGTTTGAACGGTTACCCCAGTCGCGCTGAGTTGTTACTACAGCTGCGGCAACATCAAGTGTCTTGTCCAGCGGAATAAAGCCAAAGTCGTCAGCGCGGCGCGGATAAGTTGATGTATCGCCATGCGTCATCGCTAAGCCGCCGCCGACCAGGACGTTAAAACCAACCAGCTTGCCGTTATCTGCAATCGCTACGAAGTTGAGATCGTTAGCGTGTACATCTACGTCATTTTGCGGTGGGATAACCACTGTGGTTTTAAACTTACGTGGTAAGTAGTTCTTGCCTAGAATCGGTTCGTCTTCTTCCGTGCTTTCTACTTTTTCACCGTCTAGCCAAATCTCTGCATAAGCGCGTGTTTTCGGAAGCAGGTGTTCACTGATTCTCTTCGCCCATTCGTAAGCTTCTTGGTGTAACTCTGACTCCACTGGATTAGTGGTACACAACACGTTACGGTTTACATCACCCGCGGTTGCAATCGAATCAATGCCAATACTGTTGAGCGTTTGATGCATCAACTTAATATTCGGTTTTAATACCCCATGAAACTGGAACGTTTGGCGAGTCGTCAGACGAATACTTCCATATAAAGAGTGCTCCGTTGCGAACTTGTCGATCGCTAACCATTGCGTTGGCGTGATGATGCCTCCAGGCATACGAGCACGAAGCATCACATTATGTAATGGTTCCAGTTTTTGCTTTGTGCGTTCATTACGGATATCACGATCGTCTTGTTGATACATACCGTGGAAACGAATTAACTGGAAGTTGTCGGCAGTAAAGCCACCAGTAATACGGTCCTGTAAATCTTGCTCAATGGTGCCACGTAATAAGTTGCTTTCCCGCTTCAGGCGCTCGTTATCAGATAGCGGCCCTAACTCTTCACCTAATACAACCTGCTTATTATTGTCCGTAGAAAAAGTCATTAGTACACATCCCTCTGATAACGTTTCGCTTTACGTAGGTCATTAATAAATTGTTCTGCATCGTCACGCGGCATCTTGCCTTCTTGTTCAGCAACGATAACCAATGCGTCGTGCACATCTTTTGCCATACGCGTTGCATCACCGCAGACATAGATATAAGCGCCTTCTTGGATCCACTGCCACACATGAGCTGCGTTTTCTAAGATGCGATGTTGTACGTAAACCTTTTCTACTTGGTCACGACTAAAGGCAACATCCAATCGGCTTAGTACTCCTGACTTGAGATACTTTTGCCATTCCACTTGGTATAAGAAGTCTTGAGTGAACGTGCGATCACCAAAGAACAACCAGTTTTTGCCTTCAGAATCGCGGTTTTCACGTTCCTGAATAAAGCTACGGAATGGTGCGATCCCTGTGCCAGGACCAACCATGATAATTGGAGTGCTATCATCTTCCGGCAGTTTGAAGTTGTTGTTATGCTCAACAAATACTTTAACTTCATCCCCCTCTTCGAGACGCTGTGCTAAGAAACTAGACGCACCACCATACCGTTTTTCGTCGTTTTGTTCGTACTCAACCAAAGCAACCGTTAGGTGTACTTCTTCATCGACCTCTTCTTGGCTTGATGCAATAGAGTAAAGGCGTGGAGTAAGACGACGAAGCAAACCAATCAATTCATCTGCGGTTAACTTGGTTTTCTTTTCTGCCAGTACATCAACGATTTGAGTATTTGCAGAGTACTCGCGAAGTTTATCTTTATCTTCAACTAACTTTTGTAGCTTCTTGCTACCGGATAACTCGGCAAACTTTGTGATGAGCTGTGGGTTAGATGTTGTGATTTCATATTTACTCACAAGAGCACTGTGGATTGACAAGCTTTCACCATCAACGTCAACAGTCTCAACCCCAGACAAACCGACCTTACCAAGAATGGCGTTTGCAAGTTCCGAGCTATTTTCAAACCACACACCTAGTGCATCACCTGGCTGATACGTTAAACCCGAGCCTTCTAAGTCGATTTCTATATGACGAACGTCTTTTCCAGAGTCACGGCCCGTGATTTTTTGACTGGTCAGTAACGTTGCAGTGTACGGATTCTGTTTATTGTAAGGAGAGTGCGCAGTCGCAGCTTGACCCACAGGAAGTTGAACCACATCCGCTTCAGAGCCAGAAGACAGTGTATCTTTTACCTTGTCTAACGCATTCTTACGCCATTCAGTTGCAGGGGCTTCATAATCCACATCGCAATCAAGACGCTCGATAAATGGAGTCGCGCCTAGCTTTGATAGGTAAGTGTCGAAGTCTTTACCGGTCTGACAGAAGAACTCGTAGCTAGAATCTCCCAATGCAATAACACCATATTGCAGGTTTGGCAGCTTATGAGCCTTCTTCGATTGCAAAAACTCATGTAGCTCAATGGCATTGTCTGGCGCTTCGCCTTCGCCGTTAGTCGATGCCACAATAATGACATGCGTTTCTTTGGCTAAGTTTTTACCTTTATAATCGCTTGCATCAAAAAGTTCGACTGCAATTCCTTCTGCTTTTGCTTCCTGTTCCAGAGCTTCAGCAACACCTTTAGCATTGCCCGTTTGGGAAGCAAAAATAATACTCAACTTACCTGCTGGCTTCGCTGATACGGCTGCCGTTGCTTGTGCAATTGGCGTTACCGCTGTGTTTGGTTGATTTTGAGCTAATCCCCAAAAATACCCACTGACCCAAGCAAGTTGCTGTGAAGACAACTCAGAGACAGTTTGTTGGAGTGAGCTAATTTGTTGGTCATTCAGAGGGCTTGCGATTGGAGGATTTCCTCCTTGCCCATTATTATCTTCAGACACATTCTTGTGAGAATACTCATTCTTTTGAAAAGACATTATCACGACATCCCTATTCATTGCGTGACGATAGAGTACCCACTCTCCTTAATAACAAGAAAGAATAGAAGTGAATGTTTTATAACTTTTTGGAAGTAAGAACGGCTTACTTTTTGCTCATCGATCTTCAATGCGGACTTGTTGAAAGCCTACTGCCATTGCCGATTTTGACGCAGTATCTAAATCTTCATAAAGACATTCTTCGCCGTGACTGTCCGTTAGAAAAACAAAACCACCGCGCGCATGTCTGAACTCTACAACCCAACCACCCTCTTGGATTGCAGGCTCAATAATCGCTTCGATAAGCTGATTTTCACGGAATAGATGTCTTAGTTCATTTATTGTCATCGCTATCCCTGCTTTAACTTTCACATTGCTCCTAGGTAAGCATGGTCTAAGTCAGCCAAATAGGGAGAAATTTCGATTAGATATAATGAAGTGATATAAAAAAACGCCGCTTATAAAGCGACGTTTTAAGTAAATCGAATATCTAACATGGCTGAATTTAGAACGCGTATTCCGCACTCACAAAGAAGCCGTTAGCAAAAATAAACTCTTTCCCTAGATCCGACATGAATTTATCGGACTCTAAATCAATCACACGGTAACCTCCACGAAAAGCCAGTCGAGCTTTTTCGAGCGGTACATTGTATTGAACACCTGCCATGAAATCGGTGCTTTTGATACCTTTGTTGTCACCAAAGTTTATCTCACCAATCACATCAAAGTTTGTATCCGGAACTTGAATTTCTGCGTAACCATACCAAGCCCAAATCAGCTCATCAAATTCTTCTACACGCCTGCTTGAGCCAGCATCAATGTATTTAGTGTCACTTAAATTACTGAACGTGAGACCCGCATCAAAGTGCAATAAATCATGCTCTAGAACGTGGTAATACAAGGTTAAATCGAGCTTATCGAACCCCATGTAATCCGCATCAACACTTGAGTAACGAAGGCGCGCATTAGGGACATATTTAACATCATGTTCAATCGCCGCGTAAAAAGTGCCTGCGGTACTGCTATCTCGTCTCACTTCATTAACTTTAGTGTCGGCAGCCCATACCTCTGCGCCGACTTTTGTCGATACAGAGTACTCTGCAAAAACAGGAAAAGATACTGCCAACGATAATGCCGTTAAAGCGATGTTCGCTTTATTTGTCATGTAGTATTTACTCCGAGATAGCTGATATTCACGTAGAGGACGTGAGAGGAAATATACCATATTCTCACGCCTCTCCATCAACTAAATGATGTTACTCATTATTTATAGCGGGGCTGAGCGACGTAATTCTTGAAGAACCAAATACCCAATGCAATCACGATTAACCATGGTAATAGTTTAAGTACCGCTCCAACCATTCCCAGTAAAAACATCACAACTAACGCAATACCAGTTGCTGCGAATACGGTCATCATTGTGATACCCGTAACCAACAAGGTCGCCGCAAAGACTAAAATAAAGATTAGCTCCAACATAATCACTTCTCCATTTGTTTTCAATAAACAGAGCAGTTTCCATACCAACTTACAGAAACGAAGTTAAGATTATGATTTTTAATAAAAAAACAAAGCCAGAGGCATTTCTGCACTCTGGCTTTATCAGTCTTTAGTTGGTAATTTTAGCCATTCACTGGCGAATTTTACACATTCAATTCTTTTGGAATCTTAGCTAGCGCGTCTTGCAATACTTCTAGACCAGAACCTGGTTTGTGCGCATTTTCACTGATATGACGACGCCATTGACGAGCACCGGGCATGCTTTGGAACAAACCTAACATGTGGCGGGTAATATGACCAAGGTACGCACCTTTCGCTAATTGCGCTTCAATGTATGGATACATCTCTTCAACAATTTCGCTGCGTTTCTTCACTGGAGCATTAGAGCCAAACAACTCTTGATCTACCGATGCCAGTAAATATGGGCTTTGGTATGCTTCACGACCAATCATCACACCGTCAAGATGCTGAAGATGTGCTTTTGCTTCTTCTAATGATTTCACGCCACCGTTAATCGCAATCGTTAGGTGTGAGAAGTCTTGCTTCAATTGGTAAGCGCGTGGGTAATCCAATGGTGGGATCTCACGGTTTTCTTTTGGGCTTAGACCACTTAACCAAGCTTTACGAGCATGGATAGTGAACTGCTCACAGCCACCCTTTTCTGAAACAATAGAAACGAAATCCGTTAGGAATTCGTAAGAGTCTTGATCATCAATACCAATGCGAGTCTTGACTGTTACAGGGATATCGACCACGTCTTTCATTGCTGCGACACAATCCGCAACTAACTGCGGTTCAGCCATTAGGCAAGCACCAAATCGACCGTTTTGTACGCGGTCAGATGGACACCCCACATTTAGGTTAATCTCATCGTAGCCACGCTCTTGCGCTAGCTTGGCACACGTAGCCAAATCTGCTGGGTTTGAACCACCAAGTTGAAGGGCTAACGGATGCTCTTCTTCGTTATAAGCCAGGAAATCTCCTTTTCCATGAATGATCGCACCTGTCGTCACCATTTCAGTGTACAACAGGGTTTCTTTGGTCATTAAGCGATGGAAGTAGCGACAATGACGATCAGTCCAATCTAACATTGGTGCTACGGAGAGCCTGCAAGAATGAGTCATGATATAAACACCCGTTTTTATGTTGCCAAGGTCGAGCGCAGCAGTACGCTCAAAAAATAAGTCGGGTATTGTATACCCAAGCACCTCTGGGTGCTAGTTTCAGCGAGAATGATTTGGTTGGCTGACTAGCCAAGTGCTTAGGAATACGCAGAAGTAATACGAATCTGTCATTCGTTGATTCATTCTGTGATGATTATTCCGCCTTCACACCACCACCGACTTGCTTTAATTCATGATTTTCGTTCTGATAGTGGGTAAAATGAAGCATTTCTAAACGAACTTCGTATAGAAATGATTTATCATAGAGCACGTCCGATAGTTATGGTGAAAGGTTTGAACCCAACAATCATTGAACAAATTGAAAGTATCTGCGCAGAGCGTGGAGTACGACTGACTCCGCAACGCCGACGCGTATTTGAACTCATTTGTTCTAATCGCCGCGCCTCAAGTGCGTATGAGCTATTGGAGCAACTAAAAGAGAGTGAGCCTCAGGCTAAGCCGCCCACTGTTTATCGAGCATTAGATTTTCTCCTAGAGCAAGGCTTCATCCACCGAGTGGAATCGACAAATAGCTTTATTACTTGTTGTTCTTTCAATACTCAGCAGCACTTTTTCCAATTACTAATTTGCGATAAATGTGGTGATGTCGTTGAACTCGAAGATGAGACGCTGATATCCTTGTTAGCCGAAAACGCCGAGAAGCATGGATTCAAACTGACCAACCAAGTTATTGAAACTCATGGTGAATGCCAGGCCTGTTCCTCCGAGACGAAAGAAAAAGTATAGAAGAACGTTATGCGCGCTGAATTTGTAAACCCGTTTTTAGCTTCTTTAATGAACGTGCTAAAAACTATGGCTTCTCTTGAGCTGAAGCCACAAAAACCGCGAATCAAAAAAGATGAGATCGCACGAGGTGACGTTTCTGGTCTGATTGGTATGGTAGGCCCACAAACTCGTGGTTCAATGTCGATCACCTTTGATGAAGCACTCGCCCTAGAAATCATGCAGAACATGCTTGGTGAACGTCCAAATGGGCTCAATGAAGAAGTGACCGATATGGTGGGTGAGATCACCAACATGGTTACTGGTGGTGCGAAACGCATTCTGGCGGAAAGTGGTTTTGACTTTGATATGGCAACACCGGTTGTGGTTTCGGGCCGAGGTCATACGATTCGCCACAAGTGTGAAGGCTCAATTATTATCATGCCTTTCTCTTCCCAATGGGGAAATGCCTTTATCGAAATTTGCTTCGAATAAAAGAGAAAAAATAGGTTGGCACTGGCCAACCTATTTTGTTTTTGCCTCAGGCAATAAAAAGGTCAGCATTTGCTGACCTTTTCTTTATCTATTCAAACATTAAGCTTTGAACGCTTTAAATGCGTTGATTAGACCGTTTGTTGAGCTGTCATGCGAGCTGATTTGAGACTCGTCTGCAAGCTCAGGTAGGATTTGGTTAGCCAGTTGTTTACCTAGCTCCACGCCCCACTGGTCAAAGCTGAAGATATTCCAGATAACACCTTGTACGAAAATTTTGTGTTCGTACATTGCGATCAAGTTACCTAGCGTACGAGGCGTGATTTGCTTCACTAGAATAGAGTTTGTTGGACGGTTACCTTCAAACACTTTGAATGGCGCAATCGCTGCCACTTCTTCAGCATTCTTACCTACTTTCACCAACTCTTCTTTCACGGTTTCTTCATTTTTACCAAACGCTAGAGCTTCAGTTTGCGCGAAGAAGTTAGACATCAGTTTTTGGTGATGATCGCTAGCTGGGTTGTGGCTAATTGCAGGTGCAATGAAGTCACATGGGATAAGCTTAGTACCTTGGTGAATTAGCTGGTAGAACGCGTGCTGACCGTTGGTACCTGGTTCACCCCAAATGATTGGGCCAGTTTGGTAAGTTACAGCATTGCCGTCACGGTCAACGTATTTACCGTTTGATTCCATGTTACCTTGCTGGAAGTACGCCGCGAAACGGTGCATGTACTGATCGTAAGGCAGAATAGCTTCTGATTCCGCACCGTGGAAGTTGTTGTACCAAATACCGATAAGCGCAAGGATCACAGGGATGTTGCTTTCTAGATCTGTTGATACAAAGTGCTTGTCCATCTCGTGAGCGCCATCAAGCAGCTCAACGAAGTTGTCGAAACCTACTGCTAGTGCAATTGATAGACCGATCGCAGACCATAGTGAGTAACGGCCACCAACCCAGTCCCAGAATTCAAACATGTTCGCTGTATCGATACCAAATTCAGACACGGCTGTCGCGTTTGTTGAAAGCGCAGCAAAGTGCTTAGCCACATGAGCCTGATCACCCGCCGATTCTAGGAACCAATCACGAGCAGTGTGCGCGTTAGTCATGGTTTCTTGTGTTGTAAACGTCTTAGACGCGATCAAGAATAACGTCGTTTCTGGGTTAACTTTCTTCAACGTTTCAACGATGTGTGTACCATCAACGTTAGATACGAAGTGAAGGTTTAGATGATTTTTGTATGGCGCTAGAGCTTCCGTCACCATGTAAGGGCCAAGGTCAGAACCGCCGATACCGATGTTCACAATATCGGTAATTGCTTTGCCTGTGTAACCTTTCCATTCACCGCCGATAACGCGCTCAGTGAATGATTTCATTTTTTCTAGAACCGCGTTCACTGCTGGCATTACGTCTTCGCCATCTACCATAACTGGAGTATTAGTGCGGTTACGTAGTGCAGTGTGAAGAACAGCGCGACCTTCTGTTTGGTTGATCGCTTCACCACTGAACATCGCTTCAATTGCAGATTTCAGCTCGGTCTCTTTCGCAAGAGCAAACAGGTGCTTCAGAGTTTCCTCATTGATGAGGTTCTTTGAGTAATCGACTAGGATGTCTGAGCCGAAACGTGCAGAGTATTTGTCGAAACGCGCTGCGTCTTGAGCAAACAGCTCTTTAAGATCCATATCTTGTGCAGATTCGAAATGCGCCGTTAGCGCTTTCCAAGCTTGTGTTTGCGTTGGATTGATATTTTTCAACATGGTCTTTATCCCGATGTTACAGTAGGTTCCATTCCTTACAGTCTAGCGAAAACTGTGGAATCCCCGATTTAGCAAATAGAATATAAATTAGATGTTTGGGCAAATTGCCACAAAACAAGTCTTTGTAATTTTTTTTCAGGCGCCAATTATGACCGAGAGCTTTTACACTCACATTGAGTTAGGTCACGTTCCCTGCCCTGAAATTGAACATTCATTTACGATGACAAGAATCATATCATTTACTAATGACAGGCTCTAATTGGAATAGGATAGACGCCAATTTATAAATTTCCAAAGGAACACGTATGTGGGCACAAAAAACACTGCAATTAAAAGCGAGAAGCCGCGGTTTTCACCTGATAACTGATGAAATTGAACAACAATTACCACAAATAAACGAACTTTCAGTAGGTTTATTACACTTATTTATTCAGCACACCTCCGCCAGTTTGACCTTAAATGAGAATGCTGATCCAACCGTGCGTATGGACATGGAAGCGCACTTCAATAAGTTTGTGCCAGAGCGTGCTCCTTATTATCAGCACACCTATGAAGGTGACGACGACATGCCGGCACATATTAAAGCATCACTGCTTGGCAGTAGTGTGACGGTACCAATCCAAAATGGTCGATTAGCTTTAGGAACATGGCAAGGTATTTACTTGGGTGAGCATCGAGACTTTGGTGGCGGCCGCCGCGTTATTGCTACGATTAACGGTGAGTAGATAAAACAAAGGCTAACCTTGGGTTAGCCTTTCGTTGTTTATTTGGAGTATTCCATCTCGACGCGAGGCGTTAGCTTAGTCACGAGTTCATACGCAATCGTACCAATGTGACCCGCTACTTCTTCTACTGGGAGCTCTTTCCCCCAAAGAATCGCTTCGTCGCTGACTTTATCCGTTGCGTCTGGTCCCAAATCGACCGTCAGCATATCCATGGAAACTCGACCTGCAATAGGTACTTTACGGCCATTAACCCACACCGGCGTACCGTTTGGAGCACTTCTTGGGTAACCGTCGCCATACCCTACAGCAATGACACCAACTTTTGTATCTCGCTCACTGGTCCAAATACCACCGTAGCCAACACTTTCACCTTTCTTCACTTCGCGTACCGCAATAAGGTGGGATTTAAGTGTCATGACAGGCTGATACCCAAGATCTTGCGCCGTTTTGTCATCGAATGGCGACACACCATACATGATAATACCCGGACGAACCCAATCTAAATGGCTTTGAGGCCATGCCAATAACCCCGCAGATGCCGCCAGTGAACGTTCCCCTTGGCAACCAGAAGTCAACGATTTAAACAGCTCAATCTGTTGTGGGGTAATATCGCTATCCAGCTCATCTGCACAGCCAAAGTGGCTCATGTAACGCAACGGTTTCGCTACATTTGGACACTCCTTCAGCCGCGTTACAAACTCGTCATATTGTTCAGGACGAACCCCAAGGCGGTGCATGCCACTGTCAATCTTCAGCCACACGACAACCGGAGTTTCAAGGTCTGCTTGCTCCAAGGCGATAAGCTGCTCTTCACAGTGCACCACAGTTTGGATGTTGTTCGTCACAAGAACAGGTAAGTCACCAGGAGAGTAAAAACCTTCTAGCAATAGAATCGGCTTTACTACTCCACAAGCGCGCAGTTGCAATGCTTCTTCAATACGAGCCACACCAAACGCATCCGCATGGTTAGCATGTTTTGCGACATGACGTAATCCGTGACCATAACCATTGGCCTTGACGACAGCCATCACTTTACTTTGTGGCGCTTGAGCTTTTACGCGCTGTAAGTTGTGCTGCAACGCAGACAAATCAATGCACGCCTTGGCCGCTTTCATATAGCTCATGGGATTACTCATCATCAATATCGAATGCAGGACCCGCGTAGTTGTCGAAACGCGAATGTTGACCTTGGAAAGTGAGGCGAACAGAGCCGATAGGACCATTACGCTGTTTACCAATAATGATTTCGGCCGTACCTTTGTACGGACTATCTGGGTGATAAACCTCATCACGGTAGATGAACATGATCAAGTCGGCATCCTGCTCGATGGAACCGGATTCACGCAAGTCCGAGTTTACTGGTCGTTTATCCGCACGTTGCTCTAGGGAACGGTTTAGCTGCGACAGTGCCACAACAGGCACATTTAGCTCTTTTGCCAGCGCCTTAAGAGAGCGAGAGATCTCAGCAATCTCAAGAGTACGGTTATCGGTTAACGAAGGCACGCGCATCAACTGAAGGTAGTCGACCATGATCATCGATAGACCGCCATGTTCACGAGCGATACGGCGAGCGCGCGAACGCACTTCGGTCGGAGTTAGTCCAGAGCTATCATCAATGTACATATTTTTCTTCTGCATCAGGATACCCATAGTAGAAGAAATACGCGCCCAATCTTCGTCATCTAGCTGACCCGTACGGATCTTGGTTTGGTCAACACGAGACAAAGAGGCCAACATACGCATCATCAACTGTTCAGCTGGCATCTCTAACGAGAAAATAAGTACGGGCTTTTCTTGTTGCATGGCTGCATTTTCACACAAGTTCATCGCAAAGGTCGTTTTACCCATCGATGGACGCGCAGCGACAATCACCAAATCAGAGCCTTGCAAACCTGCGGTTTTCTTATTGAGATCTGTGAAACCGGTATCGACCCCGGTAACACCATCTTGTGGCGTTTTATACAACAACTCGATACGTTCTAACGTCTTTTCGAGGATGTTGTCGACGTTTTGTGGTCCTTCGTTTTCACTAGTTCGAGACTCGGCGATAGCAAAAACTTTACTCTCCGCCATGTCTATTAAATCTTCAGAACTGCGACCTTGAGGGTCATAGCCCGCGTCCGCAATTTCATTCGCGACACCAATAAGGCCACGAACAATCGCGCGCTCAGCGACAATATCAGCATACGCATTGATGTTAGCTGCACTTGGCGTATTCTTCGCCAAGTCAGCAAGGTAAGCAAAACCGCCTACATCTTCTAACAACTCGTGACGCTCTAGATATTCCGATAAAGTAATAAGATCGAGAGGTTTACCCGCTTCAAGAATGGTTTTTACACCTTCAAAAATCAGGCGGTGTGGACGACTATAGAAATCACTGCTCACAACACGTTCGGCAACGGTGTCCCAACGTTCATTATCCAGTAAAAGACCACCAATTACTGATTGCTCGGCTTCTAGTGAGTGAGGTGGCACTTTGATTGCGTCGACCTGACTGTCTGAAGGTTTGCGATTTCTGTTTTCCGCCATGACTTTGCTCGATAACTACTATTGACCCACGATTATAACCTTAACCTAGCTGAGATGCTTCCCCGAAGCGACAATTACTTGTTAAGAAATCATCATGTGAACCATCCGGGTAATAGCCTGGTTCTTCCGCCTAGCTCTAATAAAAATTAACCTACCATTGACCCAACCAAATATCTGTATCAGTATCATGCCCCTCCTTTTTGATTACGTTCGAGGTTGATGTGTCCCGATACTGGTTACTTAGCTTTAGCCTACTGTGCGCTAGTGCATCGTATGCTGACGAATCAGTACAGCCAGAGCAAAATATTGATTTACCCGACCCACTAAAAACCGAGGTGGAGTTCGGCTATCAAGCTCACACAGGTAACACGGACTCTCGTTCCCTGAATGCTCGTTTGAGTGCTGAATATACGTCAGGTCGACACCGTTCTAATGGTGAATGGAAGTACTACAACTTGTACAAAGACGGTGAAGAAGACAAACGCTCATCCACCTATTCCCTGCAGAGTGACTACAAGTTAGGCCCTAAGACGTATTTGTATGGCAGCTTTAAAGGAGTGGATTCTCGCTACAGTGCTTATTTTAAAGACTATACGTTGTCAGGTGGTTTGGGTTACCAGTTCTCCTACACTGAGAACTTCATTTTAGAGGTAGAAGTAGGCCCTGGTTTTCGCTATCAAGAGCCAAACTTAGACGAAATAGATGATGACGATATTGTCTTTCCCGATATCGTTAGAGAAGGCATTTTTCGAGGAAATATCAACACAACTTGGCATGCGTTGGATAATTTAAGTTTCGCAGCTGATATTACGTTGGTAACAGGTAGAAGTAACACACGTACTGATAGTGAACTCAGTGTAACCAATGATATTACTGAAGATATCGCACTGAAACTGGCGCACTCTCGTCAGTATCACGATAAAGTGCCTGAAGGCTTAAGCAAAGCAGACAGCGTATTTTCCGTTAATTTACTTTTCGCTTTTTAACCCTTTTTCTCTCAGTTTTAGAAATAAAAAAGCACCTCCGAGGAGGTGCTTTTTAGTATTTCGTCTTGATACTGAATTACTCAGCAGCAACAACTTGTAGGTTAACTGTCGCGAAAACTTCAGAGTGAAGTTGAACGCTGATCTCGAACTCACCAGTGTTACGTAGAGCACCTTCAGGAAGGCGAACTTCGCTCTTAGCAACTTCAACGCCTGCAGCTGTGATAGCGTCAGCGATGTCACGAGTACCGATAGAACCGAATAGTTTGCCTTCGTCACCAGCTTTAGAAGCGATAACTACCGCTTCTAGAGCGTTAACTTTCTCTGCGCGAGCTTCTGCAGCAGCTAGTTGCTCAGCAACTTTAGCTTCTAGTTCAGCACGACGAGCTTCAAACATTTCAACGTTAGCTTTAGTTGCCATAACTGCTTTACCTTGTGGGATAAGGAAGTTACGAGCGTAGCCAGATTTAACGTTTGCAGTATCGCCAAGACCACCTAGGTTACCAATTTTATCAAGTAGAATAACTTGCATTGCTTAATCCTCTTTCTTAATAAAATGAACCGATTACTGATGCTTGTCAGTGTACGGTAGTAGAGCTAGGTAGCGTGAACGCTTGATAGCACGTGCTAGTTGACGCTGGTACTTAGCGCTTGTACCAGTGATACGGCTAGGTACGATTTTACCAGCTTCAGTGATGTAGTTTTTAAGAGTTGCTACGTCTTTGTAATCAATCTCTTGTACGCCTTCTGCAGTGAAACGGCAGAATTTACGACGACGGAAGAAACGAGCCATGGGCTATCTCCTGATCTTAAATTTGAGTAATGTTGTCGGCGTGTAACACTAATTTTCCCACGCCATTTCGGCCGGTTTGATAAGTGACAAAACCACTTACCTTAATGTTACTGCCTTGAACTAAATTCTGAGTTAGTGCTTGTGACCCAAGCCCGCTGACGACTACCGGCATACGACAATAAACTTGTCGAGGTAAGTCAGCTTCGATAATAGTAGAGCGATGCTCCAGCCAAAACCGACAGTGTTCAATGCCACCAGGGCTTTTACTACGAATGGGCGGTTTGGCAATGGTGCCGCTCAGCTCCATTCGATTGGCCATAAGAAAACTTACTCAGCAGCTTCTGACTTAGCTTCAGGCTTAGCTTCAGAACGCTCTTCACGACGTGGAGCACGCTCTTCTTTTTGCTTAAGCATGATAGATTGCTCAGTGATCGCTGCTTTAGTACGCATGATCATGTTACGTAGAACTGCATCGTTGAAACGGAAAGCAGTTTCTAGCTCATCAATTACAGCTTGGTCAGCTTCAACGTTCATAAGAACGTAGTGAGCTTTGTGAAGCTTGTTGATTGGGTAAGCCAGTTGACGACGGCCCCAGTCTTCTAGACGGTGGATTTTACCGCCAGCTTCAGTGATTGAACCAGTGTAACGCTCGATCATGCCAGCAACTTGCTCGCTTTGATCTGGGTGCACCATGAATACGATTTCGTAATGACGCATTGGTTGCTCCTTACGGATTATTCAGCTTCCACAAATGGCTCAGTCGTCCAGAGGAAGCAAGGAACTAAAGATAATTGACTGAGTTTAAGGAGCACGAATAGTACAGAAAGGGCGTAAAATAGGCAAGTGATTATTTGCTCAGCGCAGCGGATATTTAATTTCTTCTAATACTAGAAAACACAAAGGCTGCCAACAAGCTGGCAGCCTTTAAAATCAGCGTGTTATTGCGCTGGCTTATCGGTGCTTATTTAACTTCAGCCAGTTCAGCGCGCATTTGATCGATCACTTGTTTGTAATCTGGCTCACCGAAAATCGCCGAGCCTGCAACAAACATGTCTGCGCCCGCTTCTGCAATTTCACGAATGTTGTCAACCTTCACACCGCCATCGATTTCTAAGCGGATATCACGGCCAGACTCGTCAATCATCTTACGAACGGCACGCAGTTTATCTAGTGTATGAGGAATGAATGATTGACCACCAAAACCAGGGTTTACCGACATCAGTAGAATCATGTCGACTTTATCCATAATAAACTCAAGACTTGCAAGTGGCGTTGCTGGGTTTAGTACCACACCAGCCTGACAGCCGTGCTCTTTAATTAACTGCAGTGTACGGTCTACATGATCAGAAGCTTCTACATGGAACGTAATCATCGACGCACCCGCTTTTGCGAAATCAGGAATAATACGGTCAACGGGTTTCACCATTAGGTGAACATCGATTGGCGCTGTGATGCCATAATCGCGTAGTGCTTTACACACAGGCGCACCAAAAGTCAGGTTTGGTACATAGTGGTTATCCATAACGTCGAAATGCACCACATCCGCACCCGCTGCGAGTACTTTTTCTACATCTTCACCGAGACGAGCAAAATCTGCCGATAAAATGGATGGAGCAATAAGAAAATCTTTCATACCTGACCTCAGTAGTAATGAGCAAACAATCTGCGCGCAATTCTACCGAAGCCAGTGGGGAGATCCACTATTTAGATATAATAGTGTGAGAATTAAGAGCTTGATTTATCCATGTCTGGGGCATGAAAAAGCGCAAGTAGCTCATCAACTTTATTACGACCGTTACCATTACGGCTAATGGTACGCTTTACTTTTACCACATTAAGATCCGCACCGTGATACAACCGACGTGTCAAGGTAGTGTCGTGGTTAGAAATCAACACAGGAATGCCACGTTCAGTCGCTGTTCTTTCAGCAATGTCGGCTAATGCAGCTTGGTCGTCCAACGTGAAACCATTACCTGCGTATGAGGTGAAATTTGCCGTATTTGAAAGCGGCGCATAAGGTGGATCGCAATACACGACGCTCCCTTTGCGCGCACGACGAAATGTTTCAGGATAACCTTCACAAACGAACGTAGCTTTTTTGGCTTTTTCTGCAAAAAACTCCAATTCCGCCTCAGGGAAATACGGCTTTTTGTAAGAGCCAAACGGTACATTGAAGCCACCTTTTTTGTTGTAACGGCATAGGCCATTAAAACCAAAGCGGTTCATGTACAAAAACGCTAAAGAGCGGTACATCACGTCATCGGTTTTATTAAATTCAGCGCGAATGTGTAGGTAGGTTTCTTTGCGGTTGTTCTCAGCGACAAACCAACGCTTCGCTTCAGAGATATACTCTTCAGGGCGTTCTTTCAGCAGGTTGTACAGATTGATCAAATCTGGATTGATATCTGCAAGTAGATAATGGTCATAATCGGTATTCAGAAACACTGAGCCCGCACCAACAAAAGGTTCAACTAGCTTTCGAGCCGGCGGCAAATGACGTTGGATGTCTTCAACCAGTCCGTATTTTCCTCCTGCCCATTTAAGAAAGGCTCGTTGCTTTTTCATCTACTGCTCTATCTATCGACCAAAAATTAAGGCTGCGGAATGTAACATATTTTTCAGGGAAGCTCAGGTTTATTTCACTCGTTCAATTTCACGGTGAACCTGACGGAGTGATTTTGCCCAAGGACTCACCGACTTAACCGAATCTGGCAAGCTTGCGACGGCATCACGAGCCATTTGAATTGTCGGATAATCTTGATATGTGATGATATACCACTCGGTGTCATTACGAACGGTAGGATAAATTCGCACTTGATTATTCAGTTTATGCTCATTGAGAAAGGATTGTACATCTTCCATTGAGGTCATAGCTGCGAGTTGTAAAGTATAAGCTCTTGGCGATAGCGCTTTTAGTTCTTCACGAGCAAATGAAAACTTCACAACAGGTTGGTTTGCCTCACCCTCTTCTGACTGAGCAGGTGCTTGCGCCATATCTTGATTCGGTTTTACGACTTTAATCAAAGGAGAGCTAGTTTCATCGGCGGTTTCTGTTTTCTCAGTACCTACGACGTCATCAATCGCTTTTGTGTCTGCTGAATCAGTTTTACCTTCAAGCAATGCATCGACCACATTCGACTCAATCACCACTCTTTGTTGATTGTCATCACTGCCTACGCTCGCTACTTCTTCTGTCACTGCTGGCGGTAATGAATCAGAATCATCAACCGCACCAGAGTTATCAAGACTGCTAGAGCCATCGGTTACAGGTTGCAGTGAAGATTGCGCTGCACTGATTACTGACTCTTCAAAAGTTGGAATAGCCGTTTGCTCTAAACCGCCAGCAATTTGCTGCGCTTTATCATCAGGACTTGGTTGACTAAGCATCCACCAATAGCCACCCGCAGCAAGCAACAGTAATACTAATACCACCAACGCAATATTCAGGGGTGAACCGACAATCGAGCGGATAATGATCCTTTTTTCCACTTTCATCTCTCCTAACGCCATGATGTCACCCGGTACTGGGTCGACTTTTTTAAATGCATCTCTAACCCGTTTCTCAGACTCATCATCGACGTAGCGCGCAACAAGTGACTCAAAGAAACGACGAGCTTCCACTTCGGACAACATATCAATATCAAGCTCAACAGGCTTTATCTCTTGTCCATAACTGAGACGTGCTAGCAAACCGTCTAAACGTCCAGACTGTGTAAACAGTAAGACATTGATGGTCCAATTTGGCTTATGGTGCGCCTCTAAGACCAGCATCCAAAGCTCAGAGATAAGTGTCTCACTCAATAAATGCGCATCATCTACAACAATTGCAATGTCACACGGCTCATCACCTAAAAGCCTTTCAAGGCTATCAAGTAAAGGCTCTTGCTGATTAAACAATGCGTCTGAAACCAGTTGATTCAAAATAAGGACGCGATGCTGCACATCGTCTTGATTAGAATGACAAAGTAACAAACATTGATTCTTGTTACTGGCACCCACTTCAAGGTATCGCTGCGCTAACCAAGATTTCCCGTACCCATCATGACCATTAATCGCAATGAGATTGGAACCAAAGTTAGTCAGTAGACCTAATCTATCAAGCAACTCGATTTGAGAATCTAATTCCAGTACGTGAGCAACACTCATCTAATAACCTTAATACACTACAAGAATGACGCCCAAAGGCGCCATTACAAGGTTAAATATCGCGACCGAAGTCTATTGCCTGTTTGAGTACGTCTTGTGTCGTATCAGCAATTACCTCGGCAGTGCCAATGCCTGTAGGCAAAACCAATCGTAATTGACCAGAGAGGACTTTCTTATCTCGCATCATGTGCTTGATGAAGTCATCGAAATTCATACTGTCTGGAGTATGCACAGGCAGTTTTGCACGACGCAAAATCGCAACAATACGCTCAAATTGCTCTTCCGAGATCAGACCACGTAGATGCGACGTTTTGGCCGCCATAACAGTGCCGGAAGATACCGCTTCACCATGCAGCCAATTGCCATAGCCAAGTTCCGCTTCAATCGCATGACCAAAGGTGTGACCTAAGTTAAGCAAAGCACGGATGCCCGACTCTTTCTCATCCTGAGCCACCACTTCCGCTTTTATTTCACAGCAACGTGCGATCGCATAAGTTAGTGCTTCTTCATCCAACGCATACAAGCGCTCAAGATTGTCTTCTAACCATACAAAAAAATCTGCATCGTAAATAATGCCGTACTTAATGACTTCGGCGATACCCGCAGCGAACTCACGTTCAGGCAACGTCGACAGGCAGTTGGTATCAATGATCACTGCTTTAGGTTGGTAAAACGCACCTATCATGTTCTTACCCAACGGATGGTTAACCGCGGTTTTTCCACCAACCGAAGAGTCCACTTGGGATAGTAATGTGGTCGGTATTTGAATAAAGTCGACCCCACGCTGGTAACAGGCAGACGCAAAACCCACAAGGTCGCCAATAACACCACCACCTAACGCGATGATCACAACATCACGAGCATAACTCCCTTCCAGTAAGAAGTTCATTACTTGATTAAATACATCCAAGTTTTTGTACTGTTCACCGTCAGGCAATTCTAACAAGGATGCACTACAACCGAGCTGCTCGAGTTGCTTTAAAATTTTGTCTGCATACAAAGGCGCCACTGTGACATTACTGATCACAACAACTTTTTGTTTTGCATTTTTGTTTGAGAGAACTTGAGAGAGGTACGCCGGGTCCTCAAATAACCCGGCGCCAATAGAGATTGGGTAGCTACGCTCAGCTAGGTTGACCGTAATCCGTTCCATCGGTTTGCTCCAATTAAAAAAAAGATAAAGACTTATCTCTCTTCTAGCATTTTTACGATCTGGTTGGCTACCACTTTTGCACTTTGATCGTCAGTGCGAACAGTGTAATCCGCTACTTCTTCATATAAAGGATTACGTTCTTCAGCTAATTGCTCCAATACTTCGCGAGGGTTATCCGTTTGAAGTAAAGGACGCTTCTTGTCGCGGTTTGTACGCGCAAGTTGCTTTTCAATCGTCGTTTCTAAGTAAACAACAACACCACGTGCCGAAAGACGATTGCGGTTTTCTTTGCTCTTAACAGAGCCACCGCCAGTCGCAAGCACGATGCCTTGCTCTTGTGTTAGGTCTTCAAGTACCGCTTCTTCACGCTTGCGGAAGCCTTCTTCACCTTCTACATCAAAAACCCAAGAGATGTCTGCACCAGTGCGTTCTTCGATCACTGTATCGGAGTCAACAAACTCCATATGCAGTTGCTGTGCTAGATGTCTACCAATTGTACTTTTGCCGGCGCCCATTGGGCCAACAAGGAAAATATTACGTTTCTCAGCCATGTTTAGCAGTAATTTACAACATTGATTCAATAAGATCGCCACAAGAAAACACAGCTAAACTGCTGTTCTACAAGGCTTGTGGCACCAGTTCCTCACAGATAATTCGTGATAAGACCCGAAATTATCCAAGCATGGTGCCACTATTGCAACTTTATTTTTGATTTAATCAGTTTTTCCCGAGACAGAACTACTGAATCACCACCTTAGGCGTGACGAAAATTAACAGCTCACTTTTGCCAACATTCTCATAACTTCGACGAAAAAGAGCACCTAATAGCGGCAGGTCGCCCAACAAAGGCACTTTGTCCACCGAGTTAGTAATGCTGTGCTGAAAAATACCACCAAGAACGACCGTTTCACCGTTATTCACTAACACTTGCGTCCCGATACGTTGAGTATCAATCGCAACAGCTTCACCAGTGCCGGTCTTCACTACTTGTCCAGGTCTATCTTGCGTGACACTTAAATCCAATACTAAGCGGTTATCCGGTGTGATTTGCGGGGTTACCTTCAAACTTAATACCGCCTTTTTGAACGTCACCGTCGTTGCACCACTTGATGATGACTCTAGGTAAGGAATCTCTGTACCTTGTTCGATATAGGCAGGTTTCTTATTGGTAGTGATCAAACGTGGGCTCGAGATAATCTCAGCTTTAGACTCTTGTTGCAGAGCAGAAAGCTCAAGATCCAACAAGGTGTCTGAACCTAACTTTGCGACCTGAAAAGCAATGCTGGTCGCATTCGGACTGGTTGCAGCTAAGTTTACATTTAGGAAGTCATCGATCCCCACTCCATCACCGTCACCACCGTCGTCGCCCCCTTCTCCATTATAGAGACCGATCGTGGCAAGGTTGTTCTCAATAGAACCGCCCACTGTATTACTGCCATTAATAGACGTAAAACCCCAACGAATCCCTAACTCATCCATGTTACCTTCATTGATGGTCACAATACGCGCCTCAATTTGAACCTGTTTAACTGGAATATCCAAAGACTCAATAATTTCTCGAATCACCTCGATGTTTTCAGGTAACTCTCTAATCAATAACGAGTTAGTTCGCTCATCAATGGTCATACTGCCGCGCTCTGACAGCATGCTGATATTTCCTTCACCATTGATCATCTCCGCAATGTCTGATGCTTTAGCAAAATTAACTTTGATGATTTCAGATGAAAGCTCTCCCATTTCTTCCGTCAGTTTTTGTTTTTCTAACTGCTGCTTCTCACGCAAGTCCAGCTCATCAGTCGGAGCAACTAAAATCACGTTGCCATCAACACGCTTATCTAACCCCTTAACTTGCAATATAATATCCAGCACTTGCTGCCAAGGGACACCATCAAGACGAAGCGTGAGGTTGCCTTCCACAGAGTCGGAGACAACCAAATTGAATTGTTTGTAATCAGCAATAAGCTGCAAGACGTTTCGCACAGGAATATCTTGGAAGTTAATCGAAATAAGCTTACCTTCTCTTTCTAAAATGCTTTTATCTGGGGCTTTCTCATTAGGTTTGATCTTCGCTACTTTGATTTCCAAAAAACGCCCCGTTAAACGGTAATCATGCTTGTATTCTTCATTGATGTGCGCAACCAAGCGCGTCGTCGAGGTGTCGCGAAACACTTCTACGCTCTCAACCACAGTCGAAAAGTCTTTCACGTCTAGGAGATACAATTGCTCGTCTTTTACTGAAGTGTTAAGCAAATCGATACTTAACCCTTCCTGTACACGCTTGATATCTACAATCGCGGCCGGTGACGCCAATTCGACGACAATCACCGCGTCTTTATCTTTATTAGTTCGAAAGTCGATACTTTTTAGGGCATTGGACGAAACTTCTTCAGCTGCCGCTAAAGGGGCTAAAAATACAAACAACCATAAGGAGAAGAGCCCAGTAAGTATCCTTGGTGTACGTGTTAATCCTTGTCTCATTTTCATTACTCAATATCAAAAATAAATGGGGCTATCTCAAAGCCAACTTAACTTTACGTTTTTGCCAACATCCTAAGCCGTCGGGCAACGTTTCATTAATCAACAAGTAGGAGTGGCTGACATGGGTCACTTTGCCATTATTGCGTCCGAGGTATTGACCCGGCTTAACTTTATAGACGTTGCCATTGGGAGCCTGAACGAGGCCAGAAACCGTGTTATCCATGCCCATGACCCCTTTCAAACGTAATTGGCTTAATGGGAATTTTTCTAATTTTCCAGTTCGCCTTCTTGAGGGCGGTTGCCAACAATCTTTTCTTGCAACTGGCTGAGTCGCGATGATGGCTTCTTTGGGTAATTCAAAGGGTGCACGCTGTACTTCCGGTGCGTACGTGACTGCAACATACTTGTCTGCGGGCTTAAGCTTCTCGACCTCTCGACGCGCCTGTGTTTCCACTCCTCGAATAAAATCCGTCAATGATTCATCATTCGCCTGGCAGCCCATCAATAGAGAACCCATCAATACCAACAACAAAGACTTACTTGTCATTTTTCGCCTCCTCCGGCTTAAACTGATAGGTGTTAGCGCGCACCCGAAAGTGCAGGGTTTCGCTCTCTTGGCTGACACGTTGCCAAGTCACATCTTTAAACGTGATGATTCGAGGTAGCGTCGCTATTGCCTGAGAAAAATGGCCGATGTCATGAAAGTCGCCCGTTAACTCTATGTTTAAAGGAAGACGATAAAGGAAGTGCTCTGATTGTTTTTCGCCCCAGTCGATTCGGGTGAAAGTCAGCTTATTGTCGATGCCAAGCTCATTCACTGAAGCGAGCATTGTAGCCAGCTCTTTTTGCGCAGGCAGTTGTTGCAGTAATAACTCGTAACGAGTGGTAAGTTCATCCAATTGAGATTGAAGCTGAGGCAACGCTGCCACTTTGTTCGCTTTGATCTTCAATGCCACCTTGAGTGTCTGCTCCTGCTGAATCAAGTGATTCAACTGTTCTTCTTTCGGTTTAAGGTAAAACCAATAACCTAAGCCTTGAATCGCCATGATCAGAAGTACGATTACTACAATCTGGGGCAACAATGGCCACTCGGCCATTTCATCTATTTCGAGATCCTGCCAATCAACCACGTTGAGCCTCCAATTTCTTCTCCGTTACTTTGAACATGAAAGACACTTTGAATGTTTGAAACTCTTTCCCAAAACGGGCTTTGCCGTGAACGATGGAATGCATTTCTACGTCGTTCAACTTGGCCGAGCGCTCCATGTTGTCCAGCATCGTGGCAAGTTTTGGAGTGCTATCAGAGATCCCAGAGATCTCAATTTCCAGATCATTCATTTTGATCTTGTCGACATATACACCTTCAGGGATAACGGCAGGCATTAAGTTCATGAACTCGGTCGTTTTGTTTCGTCCGTTTTGTAAACCTTCAACGACCTTTAGACGTTCGAGGATTTTGCTGTGCTCTAGCTCTGCAATTTTCATTGCTTCAATACGCTGGTCGAGTTCGGCAATGTAGTGAGTGAGGTAATCGAGCCGCTCCTGTTGTTGATCTTGTTGGTACTCAAAAAACTTTCCAATACCCCACTGGATGCCAACAGCGACCAACATGCCTAATGCGACCAAACTGATGAAACGACGTCGGTGCTCTTCTCTTTGACTCTCTCGCCAAGGAAGTAAATTAATGCGATAAAGCACGGGCGCCTCCTAGCCAATGAATGCCACGAACGGCCAGTCCGGCTGCTGTTGAGAAATGCTGCCAATCCACAGCACGACGCTTACGCTTAGACACCTTCATCTCAAATAGCCCTAGCGGATTTAGCAATTCACACTCTAACGACAATTGTTGAGACAACTCCTCTGCGAGCATGGGAGTGGAGGCCCCTTCCCCTGATAACCAGATACCCTTGATGTTTTGTGAGCCATTGATTGAGGTATAGAGCTGCATCTGGCGCTTTACTCGCTCTACGATTTGACGGTTAAACAGCTCTGTTTTCTCCTGAGCATCATCGGACAGAAAATCGACTGGAGAAGCGCAGTTTACTCCGCGTGTGCCGTAAGCAAACTCTTTGTGAAACAGTTCACCTTGTTCGGTAAACATGGTGAAGGAGCTCGATAAGGTGCCAATATCGAGTAAGCAGTATTTGTTTTTGTCAGGAAAGCGATCGGCGGTGAGCTTCCAGATATGACCAAGGCTTTGCGAATGCACGTCCACTAAAACAGGTTTTAGTCCGGACTTTTGTAATGCATCGACTCGGCCTTCTACCACATCTTTTCTTGTCGCAAACACTTGATAGCTATCACTGCCACTCTGCCCGCCCTCAGCGCGAAGACGAACGAAGTCTAAACTCAGCTCTTCGACAGGGAATGGCGATTGATGAGAAAAGGCTTGTATCACTGCAAACTCAACTTCACTCTCTTCAAGATTTTGTTCTATTTGCAGTTTCTTGCTAATTACCGAGTTATCAGGAACTGAGATCGCAACTTTTTTAGCGCCAAAAGGCAGTTCTTTTTTTATCTGCTTGAGGGTCTTTACAATTTCTTGATGATTTATGGTGTTATTTTCAGCGACAATACCTTCCTTTAGTAATATTTCTTTGTAACCCAACAGAGCGTAATTGTTGCCTGTGGGTTTAAGTACTACGGCTTTGAGGCTGTTATGGCCTATATCGATGCCGGTAACGATTAGCTTATCCATCTCTTACTCTCGCTCCGAAATTTCTTCGTGCAAAGGTTGTTATTAGCATCCAAATAAGAGTTAATATCTCTTATGTGCTAAATTTTTGACCTAAGAGTACAAGGGTTTGCCGTTACACAGCCTCAACCAATCAGGGATTCTCCGGTGAAGTTCATAAAGCGTTTATTATTTTTAACATTGATTTGCATAATTCTTGGAGTCACCACAATATTTGGCTTCTATCAGTACGTGAAGCCTGAATTGCCAGATGTTGCAACTCTAAAAGACGTTGAATTACAAACACCTATGAAGGTGTTTAGTCAAGACGGGAAGCTGATCGCACAGTTCGGTGAAAAGCGTCGTATTCCTGTTACTTATGACGAAATTCCTCAAGACTTAATTCACGCGCTCATCGCAACCGAAGATAGCCGTTTCTACGAGCATCCTGGTATCGACCCTATCGGCATCACTCGTGCAGCTGTTGTTGTTGCGGTTTCAGGCTCGGCTAAACAGGGTGCAAGTACGATTACGCAACAGCTAGCTCGTAACTTCTTCTTATCTAATGAGAAGAAGATCATGCGTAAGATTAAAGAGATTTTTATTGCTATCCATATTGAGCAGCTTTTAAGTAAGCAAGAAATCATGGAGCTTTATGTCAATAAAATCTTCCTTGGTTACCGCTCATATGGCTTTGGTGCTGCCGCTCAAGTGTATTTTGGCAAGAGCCTTGATGAATTGACGTTAAGTGAGATTGCAACACTCGCTGGTATGCCAAAAGCGCCATCAACCATGAACCCAATTTACTCTCTTGAGCGCGCAACAAAACGCCGTAACGTTGTATTAATGCGAATGCTTGATGAGAAATACATTACACAAGAGCAGTATGACGAAGCACGCAATGAACCTATTGTGGCGCGTTATCATAGCGCTGAAATTGAGCTTTCAGCGCCTTACGTAGCAGAGTTGGCTCGTGCATGGGCAGTAAAAGAGTACGGTGAAGAAGAAGCTTACACCTCTGGCTTGAATATCTACATGACTGTGGATTCTAAACTGCAAGATGCTGCAAATACGTCTGCGGTAAATAACCTCTTGTCATACGATGAACGTCATGGCTACCGTGGTGCAGAAAGTGTGCTTTGGAAAGAAGGGGAAGCAGCCTGGGGCAATGAGCAAATAGAAAAGCACCTGAAGAAACAGCCAACTTATGGTGACCTTTACCCTGCGGTTGTGACGAAAGTCGATGATAAGACGGCGCAAGTATGGGTTAAGAACCATGAAGAGCAAACCATCCCTTGGACTGGAATGCACTGGGCACGTAAGTACATTACTGATAACCGCCAAGGCTCAACACCAAAGTCAGCGCATGATGTGCTAGCGACAGGTCAACAAGTTTGGGTTCGCGAAGTAAGTGAAACCGATGAAGATGACAACACAACACTGAGCTGGAAACTGAGCCAAGTGCCGACAGCAAACACCGCGTTTGTTGCGATGAACCCAGAAAATGGCGCGATATTGTCGCTGGTTGGTGGTTTCAACTTTGTTCACAGCAAGTTTAACCGTGCAACCATGTCAGTACGTCAGGTTGGTTCAAGTATCAAGCCTTTCATCTACTCGGCAGCAATTGACAAAGGGCTGACTCTAGCCACTTTGATTAACGATGCGCCGATTAACAAGTGGGATGCAGGTTCGGGTTCAGCTTGGCGACCAAAAAACTCACCACCAACTTATGGTGGTCCAACGCGTCTTCGCCTCGGCTTAGCTCAATCAAAAAACGTCATGGCAGTGCGTACACTCCGTGAAGTTGGCCTCGAGGAGACACGTCAGTACCTTACTCGTTTCGGTTTTGATATTAACCAAGTACCACGTTCAGAGACCATCGCGCTCGGTGCTGGTAGCTTAACACCAATGAAAGTAGCACAAGGCTACTCTGTATTTGCGAACGGAGGTTATTACGTCGAACCGTTCTACGTAGAACGCGTGGAAGATGCATTCGGTGAAGTGCTGTTTAAAGCGAATCCAAAGAGCGTTTGTCATAAGGATTGTCCGCAAATGAGCGAGCAGCCAGAAAATCGCTACGCTGATGAATTTGGCGAACAAGACGTCGCAATTAATGGCCTAGCAACAGACAATGCCCTTGAAAATGATGAACCTCAATATGCACCGCAAGTTATCTCTGAACAGAATGCATTCTTAATGCGTGAGATGATGTACAGCAACATTTGGGGTGGCGGTAACTGGCGTGAAGGCACAGGTTGGAATGGTACAGGCTGGCGCGCGCAAAAACTTGGTCGTCGTGATATCGGGGGTAAAACGGGTACAACGAATGATTCCAAGGATGCTTGGTACAATGGCTATGGACCTGGTGTCGTTGCGATAGCTTGGGTTGGCTTTGATGATCACTCACGTGCACTTGGCCGCACCACTGTTAACAGCAACCTAGGGCAAGGCCAAGTTTCTGGTGCCGAGTCGGGTGCGAAAACCGCAGAGCCTGCTTGGATTGACTTCATGCGTGTTGCGCTAGAAGGGACGCCGGAGCAAGGTAAAAATATTCCAGAGGATATTATTCGAGTTCGTATTGATCGCAACAGCGGTATGCTAACGCACAAGGTAGATAGCACATCAATGTTCGAATACTTTGAAAAAGGCACGGAGCCTACCGAATACGCTGGCGACCGTTTAGAAGATAGTATTTACTCTTCAGGCTCTGGCGCAGAAGAACTGTTCTAAATCACAAAAGCACAAGGGAGAGCATCAAGCTCTCCCTTTTTTATTTCTGCTTTTTATGCTGCAGCATTCAATGATGGATAAGAAGCCAACACCTCTTTAATCTTCGCTGCTAAAGCTTCAAACCTAGCTCGTAATGGTGAGCCCGGACGGTATACGAGAACAATATTACGCGAGGGGGTTGGGTTAACAGCTGGTACGTAGCATACGCCATCTTTTTGCTTCTCATTAGGGATAGAAAGCTGAGGCAATAACGTAATCCCCGCACCGGCAGCAACCATGTTGCGTAACGTCTCCAAGCTGGTGGCTTTAAAACGCTCATCGTCTTTTGCTCCAGCGGCAAAACAAAAACCTAACGCTTGATCTCGCAGACAGTGGCCGTCTCCCAACGCTAAAACGGTTTTACCATTCAGCTCCAACATATCAACATGGTCGAGAGAGGCCCACTCATGGTCACATGGCACTGCGACACTTAATGGCTCTTGATACACTTCGATCTCTTTAAATGGCGCAGTTTCATCAACCGAAGCTAAAACTAAGCAATCTAGTTTGCCTTCTTCCAATTGACGCACTAATTGATGTGTTTGAGCTTCGTGAAGAAATAGCTCCAGCTCAGGAAATGCTTCTTTTATCTGCGGCAGAATTTTGGGTAGTAGATAAGGCCCAACCGTCGGGATGAAACCAATATGCATCGGTCCAGTCATGGCTCCGCTTTGACCGCTTGCCATATCTCTGAAGGTTTTCACTTCACTTAAGATGCGTTTAGCCTGCTCCACCAGCTGTAACCCTGAATCGGTAAACAAAACACGTCGGCTGCTTCGCTCTAAAAGCGTGGTCCCGAGTTCATCCTCTAGTTTACGAATTTGCCCACTCAATGTTGGCTGGCTAACAAAACATGCCTCTGCCGCTTTGCGAAAGTGCTTATGTTCCGCAAGTGCAACTAAGTACTCAAAATCTCGAATATTCATACTTCACGCTTCGCTTCTTTAACAATAGCTAATACCTATCAAAACCATAACACCAAACGATTAGAGCTATCAAAGGATTTTTACAATAATGGGCTCAACAAAACGAAACAGAGCGACGAAAAACGCTAAGCTCTATACGCATAATTTAAAATAGTCAAAGGAAATCATTATGTTTGTATCTAAAGAAGGTCAACAAGTCCCTCAAGTTACTTTTCCAGTTCGTCAAGGTGACTCTTGGGTGAATGTAACGACCGATGAGCTATTTAAAGGTAAGACCGTTATCGTATTTAGCTTACCGGGTGCATTTACTCCAACCTGTTCATCAAGCCATCTACCTCGTTACAACGAATTGTTCCCTGTATTTAAAGAGCACGGAGTGGATGAGATTATTTGTATCTCGGTCAATGATACGTTCGTGATGAATGCATGGAAACAAGACCAAGAAGCAGAAAACATTACCTTCATCCCGGATGGTAATGGTGAATTCACCGATGGCATGGGTATGTTAGTGGATAAAAACGACATCGGCTTTGGCAAACGTTCATGGCGTTACAGCATGTTAGTAAAAGATGGTGTAGTGGAAAAAATGTTCATTGAGCCAAACGAACCAGGCGACCCATTCAAGGTGTCAGACGCAGATACGATGCTGAACTACATAGCGCCTGACTACAAAACGCAAGAATCCATCACGGTGTTCACTAAACCAGGCTGCCCTTTCTGTATGAAAGCGAAACAAAATCTGATTGACCACGGTCTTCAATATGAAGAAGTGATTCTGGGTAAAGACGCAACAACAGTTAGTCTACGAGCTATATCTGGTCGCACGACTGTTCCACAAGTCTTTATCGGTGGCAAGCACATCGGCGGTAGCGAAGAGCTAGAAGCGTATCTAGGCTAAGCTGTCCATAGCCTACACCCTCGGTCTCCGGTGCCTTTGGCTCGGAGGCCAACCCTAAACCACTTCTTCTACTAGTCTAGATAAGTAGTTATCTGCCAATAAGGTGACTACTTATCCAGATTCAACTATCCAATTCACTCTCCAAGCTCAATGTAGCTAGCTTGGCTTAGAACAAAAGCGAGAGTTCACGATGAAACAAGTTAATGTCGACGTAGCGATTATTGGTGGCGGGACAGCTGGTCTTGGTGCTTATCGAGCAGCAAAAGCTCATACCAACAGCGTGGTAATGATTGAGGGCGGTCCCTACGGAACAACCTGTGCTCGTGTCGGATGCATGCCGTCTAAGCTGTTAATTGCGGCAGCAGAAAGTGTTCATCAAATCGAAAAAGCACCTGGATTTGGGATACACCCGCAAGGTGAAGTACGAATTAACGGACGAGAAGTTATGGATCGTGTAAAGCGCGAACGCGATCGTTTTGTTGGCTTTGTGCTTGAAAGTGTCGATGATATTCCCGCTGAAGACAAACTATCGGGCTACGCGAAGTTTGCCGATGACCACACTCTCATCATAGATGATCATACTCAGGTCACCGCACAGCGCATTGTTATTGCGACAGGATCTCGTCCAGCATATCCGGCAGCTTGGAATGAACTGGGTGATCGCCTAGTGATTAACGATGATGTATTTGACTGGGATGACTTACCAGAGTCAGTGGCAGTATTTGGCCCAGGAGTCATCGGCCTTGAATTGGGTCAGGCTTTACACCGCCTAGGAGTAAACGTGAAGCTCTTTGGCCTTGGAGGACAAGTGGGCCCACTGACAGACCCAGAGGTGATGGCGTATGCAGATAAAGCCTTTAAGGAAGAGTTCTACCTTGATGCAGATGTAAAAGTCGAAAGTATGAAACGCATTGCTTCGTCAGACAATGACGGCGAAGACAAGGTCGAAATCCAATTCATCAACCATGATGGTGAATTAGAAACTTTCGTTGTCGATTACGTATTGGCCGCAACGGGTCGTCGTCCAAACGTCGATAAGCTGGCGATCGAGAACACCAATGTGGCTCTCGATGAACGTGGCGTACCAACGGCGGATCACTACACATTGCAAACTTCGGTAGAGAGCATCTTCATCGCAGGTGATGCAAGTAACCAAATTCCACTGCTGCACGAAGCCGCTGACCAAGGCCGTATTGCTGGAGACAACGCAGGCCGTTTCCCAGATATTCGTGCGGGTCTGCGTCGCTCACCAATTTCAGCCGTGTTCTCCGACCCTCAAATTGCTATGGTTGGAGAAACATATAAACAACTAGAAACACGTCTAGGCACATGTGGATGTTTCGCAACCGGTGAAGTCTCGTTTGAAAATCAAGGACGTTCGCGCGTCATGCTTCGTAATAAAGGCATTCTGCATGTCTACGGAGAGCAAGGCACTGGACGTTTTTTAGGTGCAGAAATGATGGGCCCGAATGCAGAGCATCTTGCGCACCTTTTAGCGTGGGCGCACCAAAATAGGATGACGATTTCTGAGATGTTAGATATGCCCTTCTATCACCCAGTGATTGAAGAAGGCGTCCGCACCGCTCTACGTGATTTGAATGCAAAACTACACTTAGGGCCAGAAATAGTGAAACATTGTCTTGACTGCGGCCCAGGCTGCTAACGCTTTCAGGCTTCTATCTAAATATAAAGCAAAGCCTCGTCATCAACGAGGCTTTGCTTTACTACTTTGGCGCAATGAAATCTCTCTTACGCTGCCATCATTGCATAGCGGCTGACCATACAAATCGCGACAACACCGATCATAAAGAACCCACCAGCGATACTCAGCGCAAGTTTCAACTCTGTCGACATCATTATATTTCCTGTTAAAGACTGACAGCGCACCATACATCAATTACGTGCCACAAAGCTTTTACAAAGCTAACTTTCCATTTTTGGTTGTGTCATGGCGATCTAAGCCCGTGTAAGAAACGCTTTCCACCATTTAGTTAGATATATAATCTGAAGCAACACTAATGGTTTGGAAAACACTATGACTTGTCGCCGCTGCGAAGAACATTGGTTTTGGAAAAAACTTGGACGTTGCCAACGATGCTTGGATCAATTGACGGTACTTTCTGTACTGTGTTGGATTGTATGGTGGTTTACGCTCAAAGATGATCCACAAAGCATCGAGTCGATCGCTTTGATCTTTGCCGGCTTCGCTTTCAACGTTTTGTTGTTTTTACACTTATGGATGCGTTTTGTCATCTTGCCTTGGCAGCGTCGACGGGGACAAAAAAAGGCGAATAAAAAAGAGAAAAGTGACAGATAGAAAAAAGCCCCAAAACCAATGTCAGTTCTGGGGCTCTCTTAGATTCTTCTAAGAAAAAGCAGTGGTACTTTAATAGACCGGGCTTCCTCTCAAAGGTTCCAAATTTTTTCGATTTTTTTAGCGAATACTGATGTAAGTAAACAGGAAAATGACTATGTCATTGAATGCTAATAAAATCACTCCACAACTTCAGTTCATGCCACATGCGTTTTTTGGATCACTTGCTCCATTAAATTGATCTCAAGCGCTACCTCATCACATGCATGTTGACGTGGGCACTGATCGCAATCTTTCAGAACTTTCTCCGGCAGTAATGACTTCGATGTCGGTAAAAAGCTTTGCTTCATAAAGAACTCAGGCGTTCGCGTTAGAACAAAGACTTTCTTGATCGCCATCTGGCGCGCTTTCTCAACCAAATAGTTCACAATCGCACTGCCCTGCCCTTGGCCTTGCCAGCCCGCTTCGATACCAAGAGAGCGTATTTCAGCCAACCCTGAGTCATACACATATAGAGAAGCGCAACCCGTCACTTCACCATGATGCTCAGCCACCGCGAAAGAGCCAATATCTCTCACGAGCTCATTACGAGAGCGCGGAAGATTCTCACCAAGGTTCGCCCAGTAAGCAACCATACCTTCCAACGTTTCAATGTCCGTCAAACGTGCAGGACGCACTTTCACCGCCGAGCTGTCACGCTGGCTCAGGCGCTTATCCGCTTGTTCTACCGCGTAAGCGACCTGGTGAGGCGAAACACCCCCCAAAGCACAACGCTTTTCCAAACACGAATCGATAGTCAGAATGTCATACACATCATCTTCAATCACCTCAGAGAAGGCTTTTAGCTCTTGCAGAGACAATTCTTCCAGCGCACAGCCTTTAGCAATAGCACCAACGACCGCGACACCGACGATGTGGTGAGCTTCACGGAATGGGATGCCTTTCGCCACTAGGTAATCAGCCAACTCAGTCGAGTTTGCGTAACCTTGTTTCGCCGCTTCTAGTGTGCGCTCGCCATTCACTTTAATACCGTCAAAACACAGAGCTGCCATTTCCATGCAGTCGTTCCATGTATCTAAAGCGTCAAACAACCCTTCTTTATCTTCCTGCATGTCTTTGTTGTACGCCAATGGCAAGGCTTTAACTGTCATCATCATGCTCGATAATGCGCCATAGACACGCCCTGTCTTACCACGGATCAACTCAAGTGCATCTGGGTTTTTCTTCTGTGGCATTAATGACGAACCAGATGTCACCGTATCCGCTAACTCAATGAAGTTTGACTCGCCTGAATTGTAGAAGATCATATCTTCTGCAAGACGAGAAAGGTGAAGCATAGAAATCGACGCCACCGACATCAGTTCCATCACATGATCACGATCTGAAACCGAATCGAGTGAATTACGCGTAGCACGGTGGAAACCGAGATTATGTGCTAATTGTTCGCGATCAATCGGATAAGCCGTTCCCGCTAACGCACCCGAGCCAAGTGGACAAGTGTCGAGACGCTGTAAGGCATCATTCAGACGAGAGTAGTCACGCTCGAACATTTCAACATAAGCCAAGCACCAGTGAGCAAAGGTTACAGGTTGAGCACGCTGAAGATGAGTATAGCCTGGCAATACGGTGCCTTGGTGCTGTTTAGCAACATGGACCATTTGTGCTTGTAGGCGATCTAAAGCAATCAATAATTGCTGACCTTGCTGACGACACCAAAGTTTCAAGTCTGTGGCGACTTGGTCATTCCGAGAACGCCCAGTGTGGAGTTTTTTACCTAAATCTCCCACTTTACTGATTAGCTGCTGTTCAACCCAAGAGTGGATATCTTCTGCATCAGAGCGAAGAATTTGGTGAGGGTCTTCCATCACTTCTAACTTCAGCTCATTTAAAGCAAGTTCCAGTTTCTGCTGTTCTTCTGCCGATAGCACATCAACAGAAAGCAGAGCTTTAGACCATGCGATTGAACCTACGATGTCTTGCTCAGCCAATCGGTAGTCAAAACGCAACGAATCATTGAACTCTTTAAATCTGGTGTCTGCCGCTTGGGTAAATCTTCCGCCCCATAATGCCATTGCGTCTCTCCTGATGACTATTGCTTACTCTAACGTTCTCGAATGAGTAGTAACCAATTTGATGGTCATTTGCTCACTTTTTCTTATGGGTCAACGTTACGGCAATTTCGATAAAAAATAAAGTATAAATTCAATATTTTTACATATATATTCAAACTAACTTTAGATACCCGCTTTTAGAAACCAAAAGACCCGCCTATAAATGGCGGGTCTTTATTCAATCCGAGATGGATGTTAAGGGATTATTTCTTCTGGCTGTTCAATGCACGAATACGGCTTGATAGCGAGTAAAGACGGATAAACCCACCTGCATGGCTTTGGTCGTAAACTTCATCTTCACCAAAAGTCGCGAACTCTTCTGAATACAAGCTGTTGTCAGAACGTTTTTGCGTCACTGTCGCTTGACCTTTGTAGAGCTTAACAACCACTTCACCGTTAACGTCTTGCGCTAGCTCTTCTGAAGCGGCAAGGATCGATTTACATAGTGGCGTAAACCAACGGCCATCGTATACAAGGTGAGACGCTTTTAGACCTAGCTCCTCACGGAATTCGAATGATGATTTGTCTAGCACAAGCTGCTCTACAGCACGCAGCGCTTCCATCATGATGGTGCCTCCCGGTGTTTCATAACAACCACGAGACTTCATCCCAACAAGACGGTTTTCCACGATATCGATACGGCCAACACCGTGCTTAGCGCCCTTCTCGTTTAGGTAAACCAGTGCGTTGTATGGTGTCATCACTTCACCATCAACTTCGACCACTTCACCTTTTTCTACTTTCAGCGTGACGTATTCCGCTTCATTTGGCGCTTGCTCTGGGTCGACAGTCCACACCCAGCAGTCTTCGTTTGGTGCGTTCCACGTATCTTCTAAAACGCCGCCTTCCGTCGAAATGTGCCATGCGTTTGCATCACGTGAATAGATCTTAGTAAGAGACGCAGAGCAAGGAATATTACGCTCAGCTAGGTAATCCAAACACTCTTCACGGCTCACTAGGTCCCACTCACGCCAAGGTGCAATCACTTGTAAGTCCGGTGCTAGTGCTGCGAATGCGCCTTCAAAACGTACTTGGTCGTTACCTTTACCTGTACAGCCATGACACAGAGCGTCCGCGCCCACTTTACGTGCCACTTCAACCTGCGCTTTGGCAATGATTGGACGCGCCATTGATGTACCTAGCAGGTACTTACCTTCGTAGTACGCGCCGGTTTTTAGCGTTGGGTAAATGTAGTCTGCGACCATTTCTTCTTTCAAGTCAGCGATGTAGCACTCAGAAGCACCAGAGGCTTTTGCTTTCGCTTCAATGCCTTCTAGCTCTTCGGCACCTTGACCAACATCGGCAACGAAAGCCACTACTTCACAGTCGTAGTTCTCTTTTAGCCACGGGATAATTACTGAAGTATCTAGACCGCCTGAGTATGCGACTACCACTTTATTTACGTTCACTTTGCTCATGTTTTTTCTCCAAACTTAACTGGCGCTGCGCTCGGCGGTCAGTGCCAACTACGACTTCCTAATATTGAATTCTTTTGCTGATGCTTATTGAGGCAAGAATTGAGTACCAATACTTTCACCAGCGAATAACTGTGCTAATTTTTCTGGGTAACGCCAGGTCGCGACTTCAATTGGACGGCCAAGATCATTGGCGGCCTCCAAAGCGGCTTTAACTTTGACGATCATGCCATCGGTGATCACATGTCCATCGATCAACGAGTTAGCTTGCTGCTCTGACAGGGTTTTGATCAAATGGCCTTTTCCATCTAATACACCACTCACGTCTGATAACAGGACTAACTCCGCATCTAATGCGCCCGCAACCGCGACTGCTGCTTGATCAGCATTCACATTCATCATCTGGCCATCTTTGGTTAAACCAATTGAACTGATGATCGGCAGTGCACCTGTGTTTAGCACCGCTTGTAATAGTGCTGAGTCACCCGGTGATGCTTTGCCTACCGCGCCGAGTTCTGGGTCAAGTTCTTCAACAAGACACAAACCACCATCCGCAAGGCTAAGGCCCACAGCGTTAAGACCGTCCGCAATCGCTTGACCTTGAAGTAACTTATTCGCAGTGCCTGCAAGCGCGCCTGCAATCACAGGAATTTGATCGTAAGGCGTTACGCGTAAACCGTTTTTCTTTACGGTTTCAAGCTGAAGCTTTGCCATCAACTCATCAACTAGGTAGCCACCGCCATGAACGATGGCGATTTGTCGCTGTGCCGATTTTTGGTAAGCCGCAATGGCACCAAACAGTTGGCTTAAGGTTTGAGTGCATGATAGAGCTGCACCACCTAGCTTAATGACTAAAGGAGCTTGATTGGTTTGCGTCATCGCATTTCCCTCTTTCAACGACTACAGCAACGCTGTCAGTTCTGGGTAACCGTAATGAATATTGAGACATTGCATCGCTTGACTCGATGCACCTTTAAGTAGGTTGTCGATAGCTGAAATCACAATGATGTGTTCGCCTTGTACCTTCCAGCCGATATCGCAGAAAGGGGTATTTTCGACATCCTGAATACGTGGAATACCGTCGCCTTTAAGACGCACCGCAGGCTTGCCTTGATAAGCTTGTTCAAACGCCTGTGCCACTTGTGCTTCTGTCACACCTTGCGCAAGCTTCATGGTGATAGTGGCAAGAATGCCGCGTTTAAAGTTGCCGAGGTGCGGAGTAAAAATCACATCGCAACCCAAGTGCTGAGCAATCTCTGGCTGGTGACGATGGTTAAATACACCATAAGGTTGCAAGCTCACTTCACAGAAGCTGTTAACCATGGAGGCTTTACGCCCTGCACCAGATACACCACTGGTTGCGTTGATCACTGGCCATTGGTTGGTATCAAGCAACGCATGTTCTAATAAAGGTTTGATTGCAAGCTGTGAAGCGGTTGGGTAGCAACCTGCTACTGCAATCAAAGGAGTGGTTTTTATTGATTCTTGGTTCCACTCTGCTAAGCCGTATGCTGCTTTATCTAACCAGTTGTTATGTTGATGTGCGAAGCCATAAAAAGTGTCGTAAAAGCCTTCACTTTTCACACGGAATGCACCCGATAAATCGAATACCTGACAGCCTGTCTCCAAGAAAGTTGGGGCTAAATCATGGCTGACTTCGTGAGCCGTTGCCAAAAACACCACGTCCGATTCTTGAGCGATTTGCAGTGGATCCGTTAGTGGTAAAACTGGCATATCAATGATGCCCGCTAGCTTACCGTGTAGCTGCGCGATGCTCTTTCCCGCATCAACACTGTTGGCGGAAACGTATAAACCTGATAGCGTGAGTTGTGGGTGTTTATTAACCATTAACGCTAACTCTGCGCCGGTGTAACCGCTGGCTCCAATAATCGTGGTTTTTAGCATTGTGTGACATCCATATACTTAAAGGCTCAAATGACTATTCATATTTAATTTTTGCTTTATTTTGATTTTTTATTCATTAAATATGATTTAATATGTGTTTTACATTTTTGTGGTCTGTCTGTCAACAGGAGATTTGAAGAATCCATGCAATTACCAACTTTTCTAGAGGTCTATGAAGGACTCATCAGCACCTCTTCTATCAGCTCCACGGATCCGAGCTGGGATCAGGGCAATGCAAAAGTCATCGAAAAACTCGCATCTTGGTTTAAAGATCTGGGTTTTAGCGTTGAAGTGATCGAAGTCGAGCCAGGCAAGCACAATATGATCGCACGTATGGGAGAGGGAGAAGGTGGCCTTTTACTTGCTGGCCATAGTGATACCGTGCCATTCGATCAAGGGCGATGGAATTTTGATCCGCATAAACTGACGGAAAAAGACAACCGCTTCTACGGTTTAGGCACAGCAGACATGAAAGGCTTTTTCGCCTTTATTTATGAAGCAGTGAAGAAAGTCGATTGGAGCAAGCAGAGCAAACCACTTTACGTATTAGCCACTTGTGACGAAGAGACCACCATGTTGGGCGCGCGACATTTCACAGCAAACGCCCCATTTAAGCCGGATTACTGCATCATTGGTGAACCCACCAGCCTTGTACCAATTCGAGGTCATAAAGGGCATGTGGCAAATGCCATTCGCGTAACAGGCAAGTCCGGTCACTCATCGGACCCAGCGCTTGGCGTTAACGCTATTGAGATCATGCATGAAGTCATGTTCGCCATGATGCAACTGCGTGACAAATTGATTAAAGAATATCACCATCCGGGTTTTGCCATTCCAAGCCCAACCCTAAATCTTGGACACATTCATGGTGGTGACAGCGCTAACCGTATTTGTGGTTGCTGCGAACTGCATTACGACGTGCGTCCTCTTCCCGGCATTAGTCTTGATGGTTTAGAGAACATGTTGCGCGGAGCATTAAAAGAAGTCGAAGCGAAATGGCCTGGGAGACTGGAGATTATTCCATTGCATGAGCCTATTCCAGGTTACGAATGCCAACATGACCACCCATTTATTGGTGGTGTTGAAGAGATCTGCCAAACCAGTTCAGAAACCGTGAACTACTGTACTGAAGCACCATTTCTACAGCAGTTGTGTCCAACCTTGGTGCTCGGCCCTGGGTCAATCGACCAAGCCCACCAACCGGATGAGTTTCTATCCTTCGACTTTATCGACCCCACAATTGATGTGCTTTCAAAGGCGATGGTCAAGTACTGCTGTTAATACGCGTTTAAGCTCAAAAGTCTGTGCAGCTCGATTGAGCTGCATCTTTTTATCTTCACAATTTAGCGCTAGTCTTAACACTTATTTAACTTGTTATTTTGTAATTAATTTTCACTTCTTACTCTATGGCTGCCGTAAATTTGCTCTAAATCAGGAGACAGCGGAATAATTGCAAACTTAGTCTGCTTTATTTGACTATAACTGGTGCTTTTCGCTAGATTGGAGTCTTAACAAGGACAATGGATGTAGTTTTTTTACGAGGCAGGACGACAATGAACGAGAAATACGCCGCACTCAAAAGTAATGTGCGCATGTTAGGCCACTTATTGGGTAACACCATTCGCGATGCCCATGGCGAAGAAATCTTCGAGAAAGTGGAAACCATTCGTAAATTATCCAAATCAGCTCAAGCAGGGAATCAAGCAGACAGGGACAGCTTGATCGAAGAAATCAAACATCTACCTGATGAGCAGCTAACGCCCGTTACTCGCGCGTTTAACCAATTTCTAAACCTCACCAATATCGCTGAGCAATACCACACGATTTCACGCCATTGTGAAGAGCACATTTGCGAACCAGACGCGATTAACTCGCTGTTTTCTAAACTGGTACAAAACGATGTGAGCAAACTGGACACTGCCCAAGCGGTTCGTGATCTAAATATTGAATTGGTATTGACGGCTCACCCAACAGAAATTACGCGCCGCACGATGATCAACAAACTGGTCAAGATAAACGAGTGCTTATCAAAGTTGGAGCTAAGCGATCTTTCTTCTAAAGAGCGCAGAAAAACCGAACGCCGCCTAGAGCAACTGATTGCCCAAGGCTGGCATTCAGACGTGATTCGACAACAACGCCCAACTCCGTTGGATGAAGCAAAGTGGGGCTTTGCGGTCGTTGAAAACTCGCTATGGGAAGCAGTACCGGACTTCCTACGTGAGATGAATGACCGTCTAAAATCTTACCTTGGAGAAGGTTTACCCATTGATGCTCGCCCAGTGCACTTTTCCTCTTGGATGGGCGGTGACCGTGACGGTAACCCGTTTGTTACTCACAACGTTACGCGTGAAGTCTTACTTTTGTCTCGTTGGAAAGCCGCCGATCTTTATCTCAATGACATCAACGAGTTGATCAGCGAGCTGTCTATGACAGTTTCAAACGATCAAGTCCGTGAGCTTGCTGGCGAAGATCAGCACGAACCATACCGTGCGATCCTGAAGCAATTACGCACTCTGCTCAATGAAACCAAAGATATTCTCGATGCTAAGATCCACGGTCAAAAACTGGCCGTTAAAGCACCACTGCAAAAAGTCGAGCAACTTTGGGAACCGTTGTATGCCTGCTACCAGTCACTAAACGAATGTGGCATGGGTGTAATAGCCAACGGCTCACTACTGGATACACTACGCCGCGTAAAAGCATTTGGTATCCATCTTGTACGTCTTGATATCCGCCAGGAGAGCACGCGTCACTCAGACGTCTTGTCTGAACTGACTCGCTACTTAGGTATTGGTGATTACGAACAATGGAGTGAGCAAGATAAGATTGCTTTTCTAACTAACGAGCTGGCATCTAAACGTCCGCTTCTCCCTCGTGATTGGGAACCGTCTGAACCCGTCAAAGAGGTTTTGGATACCTGTAAGATTGTTGCAGCACAACCGCGTGAAGCGTTTGGCGCTTACGTTATTTCAATGGCACGTACCGCCTCTGACGTACTAGCCGTTCATCTACTGCTACAAGAAGCTGGTTGCCCTTACCGCATGGATGTGTGTCCTCTGTTCGAAACGCTAGACGATTTGAATAACGCGGAATCGGTCATCAAGCAGCTTATGGGGATTGACCTTTACCGTGGTTTTATCCAAAACCACCAGATGGTCATGATTGGTTACTCTGACTCAGCGAAAGATGCAGGTGTTATGTCTGCAGGTTGGGCTCAGTATCATGCGATGGAATCGTTAGTTAAAGTGGCTGAAGAAGAAGGCGTTGAGCTAACTCTATTCCATGGTCGTGGGGGCACAGTCGGTCGCGGTGGCGCACCTGCGCATGCTGCGCTTTTGTCGCAACCACCAAAAAGCTTGAAAGGCGGTTTACGTGTAACAGAGCAAGGCGAGATGATCCGCTTTAAACTGGGTCTCCCAGATGTCGCAGTAAACAGCTTTAACCTATACGCAAGTGCGATTCTGGAAGCCAACTTGTTACCGCCACCGGAGCCAAAACAAGAATGGCGCGACTTGATGGAAGTGCTATCAGAAGTAAGCTGTGAGTCTTACCGAAATGTGGTTCGTGGCGAGCCAGATTTCGTGCCTTACTTCCGCCAAGCAACACCAGAACTCGAACTCGGTAAGTTGCCACTTGGTTCTCGTCCTGCAAAACGCAACCCTAAGGGCGGAGTAGAAAGCTTACGTGCAATCCCGTGGATCTTCTCATGGAGTCAAAACCGTTTGGTACTTCCTGCATGGCTAGGCGCAGGTGAAGCGATTCAATACTCGATCGATAAAGGCCACCAAGCATTGCTCGAAGAGATGTGCCGCGAATGGCCGTTTTTCTCTACTCGTCTCGGCATGCTAGAGATGGTGTACTCGAAGTGTAATATTGATATCTCTCGCTACTACGATGAGCGATTGGTGGATGAGTCGCTCCGTCCACTCGGTGAAAAACTTCGTGCTCAGCTTCAAGAAGACATCAAAGCGGTACTGAATGTAGAGAACAATGAAAACTTGATGCAGCATGACCCTTGGGGACTCGAGTCTATTCGCTTACGCAATATCTACGTTGAGCCATTGAATATGCTACAAGCAGAGCTGCTATACCGCACGCGTCAAACCGAAGAAGCTTCTGCAAACTTGGAAGAAGCGTTGATGGTGACGATTGCTGGTATTGCTGCAGGTATGCGCAACACAGGCTAATCGTTTCATTTTTAATAGAAAGCTGGGCAAATGCTCAGCTTTTTTTTATCACAGGATAATCGCACCAAAACAAAAGCAGTTAAATAAACTACTAGAGACCCAAAAAATACCAAAATAAAAGAACAAAAAACCACAAGTTAACACTATTGATTATTATGTTAGTTTTTTAGGGTAATTTTGTCCTACTATTCCACTTCATGCTTATTATTTATATACTACTTGCCTGCTGAGAGCTCATAAATCCAATCATACCTGCTCCAGCCTTGATGGGACTCCCCATCTCTCTAGGTGATAAACGGCTTTAAGGTGACAGGACCAACATTGTTGGTGCTACTTATACATTAAAAAACTCAAGTGCCAGTAAGAGCGCAGCTGAAAGTATAAGTAGCTTGTTTACAAGTTTATTGACCATTTGGATTGAAGACATGTCATTACCACACGTAATCTTAACTGTTCTTAGCACTCGCGACGCAACCGGTTACGATATCACTAAAGAATTCTCTGCTAGCATCGGTTACTTCTGGAAAGCAAGCCACCAACAGGTGTACCGTGAACTCAACAAAATGGCTGAGAAAGAACTGGTTACTTGCGTATTAGAACCCCAAGAAGGCAAACCAGACCGCAAGGTTTACTCCATTACAGACGCTGGTCGCAGCGCTTTAGGAGAGTGGTTTGATCAACCAACTGCACACCCAACAGTTCGTGATGAGTTTTCAGCGAAATTGATGGCATGTGCCGTTCAACCAGCGGCTCCATTCCGTGACCAACTCGCCGAGCTAGTTGAAGAGTCTCGCAAACTGGTTTCTCACTACAAAGAAATTGAAGCGGCTTACTACGCAACGCCGTCAACTTTAGATAAACAAGCTCGCCTAGAACGTCTAACGCTTCGCCGTAACCTACTGTTACGTGAAACTTGGATCACTTGGGCAGAAGAAGTTCTAACTGAACTTGAAGTGATTGGTTAAACTCCTTTTGCTTTGATAAAACGAAAAAGGCTTGCCACTTGGCAAGCCTTTTATCTTTTTGAAACTAGGTTTACGCACCGACTACTGCGCGAGGACGAACACCCAACGTATGGCATAACGCGTAAGTCATCTCTGCACGGTTTAGTGTGTAGAAGTGAAAATCCTTAACCCCTTCACGACTCAGTACACGCACCATATCAATAGCTTGGCTAGCTCCTACAAGCTGGCGAGTCACCGGATCATCATCCAAGCCATCGAATTGTTTGCTCATCCATCCTGGTACTTTCACATTGTTCTGTGCCGCAAAGCGAGAAGCTTGCTTAAAGTTCGATACAGGCAAAATTCCTGGCACAATCTCTACGTCAATTCCTGCTGCGACACAACGGTCACGGAATCGCAGGTAAGACTCAACGTCAAAAAAGAACTGAGTAATAGCACGGTTTGCACCTGCATCTACCTTACGTTTTAGGTTCAATAAGTCAGACTGTGCGCTTTTAGCTTCAGGGTGAACCTCAGGGAATGCAGCAACGGAGATATCGAAATCGTGGCGTGATTTCAGCAGCTCAACCAAATCCGAGGCATACATATCAGGCGCACCGCCACCTGGAGGAATATCACCACGCAGAGCGACGATATTTTCAATACCATTGTTCCAATAGTCATCGGCAATATTAATCAGCTCTTCACGAGTCGCATCAATACAAGTGAGATGGGGAGCGGCAACCAATCCGGTTGTTGCTTTAATTTCTTTAATGATGGAGTGTGTTCTGTCACGCTCGCCGGAGTTCGCACCGTAAGTCACAGAAACAAATTTAGGTTGAAGCGTTTTAAGACGGTGCACTGAATTCCAAAGTGTTTCTTCCATCTTAGCGCTGCTTGGCGGAAAAAACTCAAACGATACATTGATGTTATCTGATAACTCAGCAATATTCTGGTTCAAGGCGTCGATATGGCCTGCGTGCGTATATCCCATCTTACTCTCCCTGCGGCACTCCGCCACGAAAACAAATCCTTAAAATCGACGTTTAGACGTCTATATGTCTACAGAATGTATTGAATACGATTTAATGTCAACCTTGTAATTATGAATTTTTCTCAAGTTAATAATGAAGATAGTTCAAGTTTCTACTTGAGCATCATCTCACCATTTTGCACGGGTTATGACTTCAGTATGGCACTGATAGGGGAATAAAAAACCCTGGATTAGTTCCAGGGTTTTTAGGTCAATCGCAACTTTAAAATAAACCAGCCAATCGGTTGAGGTCGGATTGAATAGCGCCGGCTGTCACTTCTCTGCCTGCGCCTGGTCCTCGAATGACCAGAGGGTTATCTTTGTACCACTTGCTCTCTATGGCAAAAATGTTATCGCATGGCAATAAGTTAGCGAGCGCGTGCTCACGAGACAACGCTTCGACTCCCACCGTTGCTTTACCATTTTTTTCTAAACGCGCAACATAGCGAAGCACTTGATCGTTTCTCTGTGCTTTTGTCAGACGCTCTTGAAGTATTTCACTCAACAATGCTCCATTATCAAAGAAATCATCTAAGCTCAGTTCTCTTAATTCTTCTGGCACCAAAGACTCAACTTTAACGCTGTCTGGTTCTATATCTAGGCCCGATTCTCGAGCCAAGATGACTAACTTACGCATTACATCGGAGCCATCTAAATCAGAACGAGGGTCAGGTTCGGTTAACCCTTGCTGCCAAGCAAGATCGACTAAATCATTAAATGGCACAGAACCATCAAACTGTTGGAACAGCCATGATAACGTCCCCGAGAAAATCCCCGATAGAGCGACGATTTCATCCCCACTTTCACGAAGATCTCGCACGGTATGGTTTATCGGTAACCCAGCACCAACCGTTGCGTTGTATAGCCAATGACGACCAATTTTAGCGAATGCATCTTGAACCTGATGGTAGTACTGACTATCTGCGGAACCGGCCACTTTGTTAGCGGAAATCAAATGAATGCCTTGCTGTGCGATTTCTACGTAGCGCTGAGCTAACTCTTTACTCGCGGTAACATCAAGCACGACGGCTTCATCATAGCTTTTAAGCGCTCCCAAACGTGCCAGCCAATCCCCATTGTTGGCTATGCTTTCATCATCAAATCGTTCAGCAACACTCGCCGCCTCAATACCTTGCTCATCGAACCAATAGGTTTGGCTATCCACAACCGCGACAAGATCAAAGCTCATACCATGACGTTTTTCGAGCTCACTTTTTTGCGTCGCAAATAAATTTAACCAACTAGAACCAATATTACCCTTGCCACATAAAGCCACTGCCACGCGTTTTTGCGCTTGGAACAACTGGCTATGAATCGTTTGAACCAACGCCTCGGTATCAGTACGGCGCAAAACAGCGACTAGGCTCAGCCCTGAGTCTGTTTCAGAGATAAATTCTACCGGAGAGTGCTTTAGCTTCTGATAAAAGCCAAAGCAATGATTGGCGTTTTTCGTAACGCCTGCACCTACCGCAGCTAAGAGCGAGTAACCTTCTTTTAGCTTAATTTCTGCCTCTACCGCAAGCTCTTGCAAGTGTTTCAATGCACCACCGGCGATTTCTGCGGTGTAAGCCAAGCGTAGCGTGTGCTGATCGGATTGAGCTTCAAATGCCAGTGGCTCTAATTGCGCGCGCTGCAACGCTTGTAATACATCACTCTGTGTTTTTTCGAAGTCGTGCCCATGCATGAAAGACAACTGCACCAATAAAACATCATCCAGTGAAGTAATAATTTTAGCGCCACGACCAGATGCCAATACACGCTCAATACGAGTAGAACCCGACTCTGGCAGATAGCTACACTTGAGATTAAGGTCCATGGTACTTTGCGCCACAGGCTGAAGCGTACGACTGTGTAGCACTGGGGCAGCTAAGCGAGCAAGTTCACTGGCTTCATCCAATCGAAGTAACGGTAATAAACAAGCGTCAGACACCAAACGTGGATCGGCACTATAGACACCAGCAACATCACTCCAAATCGTGACAGTACTGACTTCAGCAAGCGCGCCTATGACCGTTGCAGAATAGTCAGAGCCGTTACGACCAAGTAGAATGGTTTCTCCTGCCTCGTTCTGAGCCATAAAGCCAGTAATTACCACACGTTTATGGTTATGCTGCGCGAGGATCTCTTTAATTAAAGGGTATGAACGAGCGCGATCAACCTCTGGTTGAGTTCCCGCTTCTGCACGTAAAAACGCTCGTGCATCTTGTGCAACCGCAGGGATAGAACGTTGAGATAATAACGCGGCCAATAGGCGAGCAGACCATACTTCTCCGTGTCCCAGTACCGCAGCTTTTTGCGCATTAGTGAGTGGTGCAGTTAGCTCCGAGAGAGTACTGAACTCATCATGTAATAAAGCTAACAGCTCTTCTTTTGCTTCACTCTCCAACAAGCTTTCTATTAGCTCAGTTTGGAACTGTCTCAAGCTTTGAAGCGCTTCATGCGCAATTCGGCCATCTTTACTTAACCCTTCCAAAAACTCAATCAAGCGGTTAGTGGTTTTTCCTGCAGCAGATACGACCACCAGATCATTTTCTGTCGAATACTCCTTGAGAATACCCACAACGCGTAAGTAGCATTCTGGGTTTGCTAAGCTACTGCCACCAAACTTATGCAGCTGACGTTGTACAGTCATTGTTATCGTCTCCTATTACTGGGTAGCTTTAGCGAACGCTTGTTCTAAATCTGTGATGAGGTCTTGTGCATCTTCCAAACCGACAGACAAACGCAATAGTTGATGAGAGACCCCAGCCTCCGCCAGTGCCTCCTCACCCATTGCACGGTGAGTCATGGATGCCGGGTGGCAAATCAAACTTTCTACACCACCTAATGATTCAGCTAATGAAAACAGTTGGAGCTCTTTCACAAACACCTTTATCTGCTCAAACGAACCAGCAAACTCAAAACTCAACATAGAGCCAAAGCCCGTTTGCTGCTTTTTAGCGATGTCATGACCTGGATGTTCCGGCAGGCTTGGATGATAGATAGTTTTAACTAACGCTTGTTTCTGTAGGTAAGCCAGTACCTGCTGTGAGCTCTCCTCATGTACTCGCATACGAGCACCAAGCGTACGAATACCTCGCAGCGTCATATAACTATCGAAAGGTGTGCCCGTTGCACCAATACAATTGCCCCACCATGCAAGCTCTTCTGCATGCGCCTCTGTGTTGGTGATGATTACTCCACCAATTACGTCCGAATGACCGTTGATGTACTTTGTTGTGGAGTGGATAACAAAATCCGCACCTAGCTCTAAAGGTTTTTGGTACACGGGTGTCAAAAAGGTATTGTCCACCGCAACTAACGCGCCGATTTGTTTCGCTTTTTCACAAGTAGCTGCAATATCCACTACGCGAACCAGAGGGTTTGACGGAGTTTCTAGCAAAATGAGTTTTGGTTTTTGTGCCAATGCAGCATCTAAAGCCTGTTCGTCTGATTGATCGACAAACTGAACCTTAAAATCGCCTTTGCTAGCTCGGGTATTAAAAAGACGATAGGTGCCGCCATAACAATCGTGAGGAGCAATAATGAGATCATCTGGGCCGAGAAAAGCGGAAACCCATAAATTTAATGCCGACGTACCGCAGTTAGTAACAACCGCTCCTTTTCCAGACTCAAGTTCAGATAGCGCACTTTCCAACAGTCCGCGGTTTGGATTACCAGATCGTGTGTAATCATACTTGGGCACTTCACCAAAAGCAGGAAAACCATAGTTAGTGGAAAGATAAATAGGTGGAACGACAGCATGATATTGGCTGTCTGATTCAATACCAGTGCGTACTGCAATGGTCGCAAGTTTGCGAGTGCTCATGGGTGTATCCTTTCACGGGTAATGACTTCTAAATAGGAATGCGCTATATCTAATGAGTAACATAAAGTGATCAACACGCTTCCTTTGCTGTTATGTTCACTTTACTCGTCAAAAAATGAGACGTCAACACTTCTAGACGTCTATATGTCTTTGCTTATGGCGGTAAATGCAGCTAAAATCAGCACCTAAATTATTTTTAACCGATTACATAAATGAAGGTGTGCAATGGCTGACTGGAATGGCGAATACATTAGCCCATATGCAGAGCACGGCAAAAAAAGCGAACAAGTAAAAAAAATTACCGTCTCTATCCCGCTAAAAGTTTTAAAGGTGCTAACTGATGAGCGTACTCGCCGTCAGATCAATAACTTACGCCATGCAACCAATAGCGAATTGCTATGCGAGGCATTTTTGCACGCGTACACAGGTCAGCCACTTCCGACAGATGAAGACCTTCGTAAAGACCGTCCTGATGATATTCCAACAGAAGTAAAAGCGCTGATGACGGAAATGGGCATCGAATTTGAGTCATTCGACGAAGAATAAAAAAGCCTGATAAGAGGTTTCAGGTAATAACTCTTGCCTCGAGCCAAATGAATGACATAAAAAATGGGACGCAATAGCGTCCCATTTTTGTGTATCACATCTGAAAGATATATTACTCTGCCATGTAGTTTTCAGGCATCTCGATACGAGCTACACCTGAATTAACCGCCGCCTGAGCGACCGCTTTTGCAACACGTGGTAGCAAACGTGAATCCATTGGTTTTGGAATAATATAGTCCGCACCAAACTCTAGCTTATCAACACCTGCAGCCTTCAATACGGCTTCAGGTACAGGCTCTTTTGCTAGCTCACGAATCGCCTCAACGGCTGCAAGTTTCATTTCATCATTGATTTCACTTGCACGCACATCAAGAGCACCGCGGAAAATGAATGGGAAACACAATACGTTGTTAACTTGGTTAGGATAATCACTACGGCCAGTACCCATGATCAAGTCATCACGAACTGCGTGAGCAAGTTCCGGCTTGATTTCAGGATCCGGGTTAGAACATGCGAATACGATTGGCTTATCTGCCATCAACTTCAACGCTTCCGCTGGCAATAGGTTTGGACCAGATACACCTAGGAACAGATCTGCACCTTCAATCACGTCTTCTAGTGTGCGCTTATCTGTATTGTTCGCAAATAGCTGCTTATATTCATTAAGATCATCACGACGAGTGTGAATCACACCTTTGCGATCTAGCATGTAGATTTTTTCGCGCATTGCGCCGCATTTGATCAGAAGCTCCATACACGCTACAGCGGCAGCGCCAGCGCCAAGACAAACAATTGTTGAATCTTCAAGTTTCTTACCTTGAAGTTCGATTGCATTCAGCATACCCGCTGCCGTTACAATAGCAGTACCATGTTGATCATCGTGGAATACTGGTACATCACAACGTTCAATCAGACGCTTTTCAATCTCAAAACAGTCTGGTGCTTTAATATCTTCAAGGTTGATACCGCCAAAAGTGTCTGCAATGCTCGCAACAGTATCAACAAATTCATCGATCGTGCGGTGCTTAACTTCAATATCAATAGAGTCAAGACCTGCAAAACGCTTAAACAGTAACGCTTTACCTTCCATCACTGGCTTAGATGCAAGTGGACCTAGGTTACCTAGACCTAGAATAGCGGTACCGTTAGAAATAACAGCAACCATGTTCCCTTTTGCAGTGTACTTGTACACGTTATCCGGGTTTTGTGCGATTTCACGCACTGGCTCTGCAACACCAGGGCTATATGCAAGGGCAAGATCACCCGCCGTTTCCGCAGGCTTTGTCAGTTCGACAGCAATCTTTCCTGGAGTTGGATAAGCATGGTAATCCAATGCTTTTTGGCGATGTTCTTCTTCTGGAGTGGCTGCTTGGTGGTTGTCTTCAGACATGGACGTTTCTCTTTTTTATTTTTAGGTAAGGGGGCATAAATTCTATCGGATAGAAATCAAACTTCATAGGCAAGATTGCGAGCAATATCCTTAAAAAGCCGATAATAAAAGAGATTAGACCAGATAACGGGGTTAAGCACCCGATTTTCGAGTCAGGTGCTCTTTCTTCTTACTATTATTGGAGTATGCAAACTTAGAAAGTATCGTTACTCTTCGTCCACGTATTGCGCTTGGAGATAATTCTCAATACCAGACATTTCAATCAAGCCAAGTTGCGTCTCTAGCCAATCAACATGTTCTTCTTCATCTTCAAGAATATCTTGGAAGAGATCTCGAGACACATAATCTCGAATGTCTTCAGCGTAGGCAATCGCATCTTTTAAATCTGGAATAGCCGCCATTTCAAGCTTTAAGTCACACTCGAGCATTTCCTTGGTATCTTCACCAATCATCAACTTACCTAAATCTTGTAGGTTCGGTAGGCCTTCAAGGAACAAAATACGCTCAATTAGATGATCGGCATGCTTCATCTCATCGATAGATTCGTGATATTCCTTGTCTGCTAGGTGCTTTAAGCCCCAGTCTTTATACATTCGGGCGTGAAGAAAATACTGATTAATAGCGACGAGCTCGTTACCGAGCACTTTATTGAGATGTTGAATGATGATTGGATCGCCTTTCATGACAAAACCCTCCTCTTTGGCTTCATTTAAATGTAGAAGCAAATGAGAAGGTGTCAAAATGTAAGGCAAATAATTACTGCATACTTACAGCAATTAGCTGGCTTGTTTAAATTCCGTGTAACTAGTTTCCGCTAAAATTTCCTTGGCCTGTCTGATGCACTTACCACATTGGCTGCCCAATGCCGTGCACTTTTTGATTCCTTTAATATCTGTTACGCCTTCATCTATCGCCAACTTCCTAATTTTTTTGTCGGAGACACCATGGCAAAGACAAACGTACATACTCAAAAAACCTATAAAACTAATCTGTGACAAACAATATAAACAAGAATAGTTCTTGTTACCAGTCGCATTATGGTGTCCGCTCAGAATATTTGGTTATAACGATTTTACCGCTGCAGGAAAAGATCAAAGGGTTAAGAGGGGTGAGTAAAAGCGTTAAGAAACAAAGCCGGTAAAACTCTGTTTTTAAATCGAAAAAGTGACGTCTTTTATTTCAACACTTATAACTAAATGTAATCTAGAAATGAAAAAGGGAAGCCTAAGCTTCCCTTTTCGATGCGCTTTCTTCAAAAAGAAGAACAGTGCAAGATTTCGTTTAATTCGTTATGAATTAGTCGAAGATCTTAGCAACAACACCAGCACCTACTGTACGGCCACCTTCACGGATCGCGAAACGTAGAC
>NZ_JAWPOR010000022.1:0-50542 GCF_033344395.1 Vibrio sp. 1874
GGTGGCTACGACGGGATTCGAACCTGTGACCCCATCATTATGAGTGATGTGCTCTAACCAGCTGAGCTACGTAGCCAAAACCATATTTTTTGTTCTCAACGCTTTGTTGCCTTGTCGTTGGGAACGGCGCGCATTATGCGAAGTTGAGTGAGATCCGTCAACAGTTTTTTTTAATAAATTTCGGAAAAAACCTCGTTCGCTTCCTTTTTAAACAAAGAGGCGTGTTTATGATCTAAAACTGGAAATAAATTAGCTTGCAGTTGCGTAATTTATTTTTGTTCATTTACTTAAGGTATTAAAAAAGCCAGCTTAACAGCTGGCTTTTAGTGTAAATGAAGTGTTTAGAATTCATTCATTTAATTAAACATTGAAGCGGAAGTGTACAACATCGCCATCTTTTACGATGTAGTCTTTACCTTCTAGACGCCATTTACCTGCGTCTTTTGCGCCATTTTCACCATTGAATTGGATGAAATCGTCGTAACCAACTACTTCTGCACGAATAAAGCCTTTCTCGAAGTCAGTGTGGATCTTACCTGCCGCCTGAGGCGCAGTTGCACCAACAGGGATTGTCCAAGCACGTACTTCTTTAACACCTGCTGTGAAGTAGGTGTGTAGAGTCAGTAGTTCGTAACCAGAGCGAATTACACGGTTCAGGCCCGGCTCTTCGATCCCCATATCTGCTAGGAATTCTTCGCGATCTTCATCTTCTAGTTCAGATAGTTCAGATTCGATAGCTGCACATACAGGTACAACGACATTGTTTTCTTTTTCTGCGAACTCACGAACCGCATCTAGATATGGGTTATTTTCGAAGCCATCTTCGTTTACGTTTGCAATGTACATAGTTGGCTTCAGTGTTAGGAAGTTTAGGTAGCCGATTGCTGCTAACTCTTCTTTAGATAGCTCAACTGTGCGTGCCATGCCGCCTTCAGTTAGTACTGGTAACAGTTTTTCTAGTACGGTTAGTTCAAATTTTGCGTCTTTATCGCCGCCTTTTGCCTTCTTCGCGTTACGTTGAATCGCTCGCTCACAAGAATCAAGGTCAGCCATTGCAAGTTCAAGGTTGATCACTTCGATATCTTCGATAGGTGAAACTTTACCTGAAACGTGAACAATGTTTTCGTTTTCAAAACAGCGTACAACGTGGCCAATCGCGTCTGTTTCACGGATGTTAGCTAGGAATTTGTTACCTAAACCTTCACCACGTGATGCACCAGCAACAAGACCAGCGATGTCCACGAACTCCATCGTCGTTGGAAGAACTCTCTGTGGGTTAACGATCTTAGCTAGTGCGTCTAGACGTAGATCTGGCACAGGAACCACACCAGTGTTTGGTTCAATGGTACAGAACGGGAAGTTTGCTGCTTCGATACCCGCTTTAGTTAGTGCGTTGAACAGAGTTGATTTACCTACGTTAGGTAGACCAACGATGCCACATTTAAAACCCATGATAGTAACCTTATTCAGCTTTGAACGTGTGGAGGCGATTTTGTGCTTTAGATAGGCCATCCTTAATCAGGATATCTAGACAACGAACAGCCTCATCAGCTGCTGCATCTAAAAGCTCTTGCTCTTTAGCTGGCGCTTTACCTAATACAAAACCCGCCACTTTATCTTTGTGTCCCGGATGACCAATGCCAATACGAAGACGATAAAAATCTTTGTTATTGCCCAGTTTGCTAATGGTGTCACGCAGACCGTTGTGTCCACCGTGCCCCCCACCTTTTTTAAACTTAGCGACACCTGGCGGTAAGTCTAGCTCGTCATGAGCAACCATGATCTCTTCAGGTTTAATTTGATAAAATTTCGCAAGCGCAGCGATCGATTTACCTGATAGATTCATGAAGGTGGTTGGGATAAGCAAACGGAGATCCTGGCCATTGACCATAATGCGTCCTGTTAGACCAAAAAACTTTGGTTCGTTCTTCAGTGTAACGTTGTGAACGCGTGCTAATTCTTCTACAACCCAAGCGCCCGCATTGTGACGAGTTCTGGCGTATTCTGGTCCTGGATTAGCAAGACCAACAAGAAGTTTGATTTGTTGACTCAAGGTTAGGATCTCTCTGGAATCTCAAAAAGCGCAGTATGATAGCACAGAAAACTCGCGGTGGGCGACCAAGGGATTTTCTAGTTATCAGTACAAATAAAAAAACACCCCAAAGAGGGGTGCTTTTGAAATCAGTGTAACTGAAATGTTCGTATTAGTTGAACATTGCAGAGATTGACTCTTCGTTGCTGATACGACGAATCGCTTCAGCCAGCATGCGAGATAGGCTTAGTGTTGTCACTTTACCTGTTGCAGCCATCTCTTTAGACAGAGAGATAGAGTCAGTTACGATAACTTGGTCAAGAACTGAGTTCTTGATGTTATCCGCAGCGTTGCCTGAGAATACTGCGTGAGTAGCGTAAGCGAATACACGCTTAGCACCGCGCTCTTTTAGTGCTTCAGCTGCTTTACATAGTGTGCCACCTGTGTCGATCATGTCATCAACGATCACACAGTCACGACCTTCAACATCACCGATTAGGTTCATTACTTCAGAAACGTTTGCACGTGGACGACGCTTATCTACGATTGCGATGTCGATGTCGCCTAGTGCTTTTGCTGTTGCACGAGCACGAACAACGCCACCTAGGTCAGGAGATACCACTACAGGGTTATCTAGACCGCGAGCCTGCATATCTTCAAGTAGCACTGGCGTGCCGAAGATGTTGTCTACAGGTACATCGAAGAAGCCTTGAATTTGCTCTGCGTGTAGGTCGATAGTTAGAACGCGGTCAACACCAACGTTAGATAGGAAATCAGCAACAACTTTTGCAGTAATTGGCACACGCGCAGAACGTACACGACGGTCTTGGCGAGCGTAGCCGAAGTAAGGGATAACTGCAGTGATACGGCCTGCTGAAGCACGGCGCATTGCATCAATCATAACAACCAATTCCATTAGGTTGTCGTTAGTCGGTGCACAAGTGGATTGAATGATGAAAACATCGCTACCACGAACATTCTCATTGATTTGAACTGCAACTTCGCCATCAGAAAAGCGAGAAACAGATGCATCACCAAGAGAGATGTAAAGACGATCAGCAATACGTTGGGCTAGTTCAGGTGTTGCGTTACCAGCAAATAGCTTCATATCAGGCACGGTGGAAACCTCGGGTTTGCGTCCAGTTTAAATAGGTCGGTGTGAGGCTGATTGGTATTCAGCCAAAGTCTCTTTTAATGGCGAAATATTGCGCCCTTGAGCGATAAATGCCGAGACTTTATCAGAGAGTTGTGCAAGGATAGTTTCTGCTTCAGATTTGCTCGAAAATTCAGCAAAAACGCAAGATCCTGTCCCCGTCAATCTTGACGGCGCGTATTGTAGCAGCCAAGAAAGTTGCTTATCAACCTCTGGGTAGAGCATTCGTACAATTTTTTCGCAATCGTTTACGCTTGGCGTATTTAAAAGTGTTTCTAGATCTCGTTTTGGGGTGTTTCGCGTCAGATCTGGATGACAAAAAACGTCGACGGTTGCGATAGATACATTCGGTCTGACGACTAAATACCATTTTTCTTCGGGATAAGCAGGAGAGAGTTTTTCACCAACACCTTCAGCAAAAGCTGCAAATCCGCGCACAAATACGGGCACGTCTGCGCCTAGTTTTAAACCTATTTCAGCCAGTTCGTCGTCAGTTAGATTCAGTTGCCATAAGTAATTCAGTGCCACTAATGCTGTAGCTGCATTCGATGAGCCCCCACCAATGCCTCCACCCATAGGCAGCACTTTCTGTAGCTCAATATGCGCGCCAAAAGGGCAGTTTGAGTAAGTTTGAAGCGCGGTTGCAGCTTTCCAAATTAAATTGTCTTGAAGAGGCACACCTTCTATCTCTGGAGAAATCGTAATATCACCAGAATGGTTCGCTTGAATGGTGAGCTCATCGCCGTGATCGACGAATTGGAATAACGTTTGTAACTCGTGATAGCCATTCTCTGTACGGCCGTTGATATATAGAAAGAGATTCAATTTCGCTGGTGATGGCCAGCGTGTTGAAAGTTCAATCATTGGGTGATGTTCCATTTTGTGATCACTAGATTTATTTTGACATCAGCTGTGGTGAGTTTCAGCTTATTTGGCAGAGGGAGAGACTGTTCATGCCATTGAACGTCGCCATATCTTTGATATGCAATACTCCAATCATTTAAACCAATTTGTTTGTTTAACGCTTGCAGTGTATTGGTTGGAGACAGTTGGAATTTGTCGGCATCGGTCGGTAGACCTAATAGCCAGTCAGGCATGTGCTCGACGGGCATCATTAACCCTGTAAGACGGTAAATCAGCTGGTTAGCACTGCGAGAAGAAAGGACCTGATCATCGTAAGTTTCTACTGTGGCGCCTTGTGGGGTGATGGTGAGCTTTAATGCCGTTTGTCCGAGAATCGTTGTTAAACGCAACTGGCTTAGTGCTGAAGAATGTTTCCAGTAGAAGTTTAAATTTTGTCTTTGGTCTGGGCCAATATAACCAAGTTTCCCCGTTGCTTGAAAATCTTGGATGGTTTCGAGTCGCTGCTCATGAGCTTGCCATTCAACGCTGGTAACACTTTCAGGAACGGACGAACAACCAGCGAGCAGTAAGCTCGACAAGAAAAAAAGAATAAAGGAGCGTAACGTCATGTTTGATGGCTTATTAATCAGTTTCATCGGGAATCGCTCACAACTATAGCATTGAAAAGTCGCACTTAGGAAAACAAATCCGGCTTACCCTTTCAATAAATGCGTGCTTACAGTAAAATTCTGGACCTATTTTATAACCTATCCCAGAGATACCACGTTAGATGTCCTTGCTTGCTATTGGAATTAATCACAATACAGCGTCTGTCGACTTGCGAGAGAAGGTGGCGTTTGGTCCGGATAAACTCGGCCCTGCACTCGAGCAACTTAGAGAGCACGAAGCGGTTAACGGCAGTGTGATTGTTTCAACCTGTAACCGAACTGAGTTGTACTGCGATGTTAAGCAAGGAGCGCGAAACAAGTTGATCGATTGGCTTGCTCAATTTCATCAAGTGAGCCGCGAAGATTTAATGCCGAGTTTGTATGTTCATGAAGAACAAGCTGCAATAAAGCATTTGATGCGCGTATCGTGCGGTCTTGACTCTCTGGTGTTGGGTGAGCCTCAAATTTTGGGGCAGGTAAAGCAAGCATTTTCTGACTCGCGAGATCATCAAGCCGTCGATGCCTCGATTGATAAATTGTTTCAAAAGACGTTCTCAGTCGCCAAACGGGTAAGAACAGAGACAGATATTGGTGGTAATGCCGTGTCCGTGGCTTATGCGGCATGTACACTGGCAAAACATATTTTTGAGTCGTTATCAGATTCAACCGTGCTTTTAGTTGGTGCGGGTGAGACGATTGAATTGGTCGCGAAGCATTTAGCGTCCAACGGTTGCACAAAAATGATTGTCGCGAACCGCACTAAAGAGCGCGCGCAAGGCTTAGCGGACCAATTTGGCGCAGAAGTGATCAGTTTGAACGAAATTCCTGAACATTTGGCGAAAGCGGATATTGTGATTAGCTCAACGGCGAGTCCATTGCCTATTATTGGCAAAGGTATGGTCGAAACGGCTCTAAAGCAGCGCCGGCATCAACCTATCTTGTTGGTCGATATTGCGGTGCCGCGAGATGTGGAGTCGGAAGTCGGTGAACTGAACGACGCATATCTGTATTCTGTTGATGACTTGCAATCTATCATCGACAGCAACATTGAGCAGCGTAAAGTCGAAGCGATTCAAGCTGAAGCGATTGTTAGTGAAGAAAGCGCTGCGTTTATGACATGGTTGCGTTCACTGCAAGCCGTCGATAGTATTCGCGACTATCGCAAATCAGCCAACGAAATTCGTGAAGAGTTACTGAGCAAAAGTTTGCAATCTTTAGCGGCAGGCGCAGATCCGGAGAAAGTGCTGCGCGAGCTGAGTAATAAACTCACCAACAAACTGATTCACGCTCCAACTCGCGCATTGCAAAGTGCAGCAGAGCAAGGCGAACCAGCAAAATTAACGATTATCCGCCAAACACTTGGCTTGGATGATCTATAACTCACGCTTTTTATTAAGAAAACGACACTATGAAAGCCTCTATTCTGACTAAGCTAGAAACGCTAGTAGAACGTTACGAAGAAGTTCAACATCTTCTTGGTGATCCTGATGTAATTGGAAATCAGGACAAATTCCGTGCTCTATCAAGAGAGTACTCTCAGCTAGAAGAAGTAACCAAGTGCTTCCAAGCTTATCAACAAGCACAAGAAGATCTTGTCGCCGCTGAAGAGATGGCAAACGAAGACGACGAAGAGATGCGTGAAATGGCGCAAGAAGAAATCAAAGAAGCGAAAGCGACGATTGAGCGTCTTACTGATGAGTTACAGATTCTTCTTCTGCCAAAAGATCCGAACGATGATCGTAACTGTTTCCTAGAAATTCGTGCAGGTGCGGGTGGCGACGAAGCGGGCATTTTCGCGGGTGATCTATTCCGTATGTACAGCAAGTACGCAGAAAAGCGTGGCTGGCGCATCGAAGTCATGTCTTCAAACGAGTCAGAGCACGGTGGTTACAAAGAGATGATCGCGAAAGTAAGCGGCGACGGTGCATACGGCGTGTTGAAATTTGAGTCAGGCGGTCACCGTGTACAGCGTGTTCCAGCAACTGAATCTCAAGGCCGTGTGCATACTTCTGCTTGTACAGTAGCAGTAATGGCGGAAATCCCTGAAGCGGATCTGCCAGAAATCAAAGCAGCAGACCTGAAAATCGATACGTTCCGTGCATCTGGCGCGGGTGGTCAGCACGTTAACACCACGGATTCTGCAATCCGTATTACCCACTTACCAACGGGTACGGTAGTAGAGTGTCAGGATGAGCGTTCACAGCACAAGAACAAAGCGAAAGCAATGGCGGTTCTTGCTGCTCGTATCGTTCAAGCGGAAGAAGAGCGTCGTGCCGCAGAAGTGTCTGATACACGTCGTAACCTTCTAGGTTCTGGTGACCGTAGTGACCGTATTCGTACATACAACTACCCACAAGGTCGTGTGTCTGATCACCGTATCAACCTGACCATCTATCGTTTGAACGAAGTGATGGAAGGTGACCTGCAGAGCTTGATTGATCCTGTGATTCAAGAGCACCAAGCAGACCAACTTGCGGCGCTCGCAGAGAACGGCTAATCGATGAGCCAAGTTCAATCGATTGAGCAAGCACTGAAAAGTGCGACGGCGAAACTGGCAGAAGGCGGCAAAGAGTCGCCTTCTCTCGATGCAGCTGTACTCCTTTGCCATGTCCTTGGCAAACCACGAACTTATCTACTGACCTGGCCAGAAAAAGCATTAGAAGCAGAGCAACAAGCAAAATTCGACGCTCTACTTGAACGACGTTTAACTGGTGAACCCGTCGCTTATATTATTGGTGAGCGAGAGTTTTGGTCTTTACCGTTCAAAGTTTCTCCCTCTACCTTGATCCCAAGACCGGATACAGAACGTTTGGTCGAGGTTGCACTCGATAAGACCTACGAGCAAACTGGGCCTATTTTAGATCTTGGAACGGGGACGGGGGCAATTGCTATCGCACTCGCATCTGAAATGCCAAAACGTCAAGTGATGGGCGTAGATCTCAAACAAGAAGCGAAAGCACTTGCAGAGTACAATGCTGAGCAGCTAAACATCAAAAATGTGACCTTTGCTCAAGGCAGTTGGTTTGAGCCTATTACAGAAGGTACGAAGTTTGCTTTAATTGTCTCCAACCCGCCATATATTGATGAAAAAGATCCACATTTATCCCAAGGTGATGTGCGCTTTGAGCCAAAATCTGCATTAGTTGCTAAAGAGAATGGCTTAGCTGATATTCGTCATATCTCGGATCTTGCTCGTCAGTATCTTGAAGTGGGCGGTTGGCTGGCATTTGAACATGGTTATGATCAAGGTGAGGCGGTGCGTGAGATAATGCGTGGCTTAGGTTACCAACAGGTCGCTACGGCAAAAGATTATGGCGGTAACGATCGAGTAACGCTTGGTTGTCTGGCCAGTTAATCATGGAAGTCAGCAAACACTAACTAAAAAGAGAAGAAAAATGTACGTAGCTCTAAAACACATACACTTAGTGACGATCGCTCTCAGCGCGACGCTACTATCGATCCGATTCGTGTTAATGATGATGAACTCACCGAAGCGAAATAATCGTTTTTTGAAAGTGTTTCCCCACATCGTTGATACTGCATTGCTAGTGTCAGGTATCGCGCTTATTTTCATTACGGGTTTCATCCCGTTTACCGATGCCGCACCGTGGTTAACAAACAAAATCACCTGCGTACTGGCGTACATTGCGCTTGGATTCTTCTCATTGAAACTTGCGAAAAACAACCTACTGAAGATATTTGGCTTTTTCGGCGCATTAGGTTGGTTGGTCATGGCTGCAAACATTGCTGTGTCTAAGAGCCCTACGTTATTTGGATAGACGTCATGTTAGAGTTTTTTGACGAAGATTTTGACAATATACCGTTGGTGGAAGGTGCGCTTGAGCTAAACAAAGCGATTAACCCAGAAACCAAAGTACATTGGGCGAAACAAGAGTTAGAGCGTCTTTACAAAGATGCAGAAGCCACGCTTGTTCATGAAACCGATGAAGAGCAACGATTTGATGCATTCCTACGACTGTTTTTCCACGAGTGGGGATTCAAAGGCGACGAGCAGGAATACTTTATTTCGGACAACAGCTTCATCGATAAAGTGTTGGAGCGCAGAAAAGGTATTCCTGTGAGCTTAGGTTCGATTTTGTTATACCTAGGCAAAAAGCTGGGGTTCCCGTTGAAGGGAGTTACTTTCCCTACTCAGTTCCTGTTAAAAGTCGACTGGATGCATAAGAAGCCAGACTACATCAACCCATTTAATGGTGAGTATGTAGGTGAAAGGATTCTTCAAGCTTGGCTTATTGGCCAAGAAGGACCGCTAGCTCAGCTAAAGCCTGAACATTTTGAGGAAGCTGACAACCCAACAATTATTGGTCGCTGGTTGGCGTTGATTAAAAGTGCGATGTTGCGCGAAGAGCATTATACGCTGGCATTACGTTGTACGAATCTTGCTCTAACGTTTGTGCCAGATGATCCATACGAAATTCGTGACCGTGGTTTTATTTTCCAACAGCTAGAGTGCCCTCAAGTAGCGGTATCAGATTTTCAGTACTTTATTGACCAATGCCCTGATGATCCGGCTTCCGAGCTACTAAAATCACAAGTTAATGTGATGAGTGAAACGCACGTCACACTTCACTAATTTTATCGATGTGCCGAACTGTGGCGTATCGTGGACAGAAAAAGAGAATCAAAATGGAACAGAAAATCGTTAATATCGGCGACATTCAGGTTGCTAACGACAAGCCATTCACCCTATTTGCAGGTATGAACGTTCTTGAGTCTCGTGATCTTGCGATGCAGATCTGTGAGCACTACGTAAAAGTAACGGAAAAACTTGGTATTCCTTACGTATTTAAGGCGTCGTTTGACAAAGCAAACCGCAGTTCTGTTCATTCATACCGTGGTCCAGGTCTGGAAGAAGGTATGAAAATCTTTCAGGAGCTGAAAGACACTTTTGGTGTAAAGATCATCACGGACGTTCACACTGAAGCACAAGCTCAACCTGTCGCTGACGTGGTAGACGTTATTCAGCTTCCTGCATTCCTAGCTCGTCAAACTGACCTTGTTGAAGCTATGGCTAAAACAGGTGCGGTTATCAACGTGAAGAAACCTCAATTTATGAGCCCTGGTCAAGTGGGTAACATCGTTGAGAAGTTCGCAGAATGCGGTAACGACAAGATCATCCTATGTGAGCGCGGTTCTTGCCACGGTTACGATAACCTAGTTGTAGACATGCTTGGTTTTGGTGTGATGAAAAATGCTTCGAAAGGTAGCCCAATCATCTTTGACGTAACGCACTCACTACAAATGCGTGACCCATCAGGCGCAGCATCTGGCGGCCGTCGTGAGCAGACAGTTGAACTTGCAAAAGCGGGTCTAGCGACAGGCATCGCAGGTCTATTTATCGAAGCGCACCCAAACCCAGACCAAGCGCGTTGTGATGGCCCATCTGCACTGCCTCTAGACAAGTTAGAGCCATTCTTAGCACAAATGAAATCGCTTGATGATCTGATCAAGAGCTTTGCAGATATCGATATCAAGTAAACGCCAGATGACTGGTGGTAACAAATACTATAGCCAACCGAGTGTTGGCTATTTTTTTATCTGAAAAGCCGTGAATTCTCAAACTTGTTACTGATGAATTTGTTATTGCTAAACAATGCATCATAATTATTAAATCAATGTGTTAGGGTGCACGTGGTTTTCAAATAGATCCAATGCTTAAAATGTGCATCAGTAATCCCAATAAGAAAAAGGTAAATAAATGAATCAGCGTCTGATGATCAAAACTGTTTTGAGTGCCGCTATCTTGGCCTCGTTAGCTGGGTGTGCTACGCAACCTGCACCAGAATGGAATGCCGATACAACCTATAAATTGACCGTATTGCACACTAACGATCATCATGGTCGCTTTTGGCAAAATCGATACGGTGAATATGGCATGGCGGCGCGTAAAACGTTAATCGATGATTTGCGCGAAGAAATACAGGCTGAGGGGGGCAGCGTGTTACTGCTTTCTGGTGGTGACATCAACACAGGAGTACCTGAGTCTGATTTACAAGATGCCGAGCCGGATTTCAAAGGCATGAGCAAAATTGGTTACGATGCGATGGCTCTAGGTAATCATGAGTTTGATAATCCATTGGACGTGCTATTCAAGCAGCAAGAGTGGGCAAACTTTCCGATGTTGTCTGCCAATATTTACGATAAAAATACTGGCAAGCGTTTATTCCAACCATACGCGATGTTTAACAAGCAGGGCATTAAAATTGCGGTCATTGGTCTTACAACCGAAGACACAGCGAAACTTGGCAACCCTGAATTCATTGAACAAATTGACTTCCGTGACCCGAAAGAAGAAGCCAAGAAGTTGATTGCAGAACTGAAAGAAACAGAGTATCCAGATCTGATTTTTGCTGTCACGCATATGGGACACTATGAAAATGGTAATAGAGGCATCAATGCTCCCGGCGATGTGGCGTTAGCTCGTTATTTGAATGACGGCGATCTCGACATGATCGTTGGAGGACACTCACAAGAGCCTGTTTGTATGGAAGGGCCAAACGTTATCAAAAAGAACTTTAAACCAGGTGATGAATGTCAGCCCGATAAACAAAATGGTACCTTTATTGTTCAGGCACATGAGTGGGGGAAATATGTGGGACGCGCCGATTACGAGTTTCGTAATGGCGAACTCTCGATGGTGAGCTACGATCTGATCCCAGTAAACTTGAAAAAGAAAGTTAAAGTTGATGGTCAGTCGCAACGAGTCTTGATCCAAGAAGAGATTAAACAAGACGAAGCGATGCTTGAGTTTCTTCGTCCTTATCAAGAAAAAGGTCAGGGCAAGCTAAACGTGAAGATTGCAGAATCTAACGGTAAGCTTGAGGGTGACCGCAATGTGGTTCGTTACCAGCAAACAAACTTAGGTCGATTAATTGCAACGGCTCACATGGAACGTGCGAAAGCAGATTTCGCCGTAATGAATTCTGGTGGTGTTCGAGATTCGATTGCTGCGGGTGATATTACTTATAAAGACGTGCTCACTGTTCAGCCATTTGGCAATATGGTTTCTTACGTTGATATGACGGGTAAAGAGGTATTAGATTATCTAAATGTCGTTGCAACTAAGCCTGTTGACTCTGGTGCTTATGCACAGTTTGCAGGCATTGCGATGAGTATCAATAATGGTGAGGTAACCAATGTGTTTATTGGTAATAAGCAACTTCGCTTAGATGGTAATTACCGCTTTACAGTACCAAGCTATAATGCTGCTGGTGGAGATGGTTACCCTAAAATCGACGATCATCCAGGGTATGTAAATACAGGTTTTACCGATGCTGAAGTTTTGAAGGATTATTTAGAAACACACAGCCCTATTGATGTTAATGAGTATGCCCCTTCAGGTGAAATCACGTATTTAGTTGATACGGCGATTGATCAGTAACCCAACAGAGAAAAAGCGATTGACTCAAACTCGCTGATATCATTAACTAAAAGCGCAGATCCAATTCAGTCTGCGCTTTTTGTTTTTATGAGGAGAATCTTGATGACTCCGGCCATTAATCTTGCGAAAAAGAAAAAAATTCCACACACTATCCATCAATATGAGCACGATCCTAGAGCCGATAGTTATGGTTTAGAAGCTGCTGAAGTGCTAGGACAGGATCCGAAAACAGTATTTAAAACCTTGTTGTTCTGCTTGAACGGGGAGCCAAAGAACCTTGCGGTTGCGATTATCCCTGTTGATCAAAAGCTGAACCTAAAACTGGCAGCGAAAGCAGCGAAGGGCAAAAAGGCCGATATGGCTGATCCGGAAATCGCGCAAAAGACCACAGGTTATGTCGTTGGTGGAATTAGCCCACTAGGGCAGAAGAAAGCCTTACCTACTTTTTTGCACGAAAGCGCAGCAGAGCAAGACACAATCTGTGTGAGTGCTGGTAAACGTGGTTTAGAAATTGAGTTAGCCCCGAGAGATTTGCTGAGCTTAACTCGCGGTCAGTTTGCACCTCTTTGTTTGTAAACTCATGACAAATAAAAAGGACGCTCATGAGCGTCCTTTTTTGATCTTGCCTGTCAGTGAAGCGTTACTTCTTCAGACTCAATGTACCACCAGTGCGTTTAGCTGGTTTACTTGGTTTCGCGGCATTTGGGTTCATGTAATGCTGCTTGGGCTTACTCGGTGATTGAGGCTTGTTTGCTGAATGCGTATTGCTCGATGCATCTGGTTTACGGTGTGATTTACCATGCTCGCCTTGCGGTCTGCTGCGTTCACCTTGTGGTTTCGCTTTGTAATGTTCTTTAGCTGGACGTCCGCCTTCATCATCACGCTGACGACGCTTTTGTTGACCTTTTTTCGAGTTTGGTGCATGACGGAATTCATCAGCATTGTTACCACGGAAAGTTAGTGTCTTCTGGTTACGACGAGCAGTAGAATCTTGGTTTTCTTCACGGCTATCAAACAGCTTCGCGTCGGTCGCTTTACGAATGTTGCGACCTCTAGAGTCTGTTTTTGATGCTTCTTCTGTACCTACCGAGCCTTCACACATTGCTAGGATCTCTGCCACTTCTTCGTCACTTAGATAACGCCATTTTCCATTCGGAATACCATCAAGAGAGATATTCATGATGCGTACGCGACGCAGCTTGAATACTTCATAGCCCAGCGCTTCACACATGCGACGGATCTGACGGTTAAGTCCTTGAGTGAGCACAATACGGAAAGAGAATTTAGTTTCTTTCGTTACCTTACAAGGTAGGGTGACTGTGTCGAGAATCTTAACGCCACTCGACATCTGTTTGAGAAACTCGCCTGTAATTGGCTTGTCCACGCGTACGACGTACTCTTTTTCGTGGCTGTTGCCTGCGCGAAGGATTTTGTTCACGATGTCGCCATCGTTGGTCAAAAAGATCAGACCATCAGAGGGTTTGTCTAAGCGGCCGATCGGAAAGATACGTTTTTGGTGGCCGATGAAATCAACGATGTTTCCAGGGACGTCTCTCTCAGTTGTACAGGTGATACCTGTTGGTTTATTGAGAGCGATATAAATCGGCTTCTCTTTTGCTGCCACTGGCTTACCATCCACACAAACATCATCACCAGGTAGCACTTTTGTCCCCATTTCAGGTTTGTTGCCATTAATGGTGACACGGCCTTGCTCAATCAGTCTGTCTGCTTCACGGCGTGAGCAAAACCCCGTTTCACTGATGAATTTATTTAATCGTTTAGCGTTGTCTTGTGACATTTTTGTCTCCTAACGTTTCACAACGGCGAATGAAGCTCCCTTCCTTTAAGGGGAAGGAAGAATAAGGGCGGGCATTCTAGCATTAGGGTGAAATTTAGCCTAACCGTTTTTGGTGACGTTCGCGGGTTTCTAATTTCTTTTCCGCACTTTTTCTAAGTAGGACGTAAACGGCTCCAGTTCCACCGTGAAAGCGTTGCGCACTATGGACGCATTGGACTTCCTTTATTTGTCGTAGCCAACTGCTAACAAAGCTTTTCATCATTGCAGGTGGATTTGAGCGTTCTCCTCGACCATGGACGATAACGACCGTTCTAATGTCCATTGATAGGCATTGCTTTAAAAACGTCACGACTTCATCACGTGCTTCTCTCAATGTTTTACGGTGCAAATCCAAGCGAGCTTGGATTGGATACTTACCAAGGCGCAGTTTTCGGTATACGCCATCTTGTACACCATCACGTTTGAACTCAACAAAGTCCTCTGGCTTGAGCATTTCAGCGTGATCAAGTGATAGGTATTCTGGGTCATCTTCCGTTAACCAGATTGCTGCTTCGCGTTTTGCGAGCTGTGCTTCTGTTACTTGGTGTACTTTTTTGTGTTCGGTGGTGTCTTGAGTGATTGGCTTTACATCGCCCATCATCTGTTGAAATAGATCAAAATCGTCGTCGTGAGACATAGCAGTAATCTCATTAAGAACAGGGAGGAATAATAGGATTATATCAATGAGTGGTGCATTGAGATCAAATAAAAAACCGGAGTAGGCAAGTAACCGACTCCGGTGCAAAGCGTTTCTAGAGCTAAGCGAGATCTAGTGAGGAGATTTGTCGTTCATGATCTTGTATATGAAGAAACCGCCGTAAAATAACATCAGACCAATTGCCCCAAAAATTACTATCATTGACGATAGACCCACTGCATTACCAAATAGGAGATCAAGCCAAAAGTCCATACGTTTCCTCCAAGATGTTCCCGACAGGAATAAACTAAATGGCGGTGTCTTGTTGCACACTGATCTGGATCAATTATGTTGCTAAGGTTAATAAACTGTATTTTGTTGTGAGTTATCAGTCACATTTTACGTGCTAGTGTTCAGTTATTCATCAAACGAATTAAGACCTAAGGTTTTTTTGTAAAAAGCACTTGCGCCACAGTTCAGAATCCGTAATATACGCATTCGTTGACGGGGACAATTCCTCAGTTAAACATCTCGGTGAATAGCGCAGCTTGGTAGCGCATCTGGTTTGGGACCAGAGGGTCGGGGGTTCGAATCCCTCTTCACCGACCACTTTCAGAAAGCCTGCTCAATGAGCAGGCTTTCGTCGTTTTAGCGGCAGCAAATTTGACTTTGATAGTAGCGAACCAAATGGGGTTCGCCTGAAGTTAGAATATGGCTCTTCATCGACACATATTGAGAAAAAGGCTCTACAGAAATGTAGAGCCTTTTTCGTATTTGGTGATATTTATTTGGAACCAGAGGGGCGGGGTCTGGAATGCCAGTCCTCTGGAAGCCCAGCCGCGTCGAATCCCTACTTCACCGACCACTTTTAGAAAGCCTGCTCAATGAGCAGGCTTTCGTCGTTTTTAGCGCTAGTAATTTTAGACTTCAATAGTTCGAATCAAATTGGGGTTCGCCTGATGTTCGAATGTGGCACTTCACCGACACGTATTGAGAGGAAGGCTCTACAGAAATGTAGGGCCTTTTCATTTTTTAGAGCGAGTAAATTTATTACTTGATGTCACACGAGATAGTATTGATAGGAGTTTCAGAAGTAGTGAAACAGACATAAGCGGTCTTTGGGTGATTTGGACCAATCTTGACGTAACCCGCTTTTAAATCGTCTTCATCAAACGTTACTGAGTGAGATTTGCTTGTATTTCCATCATAGTAAACCGCTTCAAAGCCTTGGTTCATCATATGTGCAACGCGATTTCGAGTGTGGGCTGTTGAAAACGTGATGTTCGCGCAACGCATCATTGGTTTTTCGGTAATAAGAAATTGACCACTCTCTTTATCTAAAACACCGCCTTTTACTTCCGGAGTTATATCAATAGCTTGAAAAGCTTCTACGTTGCATGGCGGTTTAGCATAAGACAGCGAAGAAGTGAGCATAATTCCAATCGTGTATAGGAATAAATATTTAAATTTCATATGAGTTGTTTTGTATCCACTTAGCTTAACGGCGTTTTATAAGAAAGTTTGAATGAATTTTTAAATGGTTGTATTTAAATAATTGTATTTAAATGGCATTTTTCACACAATCACTAGATATCACAATTTGCTTGGCGCGTCTTACCCAGTGGTTTGATGTTAAATCCCCGATTTTTAAGCAGTTCAATCAGGTTATCTTTACCTACTAAATGCAAGCCACCAACAACAACGGTGAAGCGACCCGATTGTTGAGGTAGAACACTGCCAGTGTCGAGTTTTTTAGCCCAATCTCGATTACGCTCGTATAAAAAGGCTTGGTTAAACTCTTCTGTTGTATGATCGGTCAAAGAGGCTTCGACCAACATGCTACCATCACCACTCTTCCAACTCTCTATCAAGCATTGAACCAACTCTTCTCCGCCATCATATTCTTCAATTGACGAGAGAAGTATCTCTTTACCGCCTTCTGATTGACCTGCGATTAAATCGATTTGGAATTGCACTGACTCTAGTGGAATGACCGGGATTTGCTTTTTATCAGCGAGTCCTATTAGGTGCATGTCGACCCCTTTATCAGAGACATACCCCAGTTTGTTGACTAAAGCGAGTTGGATGGTGAATGCAGCCATCCAAGGTGGGGAATTTAGGAGTTGAGTTTCTGGCAAACCTAAATCTTGGGCAATTTCAATTAAGTGGCGACGTTGAGCTCTGTCTAAAACATCTTTAGAAAGAATGGTTGTTTGTGGGTAAACCAAGCCTTCAGAATTCCTGACGTCTGCTTCAATAATCAACCCTGCGCTTTGGCTTAAATACTGGATGACCGTTCTAGGGAGTGGGTACATCGTTTTATCCCCCACATGTACCGAGCCAATAATCATAAGTTCGGTTTCCCCTTTTTTCGCTAACCAATGCTGTGGCTCTGCATAAGATGAAAAAGGCGTTAAAGTAACAAGTAGAGATGATATGAGCGTCAAGAGACGAAACATAGAATGGTCCTCAGATAAGATACCTTGAAACTTTATACGCAAAATAGCGTGAGGTTAAGTGCAATTTCTCCAGTGGTGTATTCGACAAAATCGTCATTTATAAAAATATTGACGAGTTTTGACGACGAATAAATGAGAGTCACTTCACGAAAGGTAAATAGGTAATTCGCTTACTAATGGTTCACAAAATAATTAGGCGTGATCCAAATCTTACAAAATCAGTCGTAACTCATGAATATAAGTGACCTAGATCGCAGCAAACTCGTCAAAACAAGTTGTTCGATTTTGACGTGTATTGTAACTCCATGAAAATTAGGTTTTTATTGTTTTTGCTGAGTGTCATTTTTTGAGCTGGATCACTTCCTATTTCTATTTATTTTACGCTTAGAAATAACAGGTTGTATGTTGAATGTAACGGTTAGGTACCTCGCATTTGAGGGGCCGAGATTTTTATCATTGTCGTTTTGAACCACTGACTTTTTTGGGGAAGTAAGATGTTTAAACCTAGTCTGATTGCTATTTCTGTTATCACTACATTAGCAGGTTGCGCTGCGCTGCAAAGCTCTGAACAACAAGTTGTAAATTCGTTGGCTAATAATCTTGATATTCAATACCAAGTGTTGACTAACCACGGCGCAAACGAAGGTCTTGCTTGTCAGGGCTTAGGGGCTGAGTGGGCGTCTTGTAACAAGGTAAACATGACGTTGGTTAACCAAGGAGAAGCGGTTGACTCAAAAGATTGGGCTATTTACTTCCACAGCATTCGTCTGATTCTGGATGTTGAAAACGAACAGTTCAAAATCTCTCGCGTAACGGGTGACCTACACAAACTAGAACCGACAGATAAGTTTGATGGTTTTGCTGCGGGTGAAGAGGTTGTGCTTCCTCTTGTTGCTGAATACTGGCAGCTATTTGAAACTGACTTCATGCCAGGCGCGTTCGTTGCTGCACCAAATGCAGAGCCTAAGATGATTGCTTCTCTTAACACAGAAGACGTTGCATCTTTCGTGACTGGCCTTGAGGGGAACAACCTAAAACGTACGCCAGATGACAACAACGTATTTGCAAACGCTGTGTCTCGTTTCGAGAAGAACGAAGACCTAGTAAAACAAGACGTATCAACCACGTTACTACCAACGCCACTGTCTGTTGAAGCAGGTAAAGGTACCGTAGATATCGCGGCGGGTATCGCGCTGCCTAAAGACGCATTCGATGCGACTCAATACGCAGCAATTCAAGATCGTGCAGAAGTGGTAGGTGTGGATGTTCGTGGTGATCTTCCTGTAAGCATCACTGTTGTTCCTGCAGACTTCACCGGTGAATTAGCAAAATCTGGTGCTTACGAAATGAGCATCAAAGGCGACAGTATTGTGATTAAAGCGTTCGACCAAGCAGGGGCTTTCTACGCAGTACAATCTATCTTTGGCCTGGTAGATAGCCAAAATGCTGATTCTCTACCACAACTGTCTATTAAAGATGCGCCGCGTTTTGATTACCGTGGTGTGATGGTGGACGTGGCTCGTAACTTCCACTCTAAGGACGCAATCCTTGCAACGCTTGACCAAATGGCAGCGTACAAGATGAACAAACTACACCTTCACCTAACGGATGATGAAGGCTGGCGTTTAGAAATCCCGGGTCTGCCTGAGCTGACTGAAGTGGGTGCTAACCGTTGTTTCGATTTGGAAGAGAAAAGCTGTTTACTGCCTCAGCTTGGCTCAGGTGCAACGACAGACAACTTTGGTTCTGGCTTCTTCAGCAAAGCAGACTACGTGGACATCTTGAAGTACGCGAAAGCGCGTAACATCGAAGTGATCCCTGAAATTGATATGCCAGCGCACGCTCGTGCAGCAGTGGTATCAATGGAAGCACGTTACGACCGTCTAATGGAAGAAGGTAAAGAAGCAGAAGCGAACGAGTACCGCCTGATGGATCCTCAAGATACATCGAACGTAACGACGGTTCAGTTCTACAACAAGCAAAGCTTCATCAACCCATGTATGGAATCTTCAACTCGCTTCGTTGATAAGGTGATTTCAGAAGTAGCAGCAATGCACCAAGAGGCAGGCACGCCGCTAACAACATGGCACTTCGGTGGTGACGAAGCGAAGAACATTAAGCTAGGCGCTGGTCTGCAAGATATCAACGCAGAAGACAAAGTAAGCTGGAAGGGTAACATTGATTTGTCTAAGCAAGACAAGCCATTCGCACAGTCTCCACAATGTCAGACGCTAATTGCAGACGGTACGGTAAGCGATTTTGCTCATCTACCAAGCCACTTTGCAGAAGAAGTGTCGAAGATGGTGGCAGAGAAAGGCATTCCAAACTTCCAAGCTTGGCAAGATGGTCTTAAATACAGTGAAGGTGAGAAAGCGTTCGCAACAGAAAACACGCGTGTTAACTTCTGGGACGTTCTTTACTGGGGTGGCACATCATCAGTGTACGAATGGTCTAAGAAAGGTTACGACGTGATCGTTTCTAACCCAGACTACGTGTACATGGACATGCCGTACGAAGTTGACCCGAAAGAGCGTGGTTACTACTGGGCTACACGTGCAACAGATACTCGTAAGATGTTTGGCTTTGCACCAGAGAACATGCCTCAGAACGCAGAAACCTCTGTAGACCGTGATGGCAATGGCTTCACTGGTAAAGGTGATATCGAAGCGAAACCATTCTATGGCCTATCAGCACAGCTTTGGTCTGAGACAGTACGCAACGATGAGCAATATGAGTACATGGTATTCCCTCGCGTACTAGCAGCAGCTGAGCGTGCATGGCACCGTGCTGATTGGGAAAACGACTACAAAGTGGGTGTTGAATACTCGCAAAGCTCTAACCTAGTAGACAAAGCTGCGCTAAACCAAGACTACAACCGCTTTGCGAACGTACTTGGCCAACGTGAACTGGCTAAGCTAGAGAAATCAGGTATCGACTACCGTCTACCTGTACCAGGCGCGAAAGTTGAAGAGGGTAAACTGGCAATGAACGTTCAGTTCCCGGGTGTGAAGCTTCAATACTCTCTAGACGGCAAGAACTGGCTAACTTACGCAGATAATGCTCGTCCAAATGTGAAAGGTGAAATGTTTATCCGTTCTGTGTCAGCAACCGGTGAGAAAGCAAGTCGAGTGACCAGCGTGAAATAACTCGATTCTTGTAAGTTAATTTTTTGGCAAAGCCTCAACATCATGTTGGGGCTTCCTTTATTTTTTGAGGAAATTAAGCGTGATCGATGTCTAATTATTTTTCATTGATAAATAAGTTTTTGGTTGTAATGGTCAAGGTTATTGTGAACTGGATCGACTTAATCTGCTAAATATCAATAAACAACCTGTTTATGATCACACTTCTATTTTTTGAATAATTTTATAAAAATACGATAAGTGCCTGTATTTCCCATGTTTTTATCAGGGTTGTTGAGCTCGGTTTGAACAAGATCACTTTTTAAAATGTTTTATTTTCCATCGCGAATTAATTAAAACAATATTGCGAACGCCAAGGAGGCACATTCCAAAGTTTGCGATAAAAGGGAAGAGATGCCCTCTAAAACTATCGCATAACGTGAATAAATAAAGGCAGTAATTATGAAAAACATTTTTGCACTGAGTGCTCTTTCTCTCGCTTTCGCTTCTAACGCTTTTGCTGGTTCTTCTTACGTAACAGGTAATGTTCAATTCCACGATGATGGTCGAATTCATGGTTCGGACGTTACGTCTACACTGGAAGCTGGTCATACTTTTGATAACCAATTCGGCGGCTTTACGGTTTACACCGAATTTGATGGTATTCAGTTGGGTAAACTGGAAACAGAAAACGGTGGCGCAGGTAACACAACACCAGCAATCACTGTGGGTGGTGAGCAGTCATTTAATATTACCGATCATTTATGGGTTGTCGCGGGTTACCAACACCTGTTCTCTGCTGGCGAGAATGTACAGTACCGTCCATTGGTTAAGATCGGTTACAACTTCGATAACGGCATCTCCTTAAGTAACCGTACTCGTGCGCACATTGATGCGACAGACGCAGATGCGGATACAGATTACCGCATGGACAACCGCATCGGTTACGTGATGAATGAGGATGTGACGCTAAGCTACAACAACGTCTACATGATTGAAGCGGAAACCATGGACCACGAGCTTCGTGCAACGTGGACTCGTAAAGGTGTTCAACCTTACTTTGAGTTCCGTAGTCAAGCACACGGTGCAGAAAACGCGAGTGGTGACAGCCTAGTGAATAACGCTTTTGTATTTGGTGCCTCTTACGGCTTCTAATTTTATATTTGTCTTAACTGTCCATTAAGAAAAAGCCCAGCGGTTTATCTCGCTGGGCTTTGTTTTTATTGGTCGTTGCCTTCGTGGTGGCTATATTCGAACACTTGGCCTTTTTCGTTAAAGGCGTAAACGGTGTAGCTGTCTTTTTTGTCGCCATATTCCATACCAGGGGAGCCCATTGGCATGCCCGGTACTGATAGGCCTTTTGCGTTACGTGGTGGATTTTTCAAAAACGCTTTAATGTCTTCGGCTGGAATGTGACCTTCAAACAGATAGCCGTTGATCTCTGCCGTGTGGCAAGAGTAAAGCTGTTCATTCTTGATGCCTAGATCGCGTTTGATGGCGTTCATGTCATCGTGCAATTTTTCTTCGACCGTAAAGCCGTTCTCTTCCATGTGTTTTGTCCATTCTCCACAACAGTCACAGTATGGCGATTTATGGTTAATGACATCGGCTGCCAATACGTTGGCGGACACGGTCGCAAGCATTGCAAAGGTCAATAGTTTCAACTTCATAATACCCTCAAAAAGAAGTGGTTATTTTACTGAAAACAGTCGTAGTCGATTTGCATTACTAACGACAGTAATTGAAGACAGTGCCATTGCCGCTCCTGCGACAACAGGACTGAGCAAAAATCCAAACGCTGGGTAAAGCACACCAGCGGCAACTGGAATACCCAACGAGTTGTAAACAAAGGCACCAAATAGGTTTTGCTTCATGTTCTTAAGTGTAGCGCGAGAGAGTTCAATCGCATGTACTACCGCCATTGGTGACGTGTTCAGGATGGTCATTTGCGAACTTTCAATGGCGACATCACTGCCGCTACCCATGGCAATACCTAGGTTGGATAACGCGAGAGCAGGGGCGTCGTTAATGCCATCCCCCACCATTGCCACGACATGTCCTTGAGATTGAAGTTGCTCAATGTGCTGAGCTTTATCATCTGGCATTACTTGGGCAATCACTTCATCAATACCAAGTTCTTGGCCGATAGCATTGGCAACGTGTTGGTTATCGCCCGTCAGCATTACCGTTTTGATGCCTTGCGATTTTAATGCAGAGAGCGCTTGTTTCGCATCTGATTTGATCGGGTCGGCAATGGCGATCAGACCGATCAGTTCGCCGTTCAATGCCACAGCTACCGGAGTCCACGCATTTTTTGCGCATTCATCGATGGCAGATTTTAGTGCGCTAGTCTCGACGTTCTCTGCTTGCATAAATTGAAGCGAACCAATGAGTAGCGGTTTATCTTGATACGTCGCCCAAATGCCGCGCCCGCGAACGTTCTCAAACTTGTCTAATGAGACATCCTTTGCGTCGTGTCGTTTGGCGTAATCACATACCGCTTTTGCCAGTGGGTGCTCAGACTGACGCTCTGCCGCATACGCTAAAGCCAATAGATCTTCTTGGCTGGTGGCGTGAGTAAACACTTGCTGAACGCTAGGTTTACCTTGGGTAAGCGTGCCAGTTTTGTCGAACACAACCGTGTCGACTTTGCTTGCCAATTGCAGGGCGTCGGCGTCTTTGATCAGAATGCCGAGCTCTGCGGCTTTACCTACTCCCACCGTGACAGAAAGCGGGGTTGCTAAGCCTAGAGCGCAAGGGCAGGCGATGATCAGGACGGTTGTGGTGACCACCAGCATATAACTCGCTTTTGGCTCTGGGCCAACGGCAAACCAAACGAGCGCGGCCAGTATTGCTATGCCAACAACGACAGGGACAAACACCGATGAAATCTGGTCTGCCAGTTTCGCGATGGCTGGCTTACTGCTTTGCGCTGTGCGCACCATGCGGATGATACGAGCCAGCATGGTATTTGCGCCAATGCCCGTTGCCTCAATGACTAATCCACCATCGGTATTTAATGTCCCAGCAGACACTTGAGCCTCTTGCGCTTTTAACACTGGTACTGGTTCACCAGTGAGCATCGACTCATCAATGTATGATTCACCTTGAATCACAACACCATCAACAGGCACTTTCTCGCCTGGTTTGATACGCAGTTTCATGCCTAGCGTGATTTGCTCAACCGCGATTTGTTGATCGCCTTGTTCCGCAATTACCGTAGCTTGCTGAGGTTGCAGGTTAATCAGAGCTTGCAATGAGCGTGTTGTGTTTGCTTTGGCTTTTGCCTCTATATAGTGACCAAGAGAAATTAAGCCGATGATCATTGCACTCGCTTCAAAGTACACGTGGCGTGAAGCAAGAGGGAACCAGTCTGGGAAAATCACCACAAGCATCGAATAGAACCACGCTGCGCCAGTACCGAGCGCGACTAACGTGTCCATGGTGGCGCGCTTGTGAGTAGCTGCTAACCAAGCGTTACTGAAGAAGTGTTTCCCCGCTGTGGCAAGAAGGAGTAAACATACGATACCGATCGCGCCCCAAGCTAATTGGTCGTTGGTGTTGCGAATCATCATATTGCCGCCAGCAACGCCCCAAATCATTAAAGGGGCACCGACGACAAGGCCAGCAATAGCATCCAGTTTAAAGCGTTTTTGTTGCTGACGTTGTTGCTGCGCTTGCTTTTCTTGCTGGGTTGCGGCGTCTTGTAGGATCTCTGCTTGGTAACCGGCTTGTTTTACCGATTCAACAATTGCGTTAAGGAGGTCATCAGAGTCTTGGCTTGCGAATACTAGTGCGCTTTGTTCTGCGAGGTTGACCTGTGCTTTCTCAACGCCTTCTACGTTAGTAAGTGCTTTCTCTACTGAAGAGACGCAACTCGCACACGTCATGCCTTGAATCAGCATTTGCAATTGAATACTCGCTGGTGGCACCTGCGTATCTTTAATATTGCTTTGCTTTTCTACCTGTTCGGTCTCTGGTGAGCTTTCGTTCTCTACTTCGACAGAATCAAGGTTGGCGGTATAGCCGAGTGTTGCTATTAAGTCGATCACTTGTTGCTCGGAGAGGAGGGTACGAATCTCTAAGTGCGTTGTTGAAGCCTCAAAAGAAATAACGTCTTGATTAGATTCTAATAAAGATGAAAGTTTTTTGACGCAGCCGCCACAGCTTAAGCCTGAAAGGTTTAGTTCGTAGTGATTTCCTGCTTGGTAACCAAGAGATTCAATCGACGAGACGAGCTCTTTAAGAGAAGACTCGGTTTTGACCTCTACTTGCGTCGGGGACAAATTGAGGATCTCCACATCGTGATTTGCATGTAAAGCCTTCTCAACTTTTCTCGCACAGCCCATGCAGTTGAGCCCTGATAAAGGTATAACTAACTGATACATAATCTGCACCTCAATAGTAGTGATGCTATGAGCTTAAACCTTCCTGCAAGGGTAAGGTCAATACCCATTTGCTACTCACAACAATTTCGTCAAAATCTCTCGAATCCCACAAGTGCACGGTCATTTTACTTGCGAGTGATCTCAAGGTTTTTTCTCTTTGAATATAAAGTTCCGTTAAAACACCTAAAAGATGAATGAAGTCGCTCACGTTTTTTAGATACTCTCAATGTCAGTTCAGTGTCAAAACGTACTTTTAACGTTTTTTATTTTTTATATTTGATGTTAACCAGTTGTTTTTTATTGATTTATTTTATTTTTGATTTTCTCATTTTGAAGTCGCTCAGATTGCTGTAGCGAAAGTTTTTTAGTGCGAAAAAAGTTTGTCATATTTGCCCCGTCCAAACACTGTTTCAAGTTCCTGCCATGTCCTAGTTAGTGAATTTGAAAATGGAAAAAACTAAAAATATAGGGGTTTATAATGTCTTACCTAAAGAAAAGCCTACTTGCCACGGCAATTACCGGCATGATGTTCAGTGGTGCTGCATTTGCTGATGGTGCAAACAGTGACGCAGCAAAAGAGTTTCTAACCAAAGATTCATTTTCTTATGAAGTTTACGGAATCATCGCGATGCAGGCCGCGTACCGCGATTACGATTCTGGTAGCAAAGCAACGGACGATGATTTGGGTGGCATGCAGCTAAACAACGAATCTCGTATTGGTTTCCGTGGTAAAAAACAATTTGCTAACTTCGACCCTACTTTTATTTGGCAAATCGAAGGCGGTTATGTAGACCCTAGCTTTGGTGGCGAGGGCGCAGGTCTTGGTGAACGTGACACATTCGTCGGTTTTGAAAGTGCATCTTGGGGTCAAATTCGTCTGGGTCGCGTTTTGACACCTATGTACGAATTGGTTGACTGGCCAGCATCTAACCCTGGTCTCGGCGATGTATACGACTGGGGTGGTGCTATTGGTGGCGCCAAGTACCAAGACCGTCAATCAAACACTATCCGCTGGGACTCTCCAATGTTTGCTGACAAATTCTCCCTAGATATCGCAGCTGGTGCAGGTGATAAAGCAGGTCTAGGTGAAGGGGATGACTACTGGGGTGGTATCGCAGCACACTACAAAATTGGTCCTATCCAGTTAGATGCGGCATATGAAGGTAACCGTAATATCAAGATGGAAAGCCAAACGTGGGAAAACAACACGTACTTGATAGGGGCACAAGGCTGGTTTGATAACGGGATCTCTTTCTTTGCGCAATACAAATACATGGAAGCGGACGCAAGCAATGGTGTGAGTGAAAAGCAAGATGCAATGTCTGCCGCTATCATGTACACCACGGGTGATTGGCAATACAAACTGGCTTACGCCGCTAACTTTGATCTCGAGCGTGATGGTAAGAAAATTAACGATACAGCGGACGATGTGTTATCAGCACAAGTTATGTATTTCGTAGACCCATCGGCAGTGCTGTACGTACGTGCTCGTACTCTAGACTTTGGCGACGGTGCGTCTCAATTAGATAAACCAACAGAAGCACGTTGGAAGTCTGCTGACTACGACGAGTTCTCTGTAGGTGTTGAATACTACTTCTAATTAAAGAAGCAGCTAAAAGGGCGGAAACGCCCTTTTTATCTTGATACTTATTCAAATAAGCCTTTGAAATGACTGGCCTGTAAGTTTTAGAGGCTTATCTAAATTGGTATAAAGTGAGAAACCATGATGAAAAAAACAACGACACTTCTCGGACTTTGCGCAATGCTTTCGGCGCCAGCTTTTGCAGCTCAACTCACTCTGCAATCTGAATTAGTTCCTCGCGTTCTCAACGGCGAGTTCGTCTACCCTGAGTGGATATCCAAGAATAACAGCATCGAGTTAAAAGATGGGGAAAACCAATTGGCGGTAACGGTTGGACAAATTGTATTTGAAGATGGAAAGCGCCGTAAATTCGATTCGCAGCCGCTGGTATTAGAGTTTGATGCAGAAAAAGACACCGAGCTTTCTCTGACTTATCAAACATTCCGTACTATTGAAGAGGCGAGAGCCTTCGAACTCGATCCTAAAGTGGTATTGAAAGACAAAAACGGAAAAGAAGTGGCATTCTCTATGGTTCAACTTCGTAAAGGTGGTTTGCAAGGTTTTCGTGATTACGAACGAGAAGTTGCCGACTATAACAACGCAATGAATAAAGAATCGACCAAGGCAAGCATTGCGTCTTCTCCAGCGGAAACCAAAACAATCAAAGCATCGTTTAATGAATTGAGCCGTGAAGAGCAGCAAGAATTTATGCAATGGGCAATGCGTAACCTGAAGTAATTTCGTCTCGTGCTTTAACAGTAAATAGCAGGGCTGTGCCTTTTTGGTTCTGCCCTGTTTTTATTTCTGTTGTCAAACCGATTGTAGAATTGACTTACGGTGGTAAAATGTCGCCACTTTTATCCTTGACATTACAACGAGAGATCTCTCGTTGCTCATTACCCCTAAGGAACTCAAATGACGGTTAAAACTCGTTTTGCTCCTAGCCCAACTGGCTATCTACACGTTGGTGGTGCGCGTACTGCACTTTACTCTTGGCTATACGCTAAAAACCAAGGTGGTGAATTCGTTCTACGTATCGAAGATACAGACCTTGAGCGTAACTCTCAGGAAGCGGTTGATGCAATTCTTGAAGGTATGGAATGGCTAGGCTTGGAGTGGGATGAAGGTCCTTACTACCAAACTCAACGTTTTGACCGTTACAACGAAATGGTTGATAAGCTTCTTGCTGAAGACAAAGCTTACAAATGTTACGCGTCTAAAGAGCTGCTAGATGAAATCCGTGCAGAGCAAGAAGCAAATAAAGAAATGCCTCGCTACGATGCTAACCATCCAAAAATCAAAGCAGCAAACGAAGCGGCAAAAGATGGCGATCCATGTGTTATCCGTTTCCGTAACCCGAAAGAAGGCAGCGTAGTATTTGATGATCAAATCCGTGGTCGCATTGAAATCCGCAACGATCAAATGGATGACCTAATCATTCGTCGTACTGACGGTTCACCTACTTACAACTTCTGTGTAGTAGTGGATGACTGGGACATGGGTATCACGCACGTTGTTCGTGGCGAAGACCACATCAACAACACGCCTCGTCAAATCAACATCTACGAAGCACTAGGTGCGCCAGTACCTACATTTGCACACTGTGCAATGATCCTGGGTGATGACGGCGCGAAACTGTCTAAACGTCACGGCGCTGTATCAGTCATGCAATACCGCGATATGGGCTACCTGCCTGCGGCACTAAACAACTACCTAGTGCGCCTTGGTTGGTCTCATGGGGACCAAGAAATCTTCTCTCAAGAAGAGATGATCAATCTATTTAGCCTAAACGCAGTATCTAAGTCAGCGTCTGCTTTTAACACTGACAAACTGCAATGGTTGAACAACCACTACATCAAGAACTCAGATCCTGCGTACGTTGCTGAGCATCTACAATGGCATCTAGACCAACAAAAACTAGACGTAACGAATGGTCCTGCTATTACTGACGTGATCAAGCTGGTGGGTGAGCGTTGCAACACACTAGTTGAGCTAGCTGAGCAAATCCGTTACTTCTATGAAGATTTCTCTGAGTTTGAAGCGGGCGCAGCGAAGAAACACCTGCGTGGCGTGGCTAAAGAGCCTCTAGAACTTGCATTAGCGAAAGTGGAAGCACTAACTGAATGGACGACAGCGAACATCAAAGATGGCGTTATCGCAGCAGTATGTGAAGAGTTGGAAATCGGCATGGGCAAAATCGGTATGCCATTACGTGTTGCTGTAACAGGCGGGGGTCAGTCTCCTTCTGTCGATGCAGTAATGGAGCTGGTTGGAAAAGAGCGTTGTATTGCTCGCATTAAGATGGCGCTTGAGTTCATTGCTGAGCGTGAAGCAAACGCATAATTGCTTTGAACTGAACGTTCTTTTGAATAAATAGTCACAAAGCCGCGGTGAGCAACCGCGGCTTTTTTGTATCTTCAATTTAGATAACGAGAAACTTTCTCTCATATTGGTGAATGAAGAGATGGTTTCACCTGTAATTTACCTCAATATGGATAAGATTTTTTAATCCAAATATCGTTGGTATGAATAAAAAATGAGCGATTACATATCAAATATCTGATTGATTTTTATCCATGTTCCTTAAAGTTCCATTTTATTTGTCTCATTTTTAAGAAAAATCTTTGCTTTAGCTATGTTGTTCCAAAAATTAAAGCAAACGTTTGCGTCGTGGTTGCGTGGGGATTTTTTTGCTTAAGATCACATGTTGTCGAGATTTTTGATGACAATAAATTGACAGAATTGGGATTTTTCTCGCGATTTCTTAGCGTTATAGTTCATCCCGTCAGCGATACCGAGATGGCGATATGTATCTCTGAACAGGAAATGTACGTAAGTTGCTTCCATAAAAAAAATGCATGTGCATAAAAAGAAGCTGACTAAGTATGTCACTCAAGGAATGAATAAAAAGAATTGAAATACAACGTCAGTCAGACGGCGCATTTCGGCATCTAACAAAAGAACTTCTTTAGAGGAATCAATAATGAAAAAATTAGCAGCGGTAATTTCAGCGTCTCTACTTATGGCTTCAGCAGCACAAGCAGAAGTATACGTTGGTGGTAAGATGGGTAAGTCATGGATGGAAGACGCGTGTGTAGCGGGCCAGGCTTGTGACAAAGACGATTCTACTCTTGGCGCTTTTGTTGGTTACGAAATGAATAAATACTTCGCAGTAGAAGCGGGTTTCGACAACATCGGTGATTTTAACCAAACTTCTTTCGGTGGCCACGTAGAAGCAATCACTCTTGCTCCTAAATTTAGCCTACCAATCACTGAAGACATCGCACTTTACGGTAAAGTGGGTGGCGCTTACGTAATGTTTGATGGCAAAGATGATTACTCTTACCTAGGCGCAGCTGGTCTTGAATTCAACCTAAGCCAAAACGTAACAGCTCGTGCGGAATACCAAACACTGACTGACATCAGCAACGATGTAACTCGTGCGACAGGTAACACTGCAACACTAGGTGTTTCTTTCAAATTCGGCGGCAACGATGAGCCAGTAATCGTAGAAGAGCCAGTTGTTGTTGAAGAAGTGGTTGTAGAAGAAGTGGTAGAAGAGCCAGTTGTAGTTACGAAAACATTCGAAACTCAAACAATTGGCACAGGTAGCTTCGATCTAAACAGCACAACTCTAAAACCAGAGAGCGCTGCAAAACTTGATAACCTAGTTGCTTTCCTAAACGAGCACCCACAAGCGAACGTTGAAGTTGTAGGTTACACAGATACGTCTGGTCCAGCAGCTTACAACCTAAAGGTTTCTGAAAAACGTGCTGAGTCTGTTGCTAACGCACTCGTTGAAAAAGGTATTGATTCATCACGTATCCAAGCTCGTGGCGAAGGTGAAAATAACCCAATCGCTTCAAACGACACTCGTGAAGGTCGTCAACAAAACCGTCGCGTAGAAGTCGTTGTTCCAGAATTTGAATACCAAGTTCAGCAATAAGCTCCTATTCGACCGTAGTATAGAAGACTGAAGCTGAAAGCCCCAAAGAGTTCGCTCTTTGGGGCTTTTTATTTCTCTTTAAAAACTGACTGAAATGTTCAAAGTGGCTAGGTATTACTTAAGATCAATGCTGTTTAAACGCCCCATGAATGTCAGGATCTCCAAGTTATCTTTATGTGCTTCTAACAACGCTTTTTTGGTTTGCATGTAGGCGGCAAGTTTGCCGTACTTACTAATAGAGCGAACCACCGTTTTATATTTATACTCACCGTCATCATTGAACTCTCGCCACTTGGCGATGTAACACGTATCTCGGTTGTCAGGGTTTTCAAGAGTAGGGTTAGGCTTGTGAACGATTTTAGGCTCAACGCTATGTGGAAGCCTAGTCATTAGGTAAGGGTCTTTCAAAAGACGTCGCCAGAATTTGCCCCACATTTGCCGGCCTAACTCGTTTCTCAGCTTAATGGCTTTTTGTAAGCCTTTCTTTTCTCCAATACGAACAAATCCTACCGAGCGGTGTAGTACCGTATCCTCGGGGGTATGGATATGTATCTTAAAGGCTGTCTTGCCTTTAGAAATAAAGCGGTGTCCAGTGTTAGTTATTAAATTGCTCTTAGACATAGTGCTAACTAATAATTTTATTAATAGCCAAAAGGGTAAGCAAAACTCATAGATAATTAAAGTAATAAAATACAAAACTGTAAATAGGGCTTGTTGAAATGATTTCAAGGGGAAGAAGTCAGATCAGTAGAAGGCTTTATCCCGTAACCGAAACACCCGATCCGATCATATTGATTACTGGGAAGATTATCTAACACGGTGTACTAGGGGGAGCAGTGCGAGGCTTGAAATTGAAGATACAAAAAAGCCTTAGCTCAAGTGGGAGCTAAGGCTATGATATGGCGCCCCCAGTAGGATTCGAACCTACGACCTGTCCCTTAGGAGGGGACTGCGCTATCCAGCTGTGCCATGGGGGCGTAATACCAATAGTTGCAGTTCATTGCACTGTTTTACTGAGTTCAAATCTAGCAATCTACTTAGATCTGTATCAGCATCACGTTGAACGATTCGCTACGGTCATTGGTATAATCAAATAAGATGCGCTGCCTATGATATTCAAAAGTGAGCATATCTCAAGACTTAATGTTTGCTTTTATAGGATCTTGTTCATTACGTCGCCAATTTGAACGCTAGACGCTAAATTTGGCTGATCAATCGTCAGTTCCGCTTCGTGTTCGTATATGCGTGATACCGTTAATGTAATTTCGCTTTGCGAGACTTTGTTTCTTGGCAATCCATTTTGGTCGATAAACGACGCGGTGTGCCAAAGCTGCAATTTGTCTCCCTCTTTTACGCCGTGCATGCGGCCGAGATCCATCGTTACGGTATTACCGAAGACTGCCACAACCTCTGGCAGTGTAATTTTGCAAGACAGCTCCGACTCCAGATCCAACATAATATTGCGACTAACGCGAAGCATCATCTCGCCATAGGTCGATGCCCAAAAACGTGCACTACGAGTGTCCACTTGACTCGTCTTAGCAAATGGCCAACGCGCGACCTCACGGTAGGCTTTGTTGAAGATTTCATGGCCAGTTTTACCATCAAATACTTTCATTTCTAACGCAAACTGACGATTGATGATGTCATCTTGCAATAGTTGAGATTCGACCGTTGCAGTGAGATCGGTGATGACCCCTCCAATGATGTATTGTGCGCCATTGTCTTGCGCGATCATTTGAGTGCGAGCAGGATAGTTGCTGCTTATTGAGTAGTCCGTTGTACCAACAGACACAAAGCTGCGTGAGGTTTGATCAAGTTGACGGTTCACTACGTGGCTAAAATCGTCACCAACTTGATAAATTTGTCCCATCACTGCTTGTTGTGGTGATGCGACCTCAATATTGCCGACCAGCATTGTCTTTTTGTATTGATCGGTGTGGCAACCCGTTGCCGATGGATAAATATCAACGCGGATTTTTACCTCGACTTTACCGCGACGTTTGCGTTCAGATTCGACCAAAATGTAACGGACTTCATGATTGGTAAACTGGTATTCGTTGCGGCTTTCTTCTAATAGCGGCATCAAGTTGCTAATACTGCCAATATCTGCGCCCGAAAAATTGACGGCTTTGAACAGCGCGTCTTCCAACGCATGGAGCCTTGCCGTCTCTTCTGAAGAAACGATGGTGGCAACGCCTGTGACTTCATACCAAGATGCCATTACCTTAAAAGGCACAAGCATCACTAAAGTGATTGAAAACAGACTGTTTAATATTTTTTTCATTGGTTACAACCGTTCGGGTATAAATATTGCTTTAACAAATTCAGTGAAGTTTGGTGGGTTTTTCTTCGTTAGGCAAACAAAGAAAAGCAAAGACTGTTCCAATATTCACTTTCTTGGAAAGGAATTAATAAAGAACGGTATCACCTAAGATTATCTGGAGAATCAAACCATGAAAAAGTGGCTTGTCGCCGCATCGATGATGACGCTTCTGACATCGTGCGCGTACTCACCGATTTACAATGGTAAAGAACCGTACTCGGGAAGCCAGTTCATGCTGATGGATAGTCCGCGTCATACGATGGACTTTTTCATTGAGAGCATGACAGAAGACCTGATGGTTTCTAATGTGGCAGTATCAGCGCGGACACCGATTGCGATTACCTCGTTTGTTGATCTACAAAATATGGATGCAACAAACTGGTTAGGTAACTCGGTCTCTGAAGGTTTTATCCATCAGTTTCAGCGCCGAGGGTTTAAAGTGGTTGATTTCAAAACTACGGGCTCTATTCAAGTGACGCAGCAGGGCGATTTTGCTTTAAGTCGTGATTGGCAAGATTTAGCTCAAGAGCAGCAAATTCAGTATGTACTGACCGGAACAATGTTGCGCCAAGAGGGCGGAGTGCTTGTCAATGCACGCGTGGTTGGCATGCAAAGCCGTGTAGTTGTAGCGACAGCGCAAGGTTTCCTTCCGGCTGACCGTATTGGGCGTGACTTAGATACGTTAAATAGCATCCGCACACAAGATGGTGTGTTGATTCGTTCTGACCCTACCATTCGTCAGCCGTACACTGTGATTCTCCGTCCATAGGATAGAAGCATGAAGAAGTTATTATTTATTGTTGCCACACTGATATTGGTTGGGTGTCAGCCATTACAACAGATGCGTCAAGATGAAATCTTAGTTGCGGTGGGCTACGCTAGCGTCAGTGAGCAAACAGGCCGCACAGTAGAAGAAAAGCGTGTACGAGCAATGCGCGCATCAAAAATTGATGCTTATCGTGAGCTAGCAGAGCAAGTTTATGGCATGCGTGTTAGTGGACGTGCAGAGCTGCAAGACCAGCGTTTGGGTATTGAAAGCACCACTGGTGCCGTCGATGGTGTAATTCGTGGTGCAGAAGTTGTGCGTAGTTATCTTGTTGAAGACAGTTATGTGACTGAGCTGCGTCTGGATATCCGTAAGATGGATAAGCTACGTGATTATGGAGAAGTTCAGCAGGTGCCTGAGAAGCGTCAGCAAACCTTGTTTTAAACCATTTCACTAGACAGATAATCTTTTTGAGCGGCTTATTGGTAACAATGAGTCGCTTTTTTATATCTACGTGAGCGCGGGAATTGAGGGTAGGAGTGACGTTTAAGCTTTTATATTGGTGCCAAGCGTCGAGATAGTGTGGGTTTTTCCGCCCGCATTGTAGGTCATGCCAACTTTGCCATGAGTTCGCTGAAGCATGTTGTTGAGTTTATTGAAGCTCAGCTGTGCGCGACTAAGCGATTCGCCATTTACTTGGTTAACTTGTTGACAGTCGAGGACGATCGATTGGATTTGAGCAACAACCTGACTTAGGTGCTCATCTTCAGTAAGTTGATTGACGTGCGGGTGAGAGGCGATTCGCTGATCAGTTGTTCTGAGCTGATCAATGAGCGTCATCTTCTGTTTGGCAATGTTCTCAATCTCGGTAGAGACACGCGCCGTGATTGCTTGTGTTTCTTGGCGTAAAACAGCGGAAAGTGCCTTAGCATTTTCTAGCTGGAAATTAACGAGATCGACTAATGCTGCCATAAAATACTTACCTTCGGCCTAAGTCAGTTAGCTTTTGCCTTGCAATTCGTTTTCAAACTTAATCATGTTGTCAGCCAATTTTTCAGGATCGACTTTGTATGAACCGTTTGTGATAGCTTCTTTGATTGCTGCAACTTTGGCGCTGTCATATGCCGGAGAAGCTGCCATATCCTTCTGGAGTTTACTGACGGCTTTACTTTGCTGGCTGAGTGATACTGCGTCTTGTTGCGCTGGCGCCTTTTTTGATTCTGTCGTGCTGGTAGCATTGGAATCGTTACGTGCAGGTGCGCGACTTGTTGTCGTCATCATTTGCCCTGAACGTATATTATCTATACCTGCCATGTTTAACCTTTGCCTTGTATCGTAATACTGGTATCCAGACTATCGACCAGCGCAAAAATAACTTTAGTCATTTTTTGCATTTTTATTGATCAGTTTAAACACGCTACCAGTGGGTATTAAAAATTAACAGTGATTTCCGCAATGTCAGTCACTATGCCTTCTATTATACGTTGTGACTTATCATTTTTCACTCTTACTTGATCGCCAGCTGAACCATCCTGCAATGCTGTGCCTTGCGTTGTGATCGTCATGCCAGAATTCACCGCTTTGATAATGACCTTTTCATTTCGGCATACCACACAAACATCATTTCTCTCTACGACATCGCCTAAGCGAACATTACGCTTTAGCTTTGCCCCAACCACTTGATCGTAGCTAGAAAATCCATCTTTACGAAAGCGCTGTAGCTCGATCATGGAAGTGGTAACATCCGATGCGCTGACGATTTCTCCTCTCCCTAGTGTTCGTGTCGCGACGATCATTGGTACTGATACCGAGATCCTCACAGGGACATAGACTTTCCAGTCATCCGGTTGGCATTCCACTAACACATTGATGTTACTTCTCGTGCTGCTGGTGGAAGAGGCAGATGTATCTAACGGAACAGGGCAATCCGTTGCTTTTATTCTCGAGTCGATCTCTGCCGCATTAACAGATAGCTCGCCACCATCAGGCTGATCAACCGTAGCAAGAATATGTTGTTCTGCTGCTGTTTTTATTTGCTCGATCTGATTATCTGAAGCTGAATGAACAAAAAAGCTAAACATACTGAGCAAAATGCCGATAGACTTAGCGTACTTTGTAATTAGCGCTCTACATATTGTCATAGTCAATGGTGTCGAAGTGAAAGTGAAATACGCCATACTGTCTCCCTGGTATCGTGCTTGCCAGTGGTAGAGTATCATTTAAAAACAAAAAGTTTGAGATGGAGATGAGCATATGACGGGGATTCTTGACTCGGTGAATCAGCGTACGCAACTCGTCGGTCAGAACCGATTGGAATTATTGACCTTTCGACTGATGGGCCGACAGCGCTACGGCATTAACGTATTCAAAGTGAAAGAAGTACTACAGTGCCCTAAGCTGACTTCAATGCCAAATCTACACCCTCTGGTTAAAGGTATCGCTCATATCCGCGGCCATACCGTGTCCGTTATTGATTTGAGCCTGGCAATTGGTGGCCGCCCAACCACTGATTTAGATAAATGTTTTGTTGTTATTGCAGAATTTAACCGTACGATCCAAGCATTTTTGGTATCATCGGTTGAGCGTATTATCAATATGCATTGGGAAGCGATTTTGCCACCGCCAGACGGCGCAGGTAAAGCGCACTACTTGACTGCCGTGACAAACATTGACAATGAGCTGGTTGAGATCCTTGACGTTGAAAAAATCCTGGCAGAAATTGCGCCAGTTGATGAAACTATGGATTCCGCTATTGGCGAAGAAATCGCACAAGCAGAACAAGAAAAGCCTATTGTACGCCGCATACTGATTGCTGATGACTCGACGGTCGCGCGTAAACAGGTAGAGCGTGCGATTACATCCATCGGTTTTGAGGTCGTATCTGTCAAAGACGGCAAAGAAGCGTACAATAAGTTGATTGAAATGGCTCAAGAAGGCAATATCTACGATCAAATTTCGTTGGTTATTTCCGATATTGAAATGCCAGAAATGGACGGCTATACCTTAACGGCTGAAATTCGCAGACATGCCGATTTGAAAGACCTTTATGTTATCCTCCATTCTTCATTAAGTGGTGTATTCAACCAAGCTATGGTTGAGCGTGTAGGTGCCAACACCTTCATTGCGAAATTTAACCCAGATGAGTTGGGTAACGCGGTTAAATCTGCATTAACACAATAAAAGAGACATTAATGACTGCTATTACAATCAGTGATCAAGAGTATCGTGACTTTAGCCGTTTTCTAGAATCGCAATGTGGCATCGTGTTAGGTGATAGCAAGCAATACCTCGTGCGTAGCCGACTGAGTCCTTTAGTGACGAAGTTTAAGCTCGCATCGTTATCAGATTTGCTACGTGATGTTGTTACAGGGCGTAATCGAGAATTACGAGTCGCCGCTGTGGATGCGATGACGACTAACGAAACCTTGTGGTTTCGAGATACTTATCCGTTCACGGTTTTAGCTGACAAATTATTGCCAGAAGTAGCGGCAAGCAAGCGCCCAATTAAGATCTGGTCTGCTGCCAGTTCATCGGGCCAAGAACCGTATTCTATTGCAATGACGATCCTGGAAACGCAACAGCGCAAGCCGGGCTTGTTACCAAACGTGTCCATTACAGCCACAGATATTTCGGCAAGTATGCTCGAGATGTGTCGTGCAGGGGTGTACGACAACTTGGCTTTGGGTCGCGGGCTTTCACCAGAACGTCGTCGCACCTTCTTTGAAAATGCGGACGGTGGTCGCATGAAAGTTAAAGATAACGTCAAGCGTTTGGTGAACTTTCGTCCACAAAACTTGATGGACAGTTACGCACTGATGGGTAAGTTCGACATCATTTTCTGTCGTAACGTATTGATTTACTTTTCTCCAGAAATGAAATCTAAAGTGCTTAACCAAATGGCGAGCAGTTTAAACCCTGGTGGCTACTTGCTGTTAGGGGCATCAGAGTCGCTAACTGGTCTGACTGATAAATTTGAAATGGTGCGCTGTAATCCGGGCATCATTTACAAGCTTAAATAGCGGTATCTCTTCATTGATAGAAAAGCCTGACTTCGTGTCAGGCTTTTTTGTTTGTTACCTTTCTGCGCCGAGCGCTTCATGTATCACTCAATTAGTTGAAGCGCGTTTTTGCCTTGTGCCCTCAACACGGTGTATCTTTATTAAGTGAGCAAAGTGATACGACATGACATTCCAGTTACTTTGGCTCACTTATTGCTATTTCAATTCACGGTAACCACTAGGTTGGTGTAATGCTTTAGGTTTTGGCATGCTAATTGCTTTTTGGTTATCAATCACGGTCAGTTCTTAATTGTAGAGGCAAACATGGCTATATCTTTTGACAATGCACTAGGCATCCACCAGCACACGGTGGGCGTACGTGAGCGCAATGCAGAGGTGATTTCCACCAACATCGCACAAGCAAACACGCCTGGTTACAAAGCAAGAGGTTTAGACTTTGCGAAGGAATTGCAAGCGGCAACATCTGGGGCAAGCATTGGTCTTAGTCGCACAGATGGTCGGCATATTCCTGCCACTACAACGTTGGTTGGGGACAAGTTATATCGTCTTCCTACGCAACCAGATACGGGAGATGGCAACACGGTAGACTTGGATTTAGAGCGTAACTTGTTTATGCAAAACCAAATCAGACACCAAGCATCACTCGACTTTCTAGGCAGCAAATTCAAGAACTTAACCAAAGCAATCAAAGGGGAATAATTTAGATGAGCTTATTTAACGTTTTCAATGTGACAGGTTCCGCAATGAGCGCTGAATCCGTTCGTCTGAATACTACCTCAAGCAACTTGGCGAACGCCGACAGTGTCAGCAGCTCTGCGAAAGACACTTACAAAGCGCGTCATGCCGTGTTTGGTGCAGAGTTAAGTAACGCCATGCGTGGCGGTGATACGGTGCCAGTGAAAGTGATGGGTATTGTAGAAAGTGATAAACCGCTGAGTGCGGAGTACAACCCAGACCATCCCCTTGCAAACGAAGAAGGCTACATTTACAAGCCTAACGTCAATGTAATGGAAGAAATGGCAAACATGATTTCAGCTTCTCGTGCATACCAAACTAATGTACAGGTCGCTGATTCTAGTAAACAAATGCTGCTGCGTACGCTGCAGATGGGTCAATAAGGATAAGGGGGTAGCGTATGGCCGGAATTAACAACGTTGGTCAAAGCGGCTTGTCCTATATCGACCAGCTTAAAAGTCTACAAGAGAGTAACAAGAAAGCGGAAGAGAGCACGGGTAAGCAGGACCTAAAACAGGAAGACTTCTTATCATTGCTCACGAAGCAACTGTCTCAGCAAGACCCTTTTAAGCCGGTAAGTAATGACCAGATGATTGCGCAAATGGCTTCATTTGCGACCGTTGATGGCATTGGCAAGATGAACACTCAGTTTGAGAGTTTGAATTCGTCAATGACATCAAATCAAGCGTTACAAGCTTCCTCTTTGGTAGGGCGTGACGTATTGGTCCCAGGAGCAGCAGGTGTGAAGCAGGACGACGCACCAATGGCGGCAATGGTTAAGCTTTCACAATCTATCGATAATCTGTTTGTTCGTGTAGAGGATGAAGCTGGCCAACTGGTTCGTACCTTTGAGGTAGGGGCGAAACCAGCCGGCGACACGCGTGTGCTTTGGGACGGTAAAGATGAAAGCGGAAATCCACTGCCAGCTGGCAAATACAAAGTGAAAGCGTCTGGCTTAGTTGAGGGGGAGTCGCAAGAGTTCCCAGTATCGACGTATGCCAACGTAAACAGCGTATTGCTTGGCAAAGGTGACGGAAACGTATTACTCAATCTGGCTGGTTTTGAATCGCCAGTTCGACTTGCAGAAGTATTGGAAGTCGGCAAAGCGTAGTCATAGCTCGCTAGATTAGGAGATTTTGGAATGTCATATGTATCTTTAAGCGGTTTGTCCGCCGCCCAACTGGATTTGAACACCACCAGTAACAACATTGCGAACGCCAACACTTACGGCTTTAAAGAGTCCCGTGCTGAGTTTGCTGATGTCTACTCTAACTCTTTATTTACTAACGCAAAAACCACACCGGGTGGTGGTGCACAAGCAAGCCAAGTGGCACAGCAGTTCCATGAAGGCTCTAGCATTTACACCAACAACCCAATGGATTTGCGTGTTTCGGGGACAGGTTTTTTCGCTGTAGCGAAAGAGCGTCTAACTCCACAACAGAATGAACTGACACGTAATGGTGCATTTCACTTAAATAAAGAAAACTACATGGTGACCGCGAACGACGAGTTCTTATTAGGTTACCAAGTGGACCCAAGCTCTGGTGAGGTTTCTTCATACGAGCCACAACCCATCAATATTCCTGCTGAATTTGGTAAGCCAAAACAAACAGCAAACATTGAAGTGGGTGTGAACTTGCCAGCGAACGGCGATTTGAAAGATCCAACGCAGTTTGATTTTTCAGACCCAGATACATACAACCGTTCAACCTCTTCGACAATTTATGACTCGATGGGTCAGTCTTACAAGCTAACGACGTATTACTTGAAAGATCAGACTCAGCCAAATACATGGAACACTTACTACACCGTGACAGATAAAGAAGGTGAAAAGCCTTTAAATGTTGCGGCTGGTGATGCGCAAACGCCAACAGGTCATGTGGGGCATACCATGAAGTTCAACAACGATGGTACGTTGGCGAGCTTGAACAATGGTCAGCCAATCACTTCTGTGGCTCTGGGCGATCCGGCGACGAACACGACACCAGTCGATATGAATGGTGCCGATCCTGCGCAGACGCTTAACTTCGGCTTAGGCTCAGCAACACAGTTTGCGGCTCCGTTCGAACTGACTAAGTTTGACGAAGACGGTGCAACGACGGGCTTCCTAACCAAAGTTGACTTCGATGAAAACGGCAGCGTATTGGGGACTTACTCAAACGGTGAAAACGTTACATTGGGTCGTGTTGCTCTCGTACGTGTTCCAAACGAGCAAGGTCTGGATAAGAAAGGCGGCACTCAATGGGATTCAACGCAGTTCTCTGGTGACAAGATCTGGGGTGAATCAAATAAAGGCTCTTTCGGCACCATCAATAACGGTATGCTGGAACAGTCAAACATTGATATGACGCAGGAGTTGGTGGACCTGATCTCTGCTCAGCGTAACTTCCAAGCAAACTCACGTTCGCTAGAAGTACACAACCAACTACAACAGAATATCTTACAGATCCGCTAGAGCACTAGCTGGGTCATTCGATATTCTGCTTGAGTAAGCAATGGCGTGTGATTGCTTCTTAGTAATTACCGCTTTGTTCACTTTCATCATGACATTCATCTGATGCTTAGCCTGAATACACCTCACTCAGGCTAAGCATGCTTTGATCTACGATTTGCCGCTGTTGCCGCCGTATGGATCAAAACCTTGCCTCTCGTTACAGTTTTCTGCCTCTATTGACCTCTTTTCATTGTTGATTTTTAATTCAAAGTATTGATTAATAAGTTTATTTTTGTTTTGGCATAACTATTGCTTTTACTCCGTGTACAGAGAGATTTTTTGGAGTAATTTATGGATCGCGCACTGTTTCTCGCAATGAGTGGCGCCAAGCAAAATATGCAGGCACTACAATTGCGCGCTAATAACTTGGCTAACGTAAGCACGACCGGATTTCGGGCTGATTTAGCACAGGCTCGCTCAATGCAGGCTTATGGTGAAGGCCATCCTTCACGTGTGTTCAGCATGACAGAGCGTCCAGGGCATAACTTTGCTCAAGGTAGCGTGATTACAACAGGGCGTGATCTGGATGTGACGATTGAAGGCAGCGGTTGGATATCGGTACTCGATCACACAGGGAAAGAAGGGTTGACCCGTAACGGCAACCTAAAAGTAGATCAAAATGGCATGCTTACCAACGCAAGTGGTCATTTGGTGCTGGGTGAAAACGACGCGCCGATTACTTTGCCTATTCCTCTCTCCAAAATTGAAATCGGTCGGGATGGCACCATCTCTGTACTTCCTCAAGGTGCCCCGGCAGAAGAATTCCAAGCGGTTGATCGCATTAAGCTTGTTAAGCCTAATGATCAAAGCTTGTTTAAAGACACCAATGGCTTATTTCGCCATAAAACTCCAAACCAACCTTACGAAGCAGACGCGACTGTTAGCCTCCAGACGGGAGCGATAGAAGGCAGTAACGTGAATGCCGTAGGTGAAATGACCGCATTGATTGACTTACAACGTCAGTTTGAAATGCAAGTCAAGATGATGAGCACAGCTGAAGAAATGGATAAATCTTCAGATTCACTGCTTCGTATGAGTTAACAGAGTTAGAGGTTCACTATGCATCCAGCACTATGGGTAAGTAAAACAGGTCTAGACGCCCAACAAACCAACATTGCCACGATTTCGAACAACTTGGCGAACGCCTCTACTGTCGGCTACAAAAAGAGCCGTGCAGTATTCGAAGATCTGTTCTATCAGAACATCAACCAGCCTGGCGGCCAGTCATCTCAGAACACGGAACTGCCAAGTGGCTTGATGCTAGGTGCGGGTTCTAAAGTGGTTGCGACGCAAAAAGTGCACACGCACGGCAATGCACAGACAACGACCAACGCACTGGACATGATGGTGGAAGGCGACGGCTTTTTTCAAGTGACATTGCCGGACGGCAACATCGGTTATACCCGTAACGGTCAGTTCACGCTCAATGGTGAAGGCACGTTAGTCACGTCGGGTTCTGGCTACCCTGTAGAGCCTGAAATTGTGATTCCAGAAGATGCGATTTCTATTACTGTCGGTACGGATGGTGAAGTGTCGGTTCGCGTCCGAGGTCAGCAAGACAACCAAGTCGTTGGTCAGCTAACCATTACAGACTTTGTTAACCCGGGCGGCCTAGAGCCAATTGGTCAGAACCTTTACTTACCAACGGGTGCCAGTGGCGATCCACAAGAGGGTGTTCCTGGTTTGGACGGTTTGGGGGAAATTCGTCAATCCATGCTGGAAGCGTCCAACGTGAATGTAACAGAAGAGTTGGTCAACATGATCGAAGCCCAGCGCGTTTACGAAATGAATTCAAAAGTGATCTCGTCAGTCGATAAGATGATGAGCTTCGTTAACCAGCAATTGTAACGATTAAGAGCAAGATTTGAGGAGCTCACGATGAAACGTATTTGCCTACTCGCTTTGATTGCTACGATGTCGGGCTGTGCCATGTTGGAACCGATTGAAACGGATGAAGTGACACAAGCAACCACTGTGGTCGACGCAGTAGAAGGCGATAAATCGAAAGAAGAGAGCAGCGGTATTGTAGATACTTTACGTGGTAGAAGCGATCCGGTTGCTGGCGACCCTGCTTGGGCTCCAATTCATCCGAAAAACAAACCTGAGCATTATGCTGCTGCAACAGGTTCGTTGTTTAGCGCCGAGCACATTACCGATCTCTACGACGATTCTAAACCACGTGGTATTGGCGACATTATTACCGTAACACTGGATGAGACAACCAGTGCGACGAAAAGCGCAAATGCCGATTTATCGAAAACCAATGAAGCGCAAATGGACCCGCTTCAAGTGGGCGGAGAAGAGCTGCAAATTGGCGGAAAATATAATTTCTCTTATGACTTAAACAATTCCAACTCATTTGCAGGTGACTCTTCTGCAAAGCAGAGCAACAGCATCAGTGGTTACATCACTGTTGAGGTGATCGAAGTACTGGCAAACGGGAACCTCGTGATCCGCGGTGAGAAGTGGATGACGCTAAATACAGGTGATGAGTACATACGTTTAAGTGGCACTATTCGTCCGGATGATATTAATTTCGACAACACCATTGCATCAAATCGTGTTTCTAACGCAAGAATTCAATACTCAGGGACTGGTTTGCAACAAGATATGCAAGAGCCAGGCTTCTTGGCACGATTCTTTAATGTAGCGCTATAACACGCCGTTCTGACGGCAATTTGACTGCAAGAGATAAGTAAGCATGAAAAAACTCCTTTTAGTACTGATGAGCGTTGCTCTGTTTTCTACCGTAGCCCAAGCCGCACGTATCAAAGACGTCGCGCAAGTGGCAGGTGTACGAAGCAACCAACTCGTGGGTTATGGTTTGGTTTCAGGCTTACCTGGTACGGGTGAAGCGAACCCGTTTACAGAGCAAAGTTTCGCCGCCATGCTGCAAAACTTCGGCATTCAGATGCCGCCGGGCACAAAGCCAAAAATTAAAAACGTTGCCGCAGTCATGGTTACGGCAGAGTTGCCGCCTTTCTCTAAACCGGGTCAGCAAGTGGACGTGACTGTCTCTTCCATCGGAAGTGCTAAAAGTTTGCGTGGTGGTACGCTACTACAAACGTTCCTCAAAGGTCTCGACGGTCAAGTTTACGCGGTTGCTCAAGGTAACTTAGTGGTGAGCGGCTTCAGTGCTGAAGGCGCTGACGGTTCTAAAATCGTAGGTAACAATCCAACCGTTGGTCTTATCTCTAGTGGTGCGACAGTAGAGCGAGAAATTCCAAACCCATTTGGTCGTGGTGATTACATCACGTTCAACTTGCTTGAGTCAGACTTCACAACGGCTCAACGTATGGCGGATGCTGTAAACAACTTCCTTGGCCCACAAATGGCGAGCGCTGTTGACGCGACATCAGTGCGCGTGCGTGCTCCTCGTGACGTCAGTCAGCGTGTTGCGTTCTTATCGGCAATCGAAAACCTAGAATTCGACCCGGCAGATGGTGCAGCCAAAATCATCGTTAACTCACGAACGGGCACTATTGTAGTTGGTAAGCATGTACGTCTTAAACCAGCAGCAGTAACGCATGGCGGCATGACGGTTGCGATCAAAGAAAACCTGAATGTTAGCCAACCTAACGGCTTTTCTGGTGGGCAAACCGTAGTCGTACCAGACTCGGATATCGAAGTCAGCGAAGAGCAAGGAAAAATGTTTAAGTTCGAACCAGGCTTAACGTTGGATGATTTGGTCCGTGCCGTGAACCAAGTCGGGGCTGCGCCTTCGGACTTGATGGCAATTTTACAAGCATTGAAGCAAGCTGGTGCCATTGAAGGCCAGTTGATCATCATTTAATGGTTAGGAGGTAGGTATAATGAACAATCCTAACGACATTGGTTTTATCCATGACATCAGTTCTCTGGACACTCTGCGTCAAAAAGCAGTGAAAGAGGGAAAAGATGGCGAGCAAGAAGCATTGCATGCGGCTGCTCGTCAGTTCGAATCGATCTTCACCTCCATGATGTTGAAATCCATGCGTGAAGCCAATGAGGGCTTTGAGTCCAACATGATGAACAGCCAAAACGAGAAGTTCTACCGACAAATGTTGGATGAACAGATGGCGAGTGAATTGAGTTCGTCTGGTTCAATGGGACTGGCCGATATGATTGTTAAGCAATTAACGGCTGGGCAAGGGAACGACAAAAAAGAAACGGCTATGCGTGATGCGGCAAACAATGCTGCGGAATATCGTCGTGTTGACCCGAAAAAAGCGCGCGAGATTGAACAGCGCTTGATTGAATCTGGTCAACTATCTCGACCAAGCAATGAACCCACTCGATTCGATTCACCAGAATCCTTTGTTAACTCGATGAAGCCATACGCGGAGAAAGCTGCGAAAGCCCTAGGTGTCGAGCCATCTTTGCTACTTGCGCAAGCCGCTTTGGAAACGGGGTGGGGACAAAAGGTCGTGAAGAACGCGCGTGGCAGCAGCAACAACTTATTTAATATCAAAGCAGATCGAAGCTGGCAGGGTGACAAAGTGACGACTCAAACTTTAGAGTTCCACGATAACACGCCAGTGAAAGAGACGGCAGCGTTTCGCTCCTACTCAAGTTACGAAGACAGCTTTAATGACTTTGTACGATTTTTGAATGACAACCCACGTTACGATACAGCATTGCAGCAACGCGGGAATTCAGAGTCGTTTATTCGCGGTATCCACAGTGCGGGTTACGCGACCGATCCGAATTACGCAGATAAAGTCCTGCAGGTGAAGGATAAAATCGAAAGTATGTAATGTCTCTGCGACAATTTATGACGTTCTCGAAGGCTTGCCATAGTGCAAGCCTTCACTTTATCTGAACATCTACGCCTTTCTATCACTTGGCACATCTTTTGCTTTTAATGTGTCTAGGTGATCGGTTTTGCCGATTTATATTTCGTTTTTGGGGGCATGTATGGCGTCAGATCTTCTGAATGTAGGTACTCAAAGTGTGCTTACTGCTCAGAGACAATTAAACACCACTGGTCATAACATTTCTAATGTTAATACAGAGGGTTATAGCCGTCAGTCTGTTATCCAAGGCACGAATGATCCGCGCATGTTCGGTGGTTCTACCTACGGCATGGGTGTGCATGTGGAAAATGTTCGCCGCTCGTGGGATCAGTTTGCCGTGAATGAACTGAACCTGTCGTCGACCAACAATGCCAACAAAACGGATACCCAAGATAATCTTGATATGCTTTCTAGCATGTTGAGCTCTGTGGCATCGAAGAAAATTCCCGAGAACCTGAATGAGTGGTTCGATGCGGTAAAAACCATGGCAGATACCCCGAACGATTTAGGGGCACGAAAAGTGGTATTGGAAAAGGCGAAAATCTTCTCTGATACATTAAATGATTTCCACGAAACCGTGCGACTGCAATCTGATGTCACCAATAAAAAATTGGATATGGGCATTGAGCGCGTTAATCAACTTGCGTTGGAAATTCGCGATATTCATCGACTGATGATGCGTACTCCCGGTCCACATAATGACCTGATGGATCAGCATGAAAAGCTGGTTACTGAGCTGTCAGAGTACACCAAAGTTACCGTAACCCCACGCAAAAATGCGGAAGGGTTTAATGTTCATATCGGCAATGGACACACTCTTGTTTCTGGCACGGAAGCAAGCCAGCTCAAAATGATCGATGGCTATCCGGATGTTCATCAAAGACGATTAGCAATGGTGGAAGGGAATGGCATTAAAGCGATCAAGTCTGATGATATGGATGGCAAAATCGGCGCTTTACTTGAAATGCGCGACAAACACATCCCACAACTGCAAGATGAAATGGGCCGTTTAGCGACGGGCTTTTCCTACAAAATTAATCAGCTGCAATCTCAAGGTCTGGATCTCAACGGTAAGATAGGTAAAGACGTATTTACCGACGTGAACTCTGAGCTGGTGGCAAAATCTCGAGTTTTTGCTGCGCCTGACTCCCAAGCTGATGTTGCGGTTTACATCGAGGACATTTCCGCGATCAAAGGTGGTGAATATTCGCTGCGTTATGATGGCGATCAATACAGCGTGACAACACCGAAAGGTGAGCAAATGTCGTTGAACATCGACCGTTCGGATTCGTCATTTGTTCTGGATGGTATGAAAGTGCAAATTGGTGAAGGCCTTGCCGCCGGTGAGCGCGTATTGCTCCGCCCAACGAGAAGTGGTGCAGCCATCATAAAGATGGAAACCAATGACGCAAAAGCTATTGCCGCACAAAGTTATGAAGCCTCAACCACTTTTGCCCAAGGTAACGCCAAGTTTAAAATTCGTGAGGCGGGGGATGTTAAAGAGTTTGAGGTTACCGTACAACCAGCCGACGAGAAGCATGATAAGCCGTGGTTAAAGATCACGGATAACAAGGGTAATTTACTATCGGACAAATACTCATACCCGTTAGATAAAGATAACCCGAAGATTGAAATATCAGTGCCGAAAAGCCATCCGCTGTATAAAAACGGCGATGCAACCGTGTTTGAGTTGAGCGAAGGCGCACTGATGAATGATAAATTCACCGCAAACTTGGTGCCTTCTGAAGGTGGTAACGGCAACTTGAGAAAAATGCAGAAGATCCAAACAGACAAGATGATGGATGGAAAATCCAGTACCTTGATCGATGTTTATCATAACCTCAATACCGAAGTTGGACTGAAGTCTTCTACAGCAAACCGTTTAGCCTCCGTCGCTCGTTTAGAGCATGAAGCGGCGCAAGAGCGCGTTGCTTCTATTTCTGGTGTTAACCTCGATGAAGAAGCGGCCAACATGATGAAGTTTCAACAAGCGTACATGGCTTCATCACGTGTGATGCAAGCGGCGAATGATACCTTCAATACCATTTTACAACTGAGGTAAGGAGAAGAGATAAGTGCTAACCCGAATTTCTAGTTTCCATAACTATCAGTCCGTACAAAATGATCTGCGTCGTCAAGAGAATAAGGTTCACCACAACCAAGAGCAACTTGCTTCAGGGAAAAAGTTACTGAAACCTAGTGACGACCCCCTCGCTGCGCATTACATCCAAAACATTAGTCAGCAACAAGAGCAGCTACAACAATATCTTAGCTCTATAGTGTTGGTGCGTAATCGTCTAGAAAACCACGAAGTTAATATCGCCAATGCGGAGAATTTTGCCGACGAGTCGAAGCGCTTAACGATGGAGATGATTAACGGTGCCTTTTCTGCTGAAGACCGACAAGCAAAGAAGCGTGAGTTAGAAGAGATTGCGAACAATTTCCTTAACTTAGTGAACTCGCAAGATGAATCTGGTAACTACGTGTTTGCGGGTACTAAGCCAAAAAGCCAACCATTCTATCGCGATAAAGACGGTAGTGTTCAATACGCTGGGGACGATTATCAGCGCAAAATGAAAGTCTCCAGCATGCTTGAGATGCCAATGAACGATCCTGGCAGCAAGCTGTTTATGGAGATACCAAACCCATTTGGCGACTATCAGCCGAATTACGATCTACAAAACGGCTCTGAGCTGTTGCTAAACAAAGCCACTAACGTTGACGCGAAGGATGATGCGGCGTATCGCGTGACATTTGTCGATATGAATAACGGCAAATTTGGTTACCAATTAGAGCGTAACGGCAAAGTAGTGGATGCCGATGAGTTTTCTCCAGAGAAAGGGATTGAATACAAAGGCCTGAAAGTGCACGTAAAAGGCCAAATTACGCCTGGTGACAGCATTGAGATCGAAAAGCGGGCAGAGTTCAGCATTTTCGATACCTTCAAGGATGCAATGGCATGGTCAGACAAATCGGTTTCGGATACGTCGGCGACCGCCAAATTGCACCAAATGACAGAAGAATTCCACGCTGCTTTTATCCATTTGAATAAAGCGCGTACAGATGCCGGTGCTCGATTGAGTACGCTGGATATCCAAGAGCAAAATCATGAAGACTTTAATTTGTCTCTGGCAAAAGCGAAGAGCAACTTTGAGGACTTGGATTACTCCAAAGCCGTGATCGAGTTCAGTGAAAACTCGCGAGCGTTACAGGCATCGCAACAAGCATTCGGTAAGACCAAAGATCTAACGTTGTTTAACTACATCTAGTATGACACTCATACACATTGTCTGATTTTGATGCCTTATGTGCAAAGCCTTAAGCGCGATAAGTCGACGTAACCTGAGAGTCTGAGATGTCATGCGGCACGATTTTACCCAAAGCGGCAATGATGCGGGAGGCAAGTCGGGCGGCAACAGGGCAGCGTTCAATACCCTTGGGCTAAGATGAGTCTGACAAACCGGAAATAGCTTAATGATAAAGCTAACTTATTGTTTATTTGATTCTTTTAAAAGTAGTTAAATAATTCACGCAAGTTGGCACACAAATTGTATTGAAAATATCAGAACAGATTTAGAGATTCTAAACCCTGCGTTTAAGGCAGATTTAGCAAGTAACTTTTACGGTCAGTGCTTATCCAAATGAGAGTAAAGCTGGCCGCTTCGCAAAAGCTTGCGAACTCAACAGGAGAGCAAAATGGCTGTAACAGTTAGTACTAACGTCTCCGCGATGACCGCGCAGCGTTACCTAAACAAAGCGACTGATGAATTAAACACGTCGATGGAGCGCTTATCTTCAGGACATAAGATTAACAGTGCAAAAGATGATGCGGCAGGTCTACAGATCTCTAACCGCTTAACTGCACAGTCTCGTGGCCTAGATGTCGCAATGCGTAACGCGAACGATGGTATCTCGATTGCACAAACCGCTGAAGGTGCGATGAATGAGGCAACCTCTGTCATGCAACGAATGCGTGACCTTGCGATTCAATCATCGAACGGTACTAACTCTCCGGCTGAGCGTCAGGCGATCAACGAAGAGTCAATGGCATTGATTGACGAGCTAAACCGTATTGCAGAAACCACTTCATTTGGTGGTCGTCGTCTATTGAACGGCTCATTCGGTGAAGCAGCATTCCAGATTGGTGCGAGCTCAGGTGAAGCCATGATCATGGGACTCACCAGCATTCGTGCGGACGATACTCGCATGGGCGGTGTGACCTTCTTATCTGAGAACGGTAAAGATAAAAACTGGAGCGTTGACCCAGCTAAATCTGACTTGAAGATTACGCTACCAGGTATGGGTGAAGACGAAGACGGCAATGTTGATGATCTAGAAATCAACATTAATGCTAAAGCGGGCGACGACATCGAAGAGCTTGCCACTTACATTAATGGTCAGTCTGATATGATTAATGCGTCTGTAAGTGAAGATGGCAAGTTGCAAGTTTTTGTCGCGCATCCAAACGTTCAGGGTGAGATTTCTATTTCTGGTGGATTAGCATCTGAGCTTGGCCTGAGTGATGAACCTATCAGAACGTCAGTACAAGATATTGATATGACCACGGTACAAGGTTCTCAAAACGCGATTTCTGTGCTGGATTCGGCACTGAAATACGTAGACTCGCAACGTGCAGACTTAGGTGCGAAGCAAAACCGTCTGAGTCACAGCATCAACAACTTGGCAAACATCCAAGAAAACGTTGACGCATCGAACAGCCGAATTAAAGATACAGATTTTGCGAAAGAAACCACGCAAATGACCAAAGCACAAATTTTGCAACAAGCAGGTACATCGATTCTTGCTCAAGCGAAACAGTTGCCAAACTCTGCAATGTCACTATTGCAGTAGTTTACTTAGCCTGTACTCAATACATTCAGACGTGGATGGGAATGCAGGCTTTTGGCAAGCAGCTTTACAATAGAATGAGCGGCTCTCTCATCTCTCACCTGCCAATCATTTTCAATGTAAAGTTGCACTCGGTATGCCGGAAATGTGTTCATTTCTCTTGATCTCCACATAGGCTCTGGCGACCAACCTAGCCCCAGTTCTCTCAAAGGAAAAGGGGCTTTTTCTTTTCTAATCTTCACGTCTATCGTCTGCGAACTTACCTTTAATTGTTTCCTTTTGCTGGTTTTCTATACAATTTAGCCCTCTCGGCTCGATTTGTGGAAACTTGAGCACTTTTTCTTACTTTTCTTCAATTTTATTAGCTAAATCTCGCAATGTTATTTTTTTAAACTTTTTTCTAAAGCTTCTGAATTTGGTGTCGTTAATAGAGGTAACTTTGAGAGAACTACTTGGTTTTCCGAGACGTCGGAAACCGCTACACCGGAAAATCAATTGGAGAAATCACCA
>NZ_JAWPOR010000023.1:0-48910 GCF_033344395.1 Vibrio sp. 1874
TGTTTTACCGTGGTCAACGTGGCCGATAGTACCAACGTTAACGTGCGGTTTCGTACGTTCAAATTTTTCTTTAGACACGATCGTGTTCCTTCCTAGTTATGATTCGTCGTGATCATTATTGATCGACGACGCGCCAGAAATTGTTATTTTATGCGCCAACGCCCGTTAGCGCAATATTTGGACGCCCTGATCTCGCAAAAAGTCGTAAACTTTTTGCAGTTCAATCGTCAATTAGTAACCACGCTCTGCAATAATTTTATCTGCGAAGTTTTTCGGCACTTCAGCGTACTCGTGAAACTCCATAGAGTAAGACGCACGGCCTTGAGTTGCAGAACGTAGATCAGTTGCGTAACCGAACATTTCGGATAGTGGTACTTGAGCACGGATGATCTTAAGACCAGCCACACCTTCGTCCATGCCTTCAATGATACCGCGACGACGGTTTAGGTCACCAACAACGTCACCCATCCAGTCTTCCGGAGTGGTTACTTCGACATTCATCATAGGTTCTAGAATCACAGGTTGTGCTTCTAGTGCACCTTTCTTGAATGCCATCGAGCCAGCGATCTTAAACGCCATCTCGCTTGAGTCTACATCGTGGTAAGAACCATCAAATAGTGTAGCTTTAATATCTAGTACAGGGTAACCCGCTAGAACACCACTATTCATTTGCTCTTCGATACCTTTCGATACCGAACTGATGTATTCCTTAGGAATCACACCGCCCACGATTTCGTCTACGAATACGAAACCTTCACCAGGCTCAGAAGGCTCAAGTTTGACCCAAACATGACCGTATTGACCACGACCACCTGATTGACGAACAAACTTACCTTCAACTTCCGCTTTACCACGAATGGTTTCACGGTAAGCAACCTGAGGTTTACCAACGTTACAATCAACGCTGAATTCACGCTTCATACGATCAACGATAATGTCTAGGTGAAGTTCACCCATACCTGAGATCAGAGTCTGACCTGATTCGTCGTCCGTTTCCACGCGGAATGATGGATCTTCCGCTGCTAGTTTACCTAGCGCGATAGCCATTTTCTCTTGGTCTGCCTTAGAACGAGGCTCTACAGCAATCTGAATAACTGGTTCAGGGAACTCCATGCGCTCTAGAATCACTTTGTGGTTCTGATCACACAGTGTGTCACCTGTTGTTACGTCTTTCAGACCGATAGCAGCTGCAATATCACCAGCGCGAACTTCTTTCACTTCTTCACGCTTATTCGCATGCATCTGAACGATACGACCGAAACGCTCTTTCTTCTCTTTTACTGAGTTGTAAACAGCGTCACCCGAGTTTACAACACCGGAGTAAACACGCATGAAAGTTAGCGTGCCCACGAATGGGTCAGTCGCAATCTTAAACGCTAGCGCTGAGAAAGGTTCGTTGTCGTCAGCATGACGCTCAACTTCATTTTCTCTTTCGTCGACACCTTTAATTGCAGGTACGTCAACAGGCGATGGCAAGAACTCAACTACTGCATCCAGTACCGCTTGAACACCTTTGTTCTTAAACGCACTACCACAAGTAGCCAGTACGATTTCGTTATTTAGTGTGCGAGTACGTAGAGCTTGTTTGAGCTCAGCTTCAGTCAATTCACCTTCTTCAAGGTACTTGTCCATCAGCTCTTCGCTAGCTTCAGCAGCGGATTCAACCATGTGGTTGCGCCACTCTTCAGCAAGTTCAATCATGTCAGCTGGGATGTCTTCGTAAGTAAACGAAGTGCCTTGATCGGCATCATTCCAGTTGATCATTTTCATCTTGATAAGGTCGATGACACCTCTGAACTCATCTTCCGCACCAACGTTCAGCTGGATTGGAACAGGAGTCGCACCAAGACGATTCTTAATTTGGTTCACAACGCGTAGGAAGTCTGCGCCCGCACGGTCCATCTTGTTTACAAATACCAAACGTGGAACGTGGTATTTGTCTGCTTGACGCCATACAGTTTCAGACTGAGGTTCAACACCAGATGAGCCACAGAACACAACCACAGCACCATCAAGTACACGAAGAGAACGCTCTACTTCGATAGTAAAGTCAACGTGTCCAGGGGTATCAATGATGTTTACGCGATGCTCAGGGAACTGTGCTTCCATACCACGCCAGAATGTAGTAGTCGCAGCGGATGTGATAGTGATACCACGCTCCTGCTCCTGCTCCATCCAGTCCATGGTTGCTGCACCATCGTGAACTTCGCCGATTTTGTGAGAAAGGCCAGTGTAGAACAGAATACGCTCAGTTGTGGTTGTTTTTCCTGCATCTACGTGAGCACAGATACCGATATTACGGTATAGCTCAATAGGAGTTTTACGAGCCACGATTGTATCCTCTTACTAAGGTGTACCTTAGAGTATAGAAAAGTGCTGCGAGAGAACCTCGCAGCACAGAAGGTATTACCAACGGTAATGAGCGAACGCTTTGTTTGCGTCAGCCATGCGGTGAACGTCTTCACGTTTCTTAACCGCAGTACCTTTGTTCTCAGACGCGTCTAGCATTTCAGCAGCTAGGCGTTGAGCCATAGATTTTTCACCACGCTTGCGCGCAGCTTCAACCAACCAACGCATAGCAAGTGCGTTACGGCGAACCGGACGTACTTCTACAGGTACTTGGTAAGTTGAACCACCAACACGGCGAGATTTAACCTCTACCGCTGGGCGAACGTTTTCAAGAGCTTCTTCAAAAATAGCTAAGTGGTCTTTACCAGACTTTTCAGCCATAGCATCTAGTGCAGTGTAAACGATTTTCTCTGCAGTAGATTTTTTACCGTCAACCATTAGGATGTTAACGAATTTTGCCAGCAATTCAGATTTGAATTTTGGATCTGGAAGGATCTTACGCTGACCAATGACGCGACGACGTGGCATGGATTTATCTCCGTTGTCTTCTTCAGGTTTTATCCAAAACTTTTCAGTTTTTTCAAAAAATTAAAAATAATTTAGTGTTTGGCCTTACTTAACGGAATCCATTAAGACTTAGGACGCTTCACACCGTACTTAGAACGACCTTGTTTACGGTCATTTACGCCAGCACAGTCTAGTGCGCCGCGAACAGTGTGGTAACGCACACCTGGAAGGTCTTTAACACGACCACCACGGATTAGAACAACTGAGTGCTCTTGAAGGTTGTGACCTTCACCGCCGATGTACGATGTAACTTCGAAGCCGTTTGTCAGACGTACACGACAAACTTTACGAAGTGCTGAGTTAGGTTTTTTAGGTGTAGTAGTGTAAACACGAGTACATACACCACGTTTTTGTGGGCACGCTTCTAGTGCAGGCACGTTGCTTTTAACAACTTGCTTTGCACGTGGCTTACGTACCAACTGGTTAATAGTTGCCATTAACTAGCTCCTGATTTACTTGAAAGTAAGCTTTGTGAAAAATCTATCCCCAACTGCCAATGCAGTTAGGGACGCAAAATTCTATGCAGCAGTGAGAGGTGTGTCAAGAAATATACGGATCTTTTTTGTTCAATTAGAACAATTCATCCGTAAAGCTTTGTCGACAGCAAATCTTGTTCAATCCCAAGTTAGGGATTTATCCTGTTTTGCTGTTAGTTCAACGAAGCCTGAGTAATTCACAATCGTCAGCGATGGACTGATACGATTTGCAATACCGCGAGCTTGCGCATCGCTCTCTAACACAAATACGCTGCGGTTTTTTAGATGGGAAAATGCTTTATGTTGCGAGTTAGCAGCGTACACTGCATCTTCTATAAGTAAGATGTTATCCTGTTCACTGCATAAGGGCATGGCGTCTTCTAGAGCAGAGACTGTTTTTATGATGTGTAACATAACTTCCTCAAAAAGACAGTAGCTTGCCAGCGTGTTGTAACTTATCTTTGAGCTGTTCTGAGCTTAACGCTTGGGCTTCAATGACTAAATCCGCTTGCGCCAAACCTCGCTGGGTTAACGACTCTGAACACACAAAGACTTGTTCGATGTCGTATAAATCGAAAAGCTTTAACATCGGCGCGTAATCTTTACTCAAAATATTGTTGGGGTCTTGCCCGAGTAGAAGCTGGTATACCCCGTCACCCATGAAAATGACGCTGATATCTTCACAGTAAGCCGACGCGGCTAACAGTGCATCCACACCTTCACGACCAGCTGCACAGCCATGTGGCGCACTACGAAATAGATAAGTTAACTGACTCAAAACTGTACCACTCTGTCTTGGGTTAACATCGCTTCAGCTAGGCTACCTAAGCCTGCTTGTTCAAAACCATCGGCTAGATTGTTCTGAACCAAACCATGTTGATTCGCTTCTTCTTCACTTACAATCCCGCGACGCAAAGCGGCCGCGACACAAGTTTCTAGGCGAACACCATGCTCTTTAGCCAAAGACTGCCACGCCTTATTGAGATCAAATTCATCGTTGGCTGGCACACTCAAAGCAGTACCATTAGTCACACCATCTTGATAAAAGAAGACGCTCACTAGCTGATGGCCTTGCTCTATCACCGCTTTGGCGAACTGATAAGCACTGCGCGCTGACTGGCTGCCATAAACGGGACCATTCACCACTAACGTGTAAGTCAGTTTACTCACCTTTCATCATCCTCGGTTTTACGTTGACGAATGTACAAGTAAACGGTGTGTTTTGAAATATTAAGGCGATCCGCGACACGGTTGATGGCATCTTTAATATCGAAGATACCTTTGTCGTACAACTCCATCACGATCTGGCGATTTTTGGTGTTGTTAGACACGGATTTATCCGCATTGATCTCTTCGATGGTGCGTTCAACAGTTTGGTCCACCAGCTCTTCTACGTCACTAGCAAAGTTGACCGAGGAAGCCGCTTCTTTCGCTTCTTGCGTCGGCATGAAAGACTGAAGAACTTGCGAGAAAGGCGCATCCAAGTTGACGTTGATACACAACAAACCAATCACGCGATTTTCGCCATTACGAATGGCGACAGTAATCGACTTCATCAACACGCCACCTTTTGCACGGGTAAAGTACGAACGTGAGAAGTTGCGCTCCGAGCCTTCGATGTCTTTTAGCATCTTAAGCGCTAAATCAGTGATTGGTGAGCCGACTTGGCGCCCCGTGTTTTCACCGTTAGCGATTTTAATTGCAGAGGTATTTAAGTCTTCTAGAGAGTGAAGAACGATTTCACAAAATGGACCTATCAGGCTGGCGATACCATCCACGACCGCCTCATAAGATCTTAAAATGATTTTGTCGTGCTCGGTAAACGGCATCACGTTAACGGATTCCATTTCGAGCAACATCTCCGCGTTTATTGTTTCTGTAGTTGTCATAAGCCTTCGAGCGAAAAATCAACAAATTGGTGTAAGTTTATCAGAAAATTTGAAAAGCAACCTAGCAAACTCACCAACTAGTGACCTAGAACAAAAAAGGCCCGTTAAACGGACCTTTTTCAATAACTTATCGCAGCTTATTGTTATTGCTCTGCGTTGTCGTTCTCAACTTTTAGCAGCTCAACTTCAAATACTAGCGTTGAGTTAGCAGGAATGCTTGGTGTGTCTTGGTCACCGTATGCTAGCTCTGGCGGGATAACGAATTTGAATTTAGAACCCACAGGCATTAGCTGAACACCCTCTGTCCAACCTGGGATTACACGGTTAAGTGGGAACGTTGCAGGTTCACCACGATCGTATGAGCTGTCGAACTGAGTACCGTCGATCAGAGTACCTTTGTAGTGTACTTGAACCGTATCAGTGTCTTTTGGCTTCTCACCTTCAGCTGGTGTCATTACTTGGTATAGAAGACCTGTATCTGTCTTCACTACGCCTTCTTGCTTCTCAAACTCAGCTCGGAAATCATCGCCAGCTTTTTTCGCTTCAGCTGCTTTCTCAGCCGCTTGTGCTTGCATCTTTTCTGCAACACGCTTGTCTAGAGATTCTAGTGCTGCACGTGTTTCTTCTTCATTCAATTCAGCATTGCCTTTGAAGACGTCTTCGATACCTTTTAGTACCAAATCTTTGTTAAGATTAATGCCGATTTCGCTTGGCTTGTCGATGCTTGTGCTTAGGTAGTTAGCAAATGAAACACCGATTGCGTATGCCGCTTTGTCGTCGTCGGTTTTAAAGTGAACCGCTTTACCGGTTTCTGCTTGAACTTGTTCTGCTTGAGGTGCGGTTTCTGTTTTAGTTTCTTCTTTCTGACAACCTACCGCTAGCATAACTGTTGCAGCAAGTAGCGACACTTTTAAAACTGATTTCATTAAATTCTCCCAATAATGGCTCTGCCATTGGTTGTTGTGCACAAATCTTCTATGAGACTAGTGAAGACAATCGTTATACCAATATACTAGCTATATGTCTTAAGACACAAACCGGATTATTAGATGTGATGCAAAGAATTTTTCATTTATTCCTATATTTAATTGTCATCACCACGTTAAATGGTTGCTTTTTCGCCGAGCGTGAAGTGCAGCGTTGGCCGATAGAACCTCAAGGTGCGACGAGCTTCGCACTTAGCAGAGATGGACGGTTTGCTCTGCTCTATTCTCAACAACGTCATTTGATGTTGTGGGACCTAGAGCAAAATGAACAACTAGCCAACCTGGGTGAACTCGATGCCGATGCCAATGTGGTTTCCCATATCAGCATATCTGACAATGGTCGCTACGCAATTACAGCAAGCCAAATGAACTTCGCAGTTTGGGACCTAGGCTGGACGCAATCCGAAGGCCTTTGGTCTATCTCTGATGCGCTCATTCGCGACGTTGATATCACCAGTAATGGTGAACAAGTTCTGCTTGGGTTATCCAACGGTAAAGCAATTTATGTCAACTTAGTCACCGGGCGTCGCATGGAGTTCCTTGCGCATCGTGAAAAAGTCAATTCCGTGGCCATTTCTCCTAATGGTCGCTTCGCCCTAACCGGAGGTAATGACTATAAAGCGTATCTGTGGGATACCGAAACCGGACAAGTACTACGAACCTTCGAACATGAACAACGAATTGTTCGCGTGGCCCTGCAAAGAGATGGAAAATTAGCAATGACATCTGATGGCGGAAACCAAGCGATTGTTTGGAATTTAAAAACTGGACAAGAAGTCACACAGTTGAGCAGTTGGTCACGCCAATTAATTTTCTCTACCGCACGATTTTCTGACGACGGGACTCAACTAGTCACAGGAAGCCCTTCTGGCCGTGTGTCGATATGGGATACTCAAACCGGAAAACGAATGAGTGGATTTGAAGTGGAGCCCAAAAAAGACACTCGCCCTCCCCGTGCGGTCGTGTATGATGCAGCCTTTGATTCAAAACAACGCGTAATTACTGCTACTTCAGCAGGTATTGCCCAAGCTTGGCAGTTAGAGAACGGATCATGACAGAAAAAATCATTCAGCAATTGGAAGCACGCATTAATGACTTAGAATGTCAGCTTGCGTTCCAAGAACAGACTATTGAAGATCTGAACGGAGCTTTATCGCAGCAACAACTGCAAATTACCAAGATGCTCGATCAGATGAAATATGTGGTAGGTAAAGTAAAAAATATGGACTCGTCGAATTTAGCCGATCCGTCAGAAGAAACCCCACCACCGCATTATTAAAATGCAGGCTCAAATAGCATAAAGCCCAGAACATGTTCTGGGCTTTGTTGTATTAATTACTTAAGAAGGTACTCAAGAGGAAGCTATTCGTCGGCGTAGATTTTAACGCTCAGCTCGCCTTGCGTATTAATGCCTGCTCGGTACATGCCAGAACTGTTCATCGCAAAGTGCATCTCACCTTTAGCATCAATGGCAATCAAACCGCCCTCTCCGCCCATCTGTTTGAGATCACCTTGGATAATGTGTTCACAAGCCGTATGAATATCTTCTTGTAAGTAACGCATACGTGCTGCAACGTCTTCCGCAACACGTTTACGAATAAAGAACTCGCCGACACCCGTAGTGGAAACTGCCACGACGCCATTTTCGGCCACCGTACCACAACCAATAAGAGCAGAATCTCCGACTCGGTTGTATTTCTTATTCGTCACGCCACCCGTACTGGTGGCAGCGGCTAAGTTGCCTTGTTGGTCCAATGCCACCGCACCAACCGTACCGTGCTTACGGTCATCTGGGTAACGAGATTCCGACAAAGCAAACAGTCCTTTCTCACGCATAGACAGTAACTGCTCATAACGGCGATCAGTAAAGAAGTAATCTTGCTCGGTATACTCATGACCTTGCTCAAAAGCAAACTTCTCTGCGCCCTCACCCACCAACAACACATGATTGCTGTTTCGCATCACGTCACGAGCGAGCTCAATTGGGTTTCTGATATGACGAACCCCAGCGACCGCACCTGCTGCAAGGTTTCGCCCATCCATCACAGAAGCGTCCATTTCTACCATTTCGTTGTTGGTCAGCACTGAGCCTTTACCCGCATTAAAGTTAGGAGAGTCTTCCAATACTTTCACTGCCGCTACGACGGCATCTAAGGCTTCACCGCCCGTTTCTAGAATTTGATCTCCCGCTTTTACCGCAGCTTCTAAATCCGCCAAGATGGATTGTTGCAGCTCATCGCTCATCTGTTCACGCAAGATGGTGCCTGCACCGCCATGAATGGCAATCGAGAAAGGTTTCGTCATCGCTTTGTCCAACTGTTATTCCTTGTATGGTTGGCACTACACCTTAGATAAACAAAAAGCGCAAGTTGAAAACTCAACTTGCGCTTTTCAAAGCTTTGCTAGATAAGATTATCTAGTGAAGGCGCTTATGATTAGTGAGAACCACAGCTACCGCCGCCACAGCAGCCGCCTTCTTCTTCGTGATCGTGGTCATGATCGTGACCACCACAACAGCCACCACCTTGATGGATGTGACCGTGTTCGATCTCTTCTGCTGTTGCTTCACGTGTAGACATAACTTCTACTTCGAAAGTTAGTGTTTGACCAGCTAACATATGGTTACCGTCAACAACCACTTCGTTGCCGTCAACTTCTGTTACTTCAACAGGGATTGGACCTTGGTCAGTGTCAGCTAGGAAGCGCATGCCCACTTCGATTTGCTCAACGCCTTGGAACACGTCCGCAGGAACGCGCTGTACTAGCGCATCGTTGTGCTCACCGTAAGCTTCTTCAGGAGCTACCGTTACTGAGAACTTGTCGCCAGCCACTTTACCTTCAAGTTCTTTTTCAAGACCTGTGATTAGGTTGTTGTGACCGTGAAGGTAATCTAGAGGTGCTTCTGCTGTTGATTGATCAACAACGACACCGTCTTCCATCATTACTTTGTATGCAAGGCTTGCAACAACGTTCTTTTCAATTTTCATACTAACTCCAGGGAGATTAATTGACTTAACCTGAATGGGGTTAAGTACTGAGATATCTGGGTGTATTATGGGGATCAATTATCGAAGTTCAATTACTCCGGCTTAAAAATTCCGATCATTTCCTGATCTGAGTGTTTATTTTTCTCTACAGATTGTGGTTTACGCTGCTCTGTAAACTCACACTCGACACACTCAACTAACTCGATGTTATTTTCAATCCACCAGCGCAGGGTATCTTGCTGGCTGCAATTTGGGCAGCTAGCGCCGGCAATAAAACGTTTCTTGATTTTCACGCTATTTCCTTAGCTGAGTCTTGGCTCAAGTACTACTTCCAATGATTAGGTGACTGATGGTCGCTCTCCATTTCACGACCAAATATTTCTTCTAGCTCTTTGCGTGCCTCTTTCGCCCTTTGAGCTAATTTCTTATCTTCATTGTGTTGAGGCAATAAGTCCTTAAGCATAGCATTATCCAACTTGCGAAAATGTGCTTCTGCCCGCTTTGCTTGATAAGGATGCATACCCAGTTCTACGAGCGCTTGGCGACCGAGATCTAGCGCCCCTAAAAATGTTTCACGAGAGTAATTCTCTACACCATGACTCATTAACTGGTAAGCCTCGACACGGCTTCTTGCTCGGGCTAACAACTTAAGTTTCGGGAAGTGCACGCGACAAATGTCCACGATAGCCATCACCTCATCAGGTGAATCAGTACAAATAATCAATGCTTCCGCTTTATCAGCGCCAGCAGCCCTCAATAGGTCAATTTGTGTAGCATCGCCATAAAACACTTTGTAACCATACTTACGTAATAGGTGGATTTGGCTGGCATCACTTTCTAATACTGTCACTTTGATTTTATTGGCATACATTAAACGTCCGACGATCTGACCGAAACGTCCAAAGCCTGCAATGATAACGCGTGGTCGGCGATCCACGACTTTCGTGGTCATGCCCTCTTCTTCTTGATTCAGGGTATGAGCAAACCACTTCTTTTGTCCCATCAGCAAAAGAGGAGTCGTCACCATGGATAGACTGACCACCACCAACAGAAACGCCACTTGCTCTTTGGACAAAATGCCCTCTTGGCTCGCCGCGGTAAATATGACAAAGGCAAACTCACCGCCTTGGCTCAAAATTGCAGCCATACGGCTTCTCGCTTTGGCTCCGACACGGGCAGCTCTCGCCAATGCATACAAAACCAAACCCTTAACCACGACCAAAGCCACCACCGCACCGAGAATCTCTAAAGGGTGTAATGCCAATAACCCCAAGTTTACCGCCATGCCCACCGCAATAAAGAATAACCCCAACAACAGACCTTTAAATGGCTCGATAGCGATTTCCAGCTCATGGCGATACTCACTCTCTGCAAGCAAAACGCCTGCTAAAAAAGTCCCCAATGCCATCGAAAGGCCGAGCTTTTGCATCACGACCGAAATGCCAAGCACGACTAAAAGTGCAGCAACGGTAAAGAGCTCACGAACGCCGCTCATCACGACAAAACGAAATAGCGGACGTAGTAAAAAGTGACCACCAATCAACAGTGCTACCACACTGCCTAAAATAGTGAAGACATCCAACCAACTTCCACCACTATGCCCGCCTGCTAGCAAGGGCAACATCGCCAGCATCGGGATCACTGCAATATCTTGAAAGAGCAGCACCGCAAAACCAGATTGCCCCGTTTCGGTACCATTAAGCCCTTGCTCTTCAATGACTTTAAGCGCAATCGCCGTCGAGGACAGCGCCAACCCCATCCCGATCACCAAACTCACTTGCATGCTTACGCCAAACATACTGACGACACTACCAATCACGGCGGTCGTGACCACAACCTGCGCACCGCCTAAACCTAAAATCGGCCCTCGCATCTGCCACAATTTTTTAGGGTTTAATTCCAGCCCTATCAAAAACAGTAACAACACAACCCCAAGCTCGGCAAAATGCAAAATGGCATCAACGTCGCTAATTAAGCCAAGCCCCCATGGGCCAATCAACACACCAGCGAGTAAATAACCTAAAACCGAGCCAAGCCCAAGGCGCTGAGCAATCGGCACCGCAATAACCGCAGCCGAAAGAAAGACCACACTGCTTTGAAGAAACTCACTGGTGATCGCCATACTGACCTCCTCGATCTGCCGCTTGCCAGTTTTCAAGTGGGTTACTCAGCCATCCACGGTATAACTCGGCATGTTCGTAGCGTTCAATATCTGAAACATTTCTTGACCAATACAACACCAGTGGTTCAATCCAGTGCATTTGGCATAGGGCTGCCGTCAGTTCAAACGGTTGCAAGATTTGCTCAAGTGGGTATTTGTTGTACCCCTTCGCGCTGAAGGCTTCTTCTTTACCACCTGTTGTAATGACACTGCGCCAGTATTTTCCTTCTAGCGCCGCACCTCCGCCAAACGCAAAGCCTTTACCTAACACTCGGTCTAGCCACTCTTTTAATAGGGCTGGACATGAATACATATAAAGTGGGTGGTGAAATACGATCACATCGTGAGCGAGCAACAACTCATGTTCGTAATTCACATCAATAAAGAAATCAGGGTAAACACCGTAAAGATCGTGCACAGTGACGTGATCAAGCGACTGAGCTTTTTTTATCATCACTTGATTGGCAATCGAGTTATGTGGCTCTGGATGAGCATAAATGACCAGAACTTTTGGGAGAATAGACGGTGCAACAGCCAAATGGTCGTCCTTGTGGTTATTTTTATCCGTTATCAAATTGTTATACTTTTTTGTACAGCATAATGCAATTAAAGCGAATCAATCGACTTTTCCGGTCAATACCCCTACTATTCACCGCTAGATATATACCCAAGTGGCTTTAAAAACGATTGAAACCACTTCGCTATGTAACCAAGCAACGCGCACTGCGCAAAGTGAATGAAAACTTTATGATTACCTTCTCTGATATTCAGTTACTGCGTGGCGGTAAACCTCTTTTAGACCAAGCTTCTGCGACTATTCACCCTGGCGATAAAGTCGGTCTTGTGGGCAAAAACGGCTGCGGTAAATCAACGCTGTTTGCCCTACTGAAAGATGAACTGTCAATTGATGCAGGCTCATTTAGCCAACCTCAACATTGGGAGTTGGCCTGGGTCGCACAGGAAACGCCTGCGCTAGAGCGCACTGCACTGGAATACGTCATTGATGGTGATCGCGAATACCGCGCTCTCGAAAAGCAGTTAGCTGAAGCAGAAACACAAGACAACGGAACCCTAGTTGCCGAGATACACGGTAAAATTGAAACCATTGGTGGTTACAGCATTCGCGCTCGCGCGGCAGAACTGCTCGATGGTTTAGGGTTCAGCCAAGAGCAAATGAGTTGGAGTTTGACCCAATTCTCGGGTGGTTGGCGTATGCGTCTTAACTTGGCTCAAGCGCTATTGTGTCGTTCTGACTTATTGCTACTCGATGAGCCAACCAACCACTTGGATTTGGACGCGGTAATGTGGTTAGAGCGTTGGCTACAAAACTACCCTGGCACGCTGATTCTGATCTCGCACGACCGAGACTTCCTTGATCCAATCGTTGGTCGCATCATTCACATCGAGAATCAGCAGCTGAACGAATACACGGGTAACTACTCGTCATTCGAAAACCAACGCGCACAAAAGATGGTGTTACAACAAGCGATGTTTGAAAAGCAACAGAAGCAGATGTCGCACATGCAAAGCTACATCGACCGCTTCCGTTACAAAGCATCAAAAGCACGCCAAGCCCAAAGCCGTATCAAAGCTTTGGAGCGCATGGAAAAAGTACTGCCAGCTCAATTCGATAACCCATTTAGCTTCCAATTCCGTGAGCCAGCTGCGCTGCCAAACCCAATCATGATGATGGATGAAGTATCTGCAGGTTACGGTGACAACCTCATCTTAGAGAAGATCCGCTTGAACTTGGTTCCTGGCAGTCGTATTGGTTTACTCGGCCGTAATGGTGCGGGTAAATCGACCTTAATCAAGCTGCTCTCTGGTGAACTTAACGCGCAAGGTGGTGACCTAACTTACTCACAAGGCGTGAAAATTGGTTACTTCGCTCAGCACCAGTTAGAAACGCTTCATCCTGAAGAAACGCCGCTGCAACACATGATGCAAATCGCACCCGATCAAACCGAACAGCAGCTACGTGATTACCTAGGTAGCTTTGGCTTCCAAGGTGACAAAGCACTAGAAAAAGTTGCGCCGTTTTCTGGTGGCGAAAAAGCCCGTTTGGTATTGGCTTTAATTGTGTGGCAAAAGCCAAACCTGTTGCTACTTGATGAACCGACCAACCACTTAGACTTGGACATGCGCCAAGCATTGACGATGGCACTGCAAACATTCGAAGGTGCGATGGTGATTGTTTCGCACGACCGCTATTTACTGCGCGCTACGACCGATGACTTGTATTTAGTGCATGATAGACAAGTTGCTCCGTTCGACGGTGACTTAAATGACTATTATAAATGGTTAACCGAACAACAAAGAGCGGAACGCAAAGAAGCGCAGGCTGCGCAGCCAAGCAAAGATACGGCCAACAGCGCAGCTGCGAAGAAAGAGCAAAAACGTCGCGATGCAGAGTTTCGAAAACAGACAGCGCCAATTCGCAAAACGCTGACACAACTAGAAAATAAAATGGATAAGTTAGGTGCTGCACTGGCCGAAGCTGAAGAACAATTGGCGGACAACTCACTGTATGCGGCCGAAAATAAAGCTAAACTTAACCAAGTGCTGGCACTTCAAGCTTCCAGTAAAGCTGAGCTCGAAGAAATTGAAATGGAATGGATGTCTGCTCAGGAAGAACTGGAGCAGATGGAGCTAGAGTTTAATCAATGAGTAATCAACACGCTGAATACACACTCACCCTAGAACACCTTTGGCAGTTCAGTCTGCAGTTTTATGGTGTGCGAGAAGTGAAAGAAGCGTGTTTATCATTGCAGAACAATTATCACGGCAACGTGAACCTACTCCTGCTGCTCAGATGGCTCGATGAGCAGCAACTCATTTTCCAAGAAAAAGACTGGCCCTTGGTGCAAGACTGTCTAGGTAGGAGCGAAACTTTACTTCACTCCTTTCGCGACCTTCGTCGCCACCTTAAGTCTCAAGTCAATGACGCTTTGTATCGTGAGACCTTGCAGTTTGAGCTGCAACTAGAAAAGCAGCAACAAGCGGATTTGGTGGACTGCATTAACTCACTTGCACTACTCAAAAATGATGATGACCCACTGACGTTGAGATACTGTCGTCAACTCGGTGGGGAACATTTGCAGCAAGCCTTTGCTATTCCGGTGCCAAACATTCAACCACCAAAACGCCCATAAATCTGTAGAATACCTATAATCTTTATAAAGGATTATATTAATAAGTTCTTCAACGGACACCGAAGGACCGCATAAGAGCAGTTAGGTATGACACAATTTTTCGCAGCCGCCGGGATCAAAAACCCGCATCTCCAAACGCTTTTGCCGCGTTTTATTCGCAAAAAAGCGTTGTTTACGCCGATTTGGCAAACCCTCGATACATCCGATGGCGACTTTCTCGATCTCGCGTGGAGCGAGGACCCAACCCAAGAGCCTGCACAAAAAAAGCCGATTTTTGTTTTATTTCATGGATTAGAGGGGTGCTTCTATAGCCCTTATGCCAATGGGCTAATGAATGCATTTGCTCAATCTGGATGGCTGTCGGTGATGATGCATTTCCGCGGTTGTAGCGGTAAGCCAAACAAGAAAGCTCGCGCCTATCATTCTGGTGAAGTGACTGACGCCCGCCACTTCTTAGAGCACCTTGAGCAACGCTTTCCTGATAACCCCAAGGTTGCGGTTGGTATTTCTCTTGGCGGTAACATGTTGGCGAATTATTTAGCCCAATATAAAGACCACCCTATTTTGAATGCAGCGACTATTATCTCAGCGCCTTTAGACCTAGCGGCGTGTGCGAACCGTATAGAACAAGGCTTTTCAAAAGTGTATCGCCGTTATCTGCTTTCTTCACTGAAACGTAACGCGTTACAAAAGCATCATCTACTGCATGGCGAGCTGGCGCTGTCCTACAACTCAATCAAACGTGTCACACGGCTGTATGAATTCGATGATTTGATTACCGCACCATTGCATGGCTTTAAAGACGCACAAGATTATTACGACCAATGCTCTGGCTTAAGTAAACTACAGCAAATCACGCTACCCACACTGATCATCCATGCCAAAGACGATCCGTTCATGACCGATGATGTGATACCGAAGTTTGTTCTGCCAGATAATATTGATTACCGTCTCTTTGAGCACGGTGGCCATGTTGGCTTCCTGACAGGAACAGCGTTAAAACCTAAGTTTTGGTTGGAGGAAGCGCTGCCCGCGTATTACGAAAGTATCGCCGCAGATTACCTTTCTGCTGTATCCAAGCAACGAACGCAGTAAACTAGCCGCTCATCATAAAAGTTAGAGGTATTTATGATCATTCCATGGCAAGACATTGCGCCGGAAACATTGGAAAACTTAATTCGTGAATTCGTCTTACGCGAAGGAACGGATTACGGAACCGTCGAGGTTTCTTTGCATGACAAAATTGATCAAGTTAAAGCTCAATTGGAAAAAGGTGAAGCGGTTATCGTGTTCTCTGAGCTACACGAAACCGTCGATATTCAGCATAAAACAAAATTTTAGACCCTTCACATTTTACCGTATCCCACTCGATGACAAGGTATTGTTACGTGCTATAGTGGGATATCGACCGTGCAGTAGTAACTCTACTGCACATTACAGGTAAGTAATTTTCGACAAGGTTTGTCATGTCAGCTAAACACCCAATTATTGCGGTTACTGGTTCGTCCGGTGCCGGCACGACCACTACATCTGAAGCCTTCCGTAAAATGTTCAATATGATGAACGTTAAACCCGCATGGGTTGAAGGCGATAGCTTCCATCGCTTTACTCGCCCAGAAATGGACATCGAAATCCGCAAAGCCCGCGAGCAAGGTCGACACATTAGCTACTTTGGCCCACAAGCTAATGACTTCCCGGGATTAGAAGAGTTTTTCCGTAAGTTCGGGCATGACGGCACTGGCAGCGTGCGCCGTTATCTGCACACGTTTGACGAAGCGGTTCCCTACAATCAAATGCCAGGCACGTTTACACCGTGGCAAGACTTACCCGAAAACAGCGACGTTCTGTTTTATGAAGGGTTACATGGTGGCGTGGTCGATGGCGATGTTAATGTTGCTCAACATGTGGATTTCTTAATTGGCATGGTGCCGATTGTGAACTTAGAGTGGATACAAAAATTCGTACGCGACACTCGCGATCGCGGCCATTCGCGTGAAGCGGTAATGGACTCAATCGTGCGATCCATGGACGATTACCTCAACTATATCACTCCGCAGTTTTCTCGTACTCACATCAACTTCCAGCGCGTACCGACCGTTGATACTTCCAACCCACTTAATGCAAAAGGCATCCCTAGTTTGGATGAGAGTTTTGTGGTGATTCGCCTACGCGGTATCAAGAATGTCGACTTCCCATATCTGCTGGCCATGATTGATGGCTCATTCATGTCACGCCACAACACGATTGTCGTACCCGGCGGTAAGATGAGCTTTGCAATGGAGCTCATAGTTCGGCCTATCCTACAACAGCTCATCGAAACAGGGAAAATTGGCTAAAAACCTGCCTGCGAAGATGTTTACTTTTCATACCGTGATCATGTGCACAGTTTTGCTTACAAAATCTCAATCATGGCACGATTAAAATCAAGAAATCGTTTTCGAAAAAGGATACTATTTCTTACCGAAACACAAGAGAGCTTGCAGCATATAAAAAGTGCTCTTATTCTAGTAGGCCTAATTCAGGCTTAGCTAAAATATGGATAGCGCAAGCGTACCCTGCAGAGGAAGTGAGATATTATGGTTCTAGGTAAACCTCAAACCGACCCAACATTAGAGTGGTTTCTTTCACACTGTCATATTCATAAGTACCCTTCAAAGAGCACGCTAATTCACGCGGGCGAAAAGGCAGAAACTTTGTACTACATCGTTAAAGGTTCTGTTGCGGTTCTTATCAAAGACGAAGAAGGTAAGGAGATGATCCTTTCTTACCTAAACCAAGGAGACTTTATTGGTGAACTTGGTCTATTCGAGGAAGACCAAGAGCGCACAGCTTGGGTTCGTGCTAAATCTCCTTGTGAAGTTGCTGAAATTTCTTTCAAGAAGTTCCGTCAGCTTATCCAAGTAAACCCAGACATCCTAATGCGTCTTTCTGCGCAGATGGCTCGTCGTCTTCAAGTAACTAGCCAAAAAGTGGGTGACCTGGCGTTCCTAGACGTAACTGGTCGTATCGCTCAGACGCTTCTGAACCTTGCAAAACAACCAGACGCAATGACTCACCCAGACGGCATGCAAATCAAGATCACTCGTCAAGAAATCGGTCAAATTGTTGGCTGTTCTCGTGAGACAGTAGGTCGTATTTTGAAGATGCTAGAAGAGCAGAACCTAATCTCTGCTCACGGTAAAACCATCGTGGTTTACGGTACTCGTTAATCTCAAACTAGAGTGACACGAACAAAATTATAAAAGCCACCAATGGAAACATTGGTGGCTTTTTATTTGCTCATGACCAAATGAGATAGGGTGCAGCGAACACTAATGAGTAAGCTTAACAGGTTAACCCTAAAACTTAGCTATTCGTACTTTCAAAGATTTTGTCAGCTGAAGCGGCCACGAAACCTGGGTACAAATCACCATTTTCCATCGGATAGCGCTTAGCAAATTCATAAAACCCGCCAGGGATAATTTCAGTGCCTTCGCTAAAACGAACCGCTACTTTATCTGCCATGGTCGATGACTGTTCTAGCAACACCTCAGGAGTGCCCTTCACTTCACCACCATTTTCATTAATGGTAAACCCAGCGGTACGCAGATGATCGTTTACCTGCTTCACTTCTTCATATTCATTGAGCTGGTTAACGCTCACCGTGAAGTGGTTTGCTCCGTAACCATGCGCCGCAAGCCAAGATGCGTACTCACTTTCTTTAGCCAACGTTTGGTAATCAGCAAAGCTTAAATCCCACAAGCGTCCACCATGTAAGAATGCGCTATCGTTCAGCTTGTCAGCATCGACTTGTGCCACCAAATTTTTCACAATCTCTTGTAGCTCAGACGAGCACTCTTCAACTTTTAGCTCACTAATAAAGACTTTAGGTTGCTTCGGATCTGGGTGCTCATAGTGCTTAGCAACCAGCTTTTTGCTTTCGAAAACGTAATCACCACACGCCTTGTAACCAATAGCTACAAATGGCTTAGCTAGAGTTTCAATACCAAGAGGCGCGATATTGAAGGTACGTAAAGCTATATGATCATTAATCAGAGGCTCATCTTCTTGAAGCAGCTGATGCACTTTAGCAGCCGAAGGGCAAAGACGTTGAATGTAATCTTGCCATAGCGATTCAAATAACACATCGGGCGTCATAACGACTCCTTGTTACGAGATGTAGAGTTTAAAGGTAAGCGGAAGTTGGCTGCTCGTTCACAACAAAAGTTGTCCAGAATAATGAACGAGCAACCATCAACCTGTGACGGTAAATGCCAGTCAGTCAACACGCTTTTCCGAGTCTTTGCTCACTTTTCGTGTTCTGCCAACGATCACTACAACCCATACCTAAATGATGCGCCGGCAAGGTGAGCCGCAATGCATAGTTGCGACTCTATTATTAAAACTTATAGCGCTACACCTGGACTCAATGTTGCAGGCAAGACAGTCTCTTGACCTTCCATTGATGCCATTGGGTACGCACAGTAATCTGCTGCGTAGTAAGCGCTTGGGCGCAAGTTACCCGACGCCCCCGGACCACCAAATGGCGCATCACCGCTTGCACCAGTGAGCTGGCGGTTACGGTTCACGATACCTGCACGAATGTGGTCAACGAAGTATTCCCATTCTTGGTCGTCGGTTGAGACCAAACCAGCAGATAAGCCAAAGCGCGTATCGTTTGCTAGCGCCACGGCTTTGTCTAACCCTTCGTAACGCACCACTTGCAGAAGTGGGCCGAAGTATTCTTCATCTGGTAACTCAGCAATGTTCGTTACATCAATGATGCCAGGAGAAACAAACGCCGCCTCTCCTGCTTTCGCTTCAATCAAGCTTTCACCGCCAAGAGACTGTAGATTAGCTTGTGCATCAAGAATAAACTTGGCTGCCGCGACCGAAATTTGCGGTCCCATAAATGGCGCAGGTTCTGCAAATGGTTGGTCTACGCGAATATTGCGTGTCGCTTCAACGAGCTTGGTGATAAGCGCATCGCCTTTTTCACCCAATGGCACATACAAACGACGAGCACACGTACAACGCTGCCCAGCACTGATAAACGCTGACTGGATGATGGTATAAACCGTGGCATCCAAATCACCATATTTATCAGAGATCACCATCGGGTTATTACCACCCATTTCTAGTGCGAGCATCTTGCCCGGTTGACCCGCAAATTGACGGTGTAATACATGCCCCGTATTTGCGCTACCCGTAAACAGTACGCCATCGATGCCTTTTGCGTCAGCGAGCGCGATACCAGTTTCTTTCGCGCCTTGAACAAGGTTAATCACGCCTTTCGGTAGACCGGCTTCTTCCCATAGCTTCATTGCCAATTCACCCGTCCATGGCGTTTGCTCAGACGGTTTGAAGACTACCGTGTTACCAGCCAGTAGCGCAGGCACAATGTGACCATTTGGTAGGTGGCCTGGGAAGTTGTAAGGACCAAACACCGCCATCACGCCCAATGGGCGGTGGCGCAATACGATTTGGTTGCCTGCTGCTTCACGGCTCGCCTCACCAGTGCGGTCATGATAAGCGCGAATCGAAATGGCAATTTTACCTGCCATGGCTGCAGCTTCAGTGCGCGTTTCCCAAATTGGCTTACCAGTTTCTTTGGCAATGACTTCGGCGATTTTTTCGCTGTTCTCTTTTACTTTCTCCGCAAAAGCCAACACGATTGCCTCACGCTCTGAAAATGGGCGCTTTTTCCAGTCAATAAACGCTTCACGCGCTGCAGATACCGCCTGGTTCACCTGCTCTGCCGTTGCACCTTTGCCTTGCCAGATCACTTCTTGGTTGTACGGCGACAGAGACGTAAATGCTTCACCCTGACCTTGTACCCATTCACCTGCAATCCAATGTGTCATTGTTTCTATCCTTAAATTCTGTCGTCTGTTACTGCGGAAGAAGGCGAACGAAATCCCCTTCTTCAACCGAAAGTGCATCCGCAACGTCTGGTGCAATCATCACGCTTTGTGTTTCTGCGTCATACGCCGCTTTAGTGACTGTCGCACGGAAGTTCTCGAAAGATGAATTACACATCAAGAAGTCTTGTGTGCTGGAATGTTCAGAGATTTTGACTTGCGCACGGAATGAATGACGTACCGACTCAATATTACGCAGATCACACTCAACCGTTGGACCACCGTCGAAGATGTCGACGTAGCCTCGGTTGGTAAAACCTTCACGCTCAAGCAGCTTCAGCGCTGGACGCGTGTTGTCATGTACTTGACCAATCACGGCTTGCGCTTCTGGGCTGAGCAGATTGATGTAAATAGGCAGTTTCGGCATCAAGTCGGCGATAAAGCCTTTCTTGCCGATACCTGTTAGGTAATCTGCAAGCGTGAAATCGATAGAGAAGAAATGCTCTTGGAGCCATTGCCAGAATGGTGAATTACCCTCGTCGTCTGAAACGCCACGCATCTCCGCAAAGATCGTTTCAGAGAAACGCTCTGGGTGCTCTGCCATCATTAGGAAACGACACTTCGACATTAGACGACCATTCAGACCTTGGCGGAATTTCTCACGCAAGAACAAGGTACAAATTTCGCTGTTACCCGTGTAGTTATTACCAAAAGTAAGCAGTTTAACGACGTTGTTAACGCCAAGCTTTGGCGACGAGTGCACAACTTTACTAATGTGATATGAGTAAAATGGGACATCCCAGCCGATAGATGCTTCGATTCCGGTGGTACCCGCAACCTCACCCGTTTCAGAGTCAAAGCCAACCATCAGGTAGCCTTCATCGCCTGGTTCTGCCACATCTGGCTTACCAAAGCTGTACTCTGAATGTTTGATTCGATTGGTTAACAGTTCTTCGTTAACCGGTAGAGATGTAAATCCGTGACCAGACTCCACCGCACAAGTGTGCAGTGCGTCGTAATCCGACATCGCGATAGGGCGAACTACTAGCATCAATACTCCCTCCAGATGCAAGAAGATCCTAACTATATTGTAGGAACAATTCCCCCATCAGAGATCCTTGACGGGGGTGTCTGCGTTGACGTTTAAACTGATATCGCGCTTAAACTAAAGTCGCAATCGCTTTATCCAGTTTCGCCAAGCCTTCTTCAATTTCTTGTTGTGTGATAACGAGTGATGGTGTGAAACGTACGACATTGGCACCCGCAACCAATACCATGAGACCTTGTTTACCTGCAGCAACTAGCACGTCACGCGCACGGCCTTGCCATTCTTCATTTAGTGCAGCGCCAAGTAATAGGCCTTGACCGCGCACTTCTGAGAAGATGTTGTACTTCGCATTGATCTTCTCTAGACCTTCACGGAACATTGCTTCGCGTTCTAGCACGCCAGCCAACACCTCTGGCTTAGTAACTTCATTTACAACCGCTTCTGCAACCGCACACGCTAGTGGGTTACCGCCATATGTAGAACCGTGAGTGCCCACTTTCATGTGCTCTGCCAATTTTGCTGTCGTTAGCATTGCACCGATCGGGAAACCGCCACCAAGTGATTTCGCAGTACTTAGAATATCTGGCGTGATACCTAAACCTTGGTAAGCGTAGAAGTTACCTGTTCGGCCATTACCAGTTTGCACTTCATCGAAGATCAGTAAGGCGTTGTGTTTGTCACACAGCTCGCGAACCGCTTGAGCGAACTCAGGCGTTGGTGGCACGATGCCGCCTTCACCTTGTAGTGGCTCCATCATGACCGCACAAGTACGATCAGACATGTGTGCTTGTAAAGCTTCGATATCGTTGTAAGGAAGGTGTGTCACGTCGCCTGGCTTAGGACCGAAACCGTCAGAGTATGCCGCTTGGCCACCAACCGTTACGGTAAAGAATGTACGACCGTGGAAACCTTGTTTGAATGCAATGATTTCAGATTTCTCAGTGCCATGAACGTCTGCTGCATAACGACGTGCCAGCTTCAAAGCGGCTTCGTTTGCTTCTGCGCCAGAGTTAGCAAAGAACACTCGCTCAGCAAAACTCACTTCTGTTAGCTTTTTCGCCAGACGAAGGGCTGGTTCGTTCGTCATAACGTTACTTAAGTGCCAAAGCTTGTTAGCTTGCTCTGTTAGTGCGTTTACCATTACTGGATGACAATGGCCAAGACAGCTCACTGCAATACCACCAGCAAAGTCGATGTATTCATTACCTTCCTGATCCCAAACACGTGAACCTTCACCTTTAACAGGGATCATTTCCATCGGGTTATAGCAAGGTACCATTACCTCATCGAATAAACCGCGCTCTACTTTAATTTCCGTTGTCATTGCACATTCCTTCTTGATACCGCATGCGTAGCAGATAAGCGAATTTAACCGGCTCTCTTTGCCAGCAAATAATGTTTTGCATTTAAGCTATTGCGGCATTGTATTTACATTTAATTAACCATTTCAATAGTGATTTATTCTTTTCGTTCTCGAAAGTAACTTCCATTAATCACTGCTTATGACTATTTATGCATCAAGAAAGTAAAATAGAGAAGGGATTTTTTATAAATGTTATGTAATACAGGGGATAGAAGGTTTAAAAAGACATGAATAGACAAAGAGACTCGAGAGAATCGCATAGTTTTGCAATCCGCTCACCTCAGCAAAAAGATGAATGATTTGTTAAGAAAAGTGATCGCGATCAGATCGCTTTGCGTGCTAAAAAGTTCGCAAGCAACTCGTGACCTTGCTCAGTTTTGATTGATTCTGGGTGGAACTGCACCGCATCAATTGGCAAGGTTTTATGTTGGTAACCCATTATTTCATCCATGCTTCCGTCAGGCAGTTCTGTCCATGCAGTCAGTTCAAACACGTCGGGTAAAGTACCGTTTTTCACCACAAGAGAGTGATAACGGGTTACCGTGAGTGGGTTATTCAGATTTTTAAACACACTACGACCGTTGTGACGAATTGGTGAGGTCTTACCGTGCATCACTTGTCGTGCACGTACCACTTCGCCCCCAAACACTTGCGCTATCGCTTGATGGCCAAGACAAACACCCAATATTGGAAGCTTACCAGCGAAGTGTTCTATCGCTTTCAGTGAAATACCTGCTTCGTTCGGCGTACATGGCCCTGGCGAGATCACCAAATGAGTTGGGTTGAGCGCCTCAATGCCTTGGATATCGATTTCATCGTTACGCACCACCTTTACGTCTGCACCAAGCTCGCAGAAGTATTGGTAAAGGTTGTAGGTAAAAGAGTCGTAGTTATCGATGATCAACAACATAAAGGGTCGGTTGCTCCAATCCGTTTTGGCAATGCTTACGTAGTGAATCGCCACGTTCGTGACAATCAAGGGCGGTATTTTGCTATACCAAGCAAGAAAGGCAAGTTTTTGCTGAATAAAAAGGCCAGCATAGGCTGGCCTTTGGTCTTTACAGCTATTTAGGAACTGTTTGTCAGAAAGTAAATTCGCTTAGCGGCGACGACGGAATAAGCCGAGACCTAGCAGCGCAAATAGCGCGCCAAAACCAAACGAACCACCATCTGAATCCTTCGACCCTTCTGTTCCAGTTTCAGTTTGCGTCATTGAAACATCACGAACAGAGCTAAACTTCACGATATTACCTGTCGAGTCAGTCACTTTCTCTTCTAACTGATAATTACCTTGCTCTGGCGTTTGTTCAAACTCAATATTCACGCTACGCGCATCAATATCAGCTTGAACTAAGGTTTGGCTAGCCGAGTAAGCTTTCGTATCGCTGCTTGCCGCAGCCGCTTGTGTGGATGGCGTTAAGTTCACCGTAACAATATCACCTACAACCGCCGTTGGTGGTAAACGGACATCGACGGCTAAGTTGTCACCTGCTTTCGGTAAATCGATGTCATCATCTGGTAAATCAATCGCGATGATCACTGGATCGTGGTCAGAGGCAGAGAACGCATCTTTGTACTTCGGCATATCACCTGTGTACTTGCTGCTGTATTCGAACAAGTTACTCTCTAGTGAGTTGATGTGCCAATCTTCAATTGCTACCACTTTTTGCGCTAGGCTACTGCTTGCCAATGCGTGGTCCAAATTACCCAGCTCGCCCGAATAGGTGTAAGAAAACGTATCAGTGCCGTGCAGCAACGTGTTTAAGTTGTGCAGACCGTAACCTTTTTCAATTTTGGTCTTCTCTACTTGAAGTTCACCATCACCAATGGTTGTGTAAGCAGCAGTATAAATGTCACGGCCGTATTTCTCTTTCGAGTAATCAGTCAGTGTCAGAAGTGGGTCTTCCATGCCATAAGCATTGAGGTCGCCCATGAGCAATACATCGCCTTTCACCTCTTTCAACGCTTCACCCACTGCGTGCGCAGCAGAAACGCGGAAGTTGTTACAGTTGCCTTGCAGATCCTCTGGCTCAGAATCTTCTACACCAGCAATCCACTCTTCAATACACTCAGAGCCTTTCGACTTAAAGTGGTTTACGACAATAGACAAATCTTCACCCGTCTCTTTCACCGTAAAGGTCTGAAGTAGACTGTGGCGTTGGTACTTATCGTAAGCAGGGTTACTTTCTGTGCCCTCTTTACGAGTAATTGTGTTTTCTGCAATGTGCTGCTCTGGCGTGATGATCACTTTTGCAGCGTCTTTTGGCGTTACTGCGTTAGCACGATATAAAATCGCCACCATGATCGCATCACTGCCAAAGTATTCGTCTTGGTATTTGTCTTGCTCTTCGATTTCGACATACGTGTAATGATCTTCAGCGTCATCAATCTCAGCATTTAGGGCATCAACTAAGTTTTGGATAGCACTGCCATCACCAAAGCCGTTGTTTTCCACTTCCATCAAACCAATGATGTCAGCGTCCATCTTGTTCATCGCCGCAACGATTTTCGCTTGTTGGGTCAGGAACTCGTCTAGGTTAGTCGCACCACGGTTTTGTCCGGTTGGGTTTTCATGACCACTGTCAGCCACGGAGTTGAAGTAGTTCAGTACGTTGAAGCTTGCAATACGCAAATCTGAGTCCGCAATCGCTGGGGCATCTTTACGAGCCACATCGAAGCCTTCACCTGAAGTCACAAAGTTGGTGTTATTGACTTCATTCGTCGCAATCAGGCGGTATTCGTTGTAGCTGTAAGCCACGACACCCTGTAGACCTTCTACTCGAGAACCAAGGCGAATGTGCTGCTCTGAAGAGCCATCTTGATCTGCATCTTTAGCAAAATCTGGGTAGTATGGGATTTGGCCGTTTGGTGCTTTGCCATCTGATTCTAGGTATACGCGGTTCGCTGCGTTGTCTTTTGCTAGCTCAACGGCTGCATCGCTCTCTGCCGCGTGTAATTGAGTCGGCTTTAACAATGGCGCTTCATGAGAGAGCATCATATTGTTACGACGTGAATCGTAGTCGTAAGAGAAGTTTCGAGTAACGAAAAGTTCGCTAGCCGAGCTGAGCTCAACTTGCATACCTTCATGACGCTCTAGTGCATCACGTAGTGTCTCACCTTCTTTGATAACAAGATCGGTAACTCGAGAGGTTTCAGAGGTGCCTGTTTTCACATAGCTGTTAGCATCAGAAGCAAGCTGAGTATTGCTGTAATACTCTTGAACTTTACCTTTCACACAAACAACGTCACCAGCTTTCAGCGCCGTGTCTGCCGCGTCAGTATGAATGAACAAGCCTTCTGAGGTCTTGTCGTTGTTGTCGCTTTCTAATGCTTGTAGGTAGAAACCTTTGGTTAGGCCAGTGGTAACAGCAGTCACGACACCCGTTACGAAATGATCTTCGTTAGTAATGTATGGGTAACCATCAATGAATGGAGACGTATCGCCTTCACCTTGAATATCTTGGATGGTAGTGAAGTTAGGTTGCTGACCGTCGACTTCACAAGCGAATGGTGCTGGTGGCTCAGTCGCATTTAGCTCACCAAGGCCGTCAATGTTGTCTTTCTCAAATGCCGTCCACTGAGATGCATCATAAGTAGCAGAAGGGGTTAGTGCATCACTGTTACGAACTAATGTGGTGTCTTTACCAAAATCTACGTCACCCATCACACCGATGATGTCGTGCACTTCACCATCTTTAAGCAGTGCGATCGGGTCGTCACCGTTAAAGTTCGCAACGCTTTTATCTGTGATATCCGAGACAGCTTTGATGGTATCGCTCGCGTCACCATGCGCCAGTACATACACTTGGTTAGCTTGTAGCGTCACTTGGCTAAGGTCGAATGTGCTACCCCAAGTACCACCACCGTTTGATGATTTCGCCAACTCGTAGCCAGTGAGTGTCACCGCAGTATCACCCGTATTAGCGATCTCTACCGCTTTATTATAAGCGCCGCCTTCTACGTATTGGGAAATAATAATCTCTGCGTTCGCGTTTGCACTAAGTGCACTGGCGATGGTTAATGCGAGTATTGAGGGTTTGATTAACGTGTCCATTGTCATACCTGATATTTATGTAAATGCAAACTTAGCTCTGGTTAGAGCCTGCCATTTGCGTCTACTATCAGGTTTATTTATGAAATAAATAAGAATGAGTAATTAAAGCCGTGAAATGAATCACATGTGAATATAAGAAAATATGCCAGAGCATCCCATTCAAACATTTTTTGTAATAAATACAGAGCGCTATTGATAAACAAGTCAGAATTTAGATTGATTACTCAGTTTATTTTTTCACTTCATGTTAAGGAGTAGAAAATACATCACTTGTTGAGTAGCTTATTAACCCAACCGTTCCTGTTACAAATAAAAAATATAATTAGTCACTAATTTAGAATGCTTTAATTTTCACTTGTATCACTGTTCAAGCCCAAGAATCTATTACTCGCTTCGCTCTCTCTTTTACAGGCCCCTCATACTTCAAAGTTTTCATGATTTATTCAATAACTTTTCATTACTCACTAGCCAAAAACATACACAAAAGATATAACACCTGCGCGAGACAATAAGATCTCATTAGCTGTAAACCCAGGAACGACAAATGAAAAAAATTCAACGCAGTGTGCTAGCTCTCTCCCTACTTAGCTTAATAGCGGGGTGTCAGTTGACCGCCAGTGAGCCACTTCAACCTACCGCGAATCAAGACATCATCGAATCAGCCAAAAATGAACTGGATGGTATTGAAGAGCTAGAAGTCAGTGACGAGGGTGTTATTACCTTTACTCAGCGTCTAAGAACGCCAGGAACCTACTGGATTCCAGCGAGAATTAAAGAACTGAGCTACGATATATCATGCGTACAGCTTAGTTACTTCATTGATAGAGGCATGGTTGTGAAGTCTGCCTTTCTAGGGGCTCGAGGACGTGTTGAATATTACGACATGGAACGCTGTATGAAAGACACGCCATTTCAATAATACAGGCATAAAAAAGCTCCACCAAAGTGGAGCTTTTTCGTATTTGTTCTTAGCCGACTATGGGCGAGCTACAAAACCTACTGCTTCGTATGCTTTCTTAAGCGTTTCAGCCGCACGTGCCGATGCTTTCTCAGCGCCTTGCTTCATCACTTCGTTCATGTAAGCGCGGTCAGCACGGATACGGTGGTATTCAGCTTGAATAGGCTCAAGCATAGTAACTAGAGCTTCACCAACATCTTTCTTAAATGGGCCATACATTTCTACGCCTTGGTATTTCGCTTCAATCTCTTCAAAGCTCATACCTGTTGCCGCAGAGTACAGACCCATTAGGTTAGAGATACCTGCCTTGTTGTCCCAATCGTGAGCGATACGAGGTGGCGTTTCTGTGTCAGTTTGCGCTTTGTTGATCTTCTTAAGGATCGACTTAGGCTCTTCCAGCAGCGTGATAACGTTCTTACGGTTGTCATCAGATTTAGACATCTTCTTCGTTGCGTCTTGAAGGCTCATTACACGCGCATTTACTGTCGGAATGTAAGGCTCTGGAACTTGGAAGATTGGCTGCTCTGGCGAGTAAATATTGTTGAAACGCGTTGCGATATCGCGCGCTAATTCTAGATGTTGCTTCTGGTCACTGCCTACAGGTACTTGGTGTGCACCGTAAAGCAAAATGTCAGCCGCCATCAACACCGGGTAGTCAAATAGACCGACGTTTACGTCATTCGCGTAACGTGCCGATTTGTCTTTAAACTGAGTCATACGGCTCAGCTCACCCATTTGAGTGTAGCAGTTAAGAAGCCAACCTAATTGAGCATGCTCTGGTACATGTGACTGAACAAATAGCGTGCTCTTCTTCGGGTCAACACCAACTGCCAGACAAATTGCCAGTGCGTCTAGAGTTGCTTCATGCAGCGCTTTAGGGTCCTGACGAACCGTAATCGCGTGAAGGTCTACCACACAATATTGGCAATCATAATCGTCTTGCATCTGCTGCCATTGACGTAGAGCACCCAAGTAGTTACCGATACTTAGTTCACCTGAAGGTTGAACACCACTCAATACAATGGGTTTGCTCATTAGAATGATTCCTTTGACTTCTTAATCTAATTAAATGAAAAAAACCGTGCAGTAATAGGTGCACGGTTTACTCAGTGTACTCATTAACGAGTATTTTGGAAGCTCTTTTGTAGCCGTTATGCAGAAACCGCTACAACGTCCAATAATTCTGCCAAACTGTCAGCGACGAAATCTGGATTTGATGCTGAAATAGGTTCACCGTGGTTGTAACCATATGTCAGACCAAATGAGGCACAGCCTGCATTCTTTGCTGCGAGAATGTCGTTTTTCGAGTCGCCAACCATCAGCATTTCACTTGGTTGGATTTGGTGCTTTTCCATTAGCCAGTTCAATGCTACTGGGTTTGGTTTTTTCTCTGGGAATGCATCACCGCCAAGGACATCAACGAAGTATTTTGCGATGTCGTGCTTTTCCAAAACGTCAGGCACAAACTTTGAAGGTTTGTTGGTCACCAGCGCCATAACAAAGCCCGCTTTGTGCAGCTCTGCTAGTGTCTCTTTTACCGTTGGGTAAAGATGACTTAGCTTGTGACCGCTTTGCTCGTAGTAATCATCAAACAATACACGCGCTTTAGCACGAAGCTCTTCACTCAGCTCTGGGTTGATGGTCAGGCTTTGGCTTAATGAGCGACCAATAAGCACGTCTGCGCCGTTACCCACGTAATCACGAACTTGTTCTTCTGAAACCGATGGAAAGCCAAGCGCCTGTACTGCTTGGTCTGCCGCGACAGCTAGATCTGGCACGCTATCAAGCAAAGTGCCATCTAGATCGAAGGCGATGAATTTAATGTCTTGTTGAGTCATAACTTCCCTGAGGATTTTTATTTATAAATCGGTGAAAACGACAAAGGATGGCACCCCATCCTTTGTTTTTATCATTATGTCTGACTTTGCAGTAACTGTTTGTTTATTAACTTGTTTAGCAATTACTTTGCAGCAATACGCTGACGAACTGCCTCAAACAAACAGATGCCGGATGCCACAGATACGTTCAAGCTTGAAACGCTACCAGCCATTGGGATCTTAATCAAATCGTCGCAGGTTTCACGAGTCAGACGACGCATACCGTCACCTTCTGCCCCCATTACGATAGCAAGGGGTCCAGTCAGTTTTGCTTGGTAGATGTCGTGCGTTGCTTCGCCCGCCGTACCAACAAACCAGATACCTTGCTCTTGCAGTGTACGCATAGTACGAGCCAAGTTAGTCACTCGGATCAATGGCACGACTTCAGCTGCACCACAAGCCACTTTGCTTACGGTTGCGTTCATCGGTGCAGAACGATCTTTCGGTACGATGATCGCCGCAGCACCTGCCGCATCTGCGTTACGTAAACACGCACCAAGATTGTGTGGATCGGTCACGCCGTCTAACACTAATAGCAGTGGTGATTCGTGCTGCGCCAGGATGTCATCTATATCGTTCTCATTCAGCTGCTTCGCTGGTTTCACACGAGCGATGATGCCTTGGTGATTTGCACCGCGCGCTTTGTCATCCAAGGTTTTACGTGTCATCTGCTGAATAGAAACGCCACAAACCTGAAGATCATTTAGGATTGGCATTAGGCGATCATCTTGACGACCTTTTAAAACGTACGCCTCGATAAAACGCTCTGGTTCGCGCTCCAATACCGCCTTCACTGCGTGAATGCCGTAGATAAATTCGTTACTCATTGTTTAACCTGTTGTTCTGGTCGTATTGCCTGCGCCAACCGAGTTTGAACTAAGTTGGCGCTTCAACCTACTGCGCTTCTTTTTTAGTGCGCTTGGTTTTCTTCGGCTTACTGTGCGGCTTCTTTTTACGTGCTTTTTTCACTTTAGGCTTCTCGTTGCCTTCGGCGTCACCACGTTTTGGGCCATTACGCTTACTCGTTGCACCCGTTTCTTCTGGGCGTTTAGTTGGCTCTATCGCAGGAACTGCACGAGCCGCGCCACCTTCTTTCGATGAAGAGCGAGTCGCAGCGCGTTTTTTATCTTTCGCTTTGCGTTTTGCTTCCGCTGCGCGTTTCTTCGCAGTCTTACCTTCGCCGCGTAGCTTACGACTTGTTTCGACCAATTCAAAGTCAATTTGCTTATCATCGAGGTTAACAGCCAGTACTTTTACTTTTACTGCATCACCTAAGCGGTAGATGTTACCGAAACTTTCACCAATAAGTCGTTGACCAATCGGGTCAAATTGATAGTAGTCGTTCGCAAGGGTAGAAATATGTACCAAACCATCGATGTGCAAATCCGTTAAACGTACAAAGAAGCCAAAGCTAGTGACATTAGCAATAACACCGTCTAGTTCGTCACCGACGTGGTCTTGCATATATTCACACTTCAGCCAATCCGCAACATCACGTGTTGCATCATCAGCACGGCGCTCTGTCATCGAACATTGTTCGCCGTAAAAATCCATGTCGTCAAACGAGTAATGATAGCCACCTGTTGGTGTCCAGCGATCTTGATTACGACCTTCTTCTTTAGCAATCAGATACTTGATTGCACGGTGAAGTAACAAGTCAGGGTAACGACGAATTGGCGACGTAAAGTGCGCATAGCGTTTCAATGCCAACCCAAAGTGCCCCGCGTTATCTGCGTTGTATACCGCTTGCTTCATTGAGCGTAGCAGCATGGTCTGAATCAACTCTTGATCTTGACGCCCGGAGATTTGACGTGCGAGATCAGCATAGTCCGTTGGTGAAGGCTCTAAACCACCTTTTAGCTCAAGACCAAGTTCACTTAAGAAGTCACGGAAACCTTGCAGGCGTAATTCACCTGGAGATTCGTGGATACGATAAAGCGCGGGCTCTTTCGCTTTTTCTACCAGCGATGCCGAAGCAATGTTGGCTAAAATCATACATTCTTCGATGATCTTATGCGCGTCATTACGAATTACTGGCTCAATACTTTCGATTTTACGTTCCGCATTGAAAATAAATTTGGTTTCAACGGTTTCAAATTCGATTGCACCGCGTTGATCTCGTGCTTCTTTCAGCACTTTGTACATCTTGTGCAACTCTTCTAGATGAGAAACAAGCGGCTGGTAGCGCTCACGTAGTTCTTCATCCCCTTCTAGAATCGCGCTCACTTTGCTATATGTGAGACGAGCGTGCGAGTTCATCACCGCCTCGTAATGCTTGTAACCAGACAGCTTACCTGTATCGGAAATGGTCATTTCGCACACCATACACAAGCGATCTACTTGCGGGTTAAGCGAACATAGGCCGTTCGATAGTACTTCTGGCAACATCGGCACAACTTGCGACGGGAAATATACTGAGTTACCACGATTGATCGCTTCTTTGTCCAACGCAGAGTCAGGACGAACGTAGTAACTGACGTCAGCAATCGCTACCCATAAACGCCAACCACCTTCTTTGTTCTTTTCACAGTAAACGGCATCATCAAAGTCTCGTGCGTCTTCGCCGTCAATGGTCACTAGTGGCAAATCACGTAGATCCACACGACCAACTTTGGCTTCTTCTGGTACTTCTTCGCCCAAGTTTTCGATTTGTTTATCGACGGCTTCTGGCCACTCGTGAGGAATTTGGTGTGTACGAATCGCAATTTGTGTTTCCATACCTGGTGCCATATTTTCACCAAGGACTTCAACCACTTTACCCATCATGCCGCGTGAGCGTGAGCCACGATCAGTAATTTCAATTACGACTACGTTACCCATGCGTGCACCCGCTTTGTGCTCATTTGGGATCAGGATATCTTGGCTGATACGCGAGTCATCTGGGACAACGTAGGAGTATCCATATTCAAGGAAGAAACGACCGACGATTTGATCATTACGCTCCTCTAGCACACGCACCAAACGTCCTTCACGGCGGCCGCGCTTGCTGTTGTCTGTCGGTTGCACTAAGACAAAATCACCGTGGATGATGTTCTTCATCTGATGGTGCGGTAACAGAATATCATCATCCTTGCCGACGCTGCCTTCTGGACGTACCCAACCATGGCCATCACGATGACCAATCACGTAACCTTTCACCATTTCAAGTTTTTCAGGCAATGCATAGCACTGACGGCGGGTAAACACCAGTTGGCCATCTCGCTCCATCGCACGTAGCCGACGACGCAACCCTTCGTATTGCTCTTCGCCCTCAAGCTTTAGTGCCTCAAACAAGTCGTTACGATTCATTGGAACGCCCGCTTGCTCTAGAAACTCGATGATAAACTCTCGGCTTGGAATTGGATTTTCGTAATTTTTGGATTCACGATCTGCAAAAGGATCGTTTGGAATATTGTCTGACATAGGCACGCCTATCTAGCAAGGAAGGTATATGGCTAGTATATCTGAGTCTCTCGATAAGCTACAGAATTGCTTTGAAAAAAGAATGATCGAGATCGACTCTAGGCATGCAAATGAGTTAAGGACGAGCAAGCAAGATCAAAAGTTCAGAATTGTCACTGAGCAAGGATTCAATCGTGCAGTCATCCAACTCCGCCAGGAAGGCACTTTTTGCTTTCGCCAATTTATCTTTGAGGCGGCAAGCAGGGGTAATATGGCAAAAATCCACACCACAGTTGACTAAATCTAACGGCTCTAAATCGCGCACAACACCACCGACTGTGATTTCAGACGCTGGCTTCATCAGCCGGATACCACCGTTTTTTCCGCGCACGGTATGGACATAACCCAACTGCCCTAACCGATTGATAACTTTAACCATATGGTTGCGTGACACACCAAATAAATCCGTCACTTCGGTAATGCTGGTTAACTCATCTTCCGGCAACGAAGCCAAGAAAATTAAGGTTCTCAACGCATAATCAGTGAAACTAGTTAACTGCATATTCTCTCCCAAAGTGCGACTCAATAACCCGCTGGTGATGCTAAAACCCCAAACTTGAGCTATCGATAAAAGTGTAAATCTTTTCTTGATCGAAAGATACATTTGAGATACAACTTTAAACATGCATTATAAATACAACTTAAAGTAGGAAGCCCTTATGCTCAGCAATCAAACTATCGAGATCGTCAAAGCGACCGCACCACTCATCGCCGAAACAGGACCAAAACTGACCGCGCACTTTTACGAGCGTATGTTTACTCATAACCCTGAGTTGAAAGATATTTTTAACATGAGTAACCAGCGTAACGGCGATCAGCGTGAAGCATTATTCAACGCTATCTGTGCCTATGCTGCCAATATTGAAAATTTGCCAGCTCTGCTTGGCGCAGTAGAGAAAATTGCGCATAAGCACACGAGCTTTTTGATCACAGAAGATCAGTACCAAATCGTTGGTAAGCATTTACTTGCGACAATCGATGAGCTTTTTAATCCAGGTCAAGAAGTGTTGGATGCTTGGGCTGAGGCTTACGGCGTACTTGCGAATGTATTTATTCAGCGCGAAGAACAAATTTACCAACAAAATGAAGCTTTGGAAGGCGGCTGGCGCGGTCTACGCGAATTTGAATTAGTCGATAAAAAGATTGAGAGCGAACACATTTGCAGCTTTGTATTCAAGCCAACCGATGGTCAAAAAGTGGCGCCGTATAAACCGGGACAATACCTTGGCATCTACATCAACAGTGACCAGTTAGAAAACCAAGAAATTCGCCAATATAGTCTGTCTTCTGCGGTCCAAGAGAACACTTACCGTATCTCGGTAAAACGTGAAGAAGGCGGAAAAGTGTCGAACTACCTGCACGATAGCCTGAACATTGGCGAAAAAGTGCAGCTTGCGGCCCCTGCCGGTGACTTCTTTATGGATGCCGAACCACAAACACCCGTTGTTCTAATATCTGCTGGTGTGGGACTTACTCCAACGCTGTCAATGCTAGAAAGTCTCTCAGCACATCAAGCACCTGTAACCTGGGTTCATGCAACCGAAAATGGCCAACAGCATGCTTTCAAGCAACACGTAAACCAACTCGTTGCAGAAAAAGAAAATATGAACGCGCTCGTTTGGTATAACCAACCAACGGCAGAAGACAAACTAGGTGAAGACTTCCACTTCACGGGCTTTGTCAATCTGTATGAAATTGAAGCAGCATTAAAGCAAGATAACGTGCAGGTGTACTTCTGTGGCCCTGTAGGATTTATGCAGCACGTAGCGAAACAGCTATTAGAACTTGGCGTACCACAAGAGCAATTCCATTACGAATGCTTCGGTCCACACAAAGTGGTTTAAGCGCTATCAGCTATCGGGAAAACAACAAAGCCCACGTGACGTGGGCTTTGTTGTATGAAGTTGTTTGCAATATTGAAGCGTTACCAAAAGGTGTCTCGCCGTTTAGCTCGAGCAATAACGTTTTGTGGCATGCGCTGTTCAAGGCCGTTTCTCAATACAGTTATGCGCTTATGCTGCCGCTTATCTGCTGTGACAGAGTTATATAACCAACGATACGCATCTTCGTAATCGAGTGGACTGCCATAATCACGTAAAAGCAACTCGGCCAGATGAATACGCGCGTTTAGGTTTCCCATTGACGCAGCTTCTCGCAAATATGGAATTGCACGTTCTTTATCTTGCTGTACTAAAGTGCCACGCGAATAGTATCGGCCAATCTGCTCTAGTGCAGCTGGTAACCCCTGATGCGCTGCATTTTCGATGTAGTAAAGACCCAGTTCGACATCTTGCTCGACACACACCCCCCAAGCCAACATATCTCCGTACAGAAATTCATAAGCGGGTAAGTTAATTCGAGTCGCACGAGCTACGATATCCTCCACCAGCTGGCAGTTATCAGCGCGCACACGTTGTAAGTGCTTATTTTGCTCAATAAGCTTTATCAGCTCTGCTTCGGTATAGATCGGAACTGGTGCCCCCACATCAGCAACATTGGCTTTCACTGTGGTAGCAACCAAGGTCAACAACAGTGAAGCAGCCACTGTTCGTAACTTCATAAACGTACCCTTAAGGTATCTAAGAAACCAAAGATCGGTGAAGGATCTCCTCTGCTTGATAACCTTATCGGCAAAAAACAGCTAAGCTTTAGACAATTTTTGCCTCTGATTTAGGCTCAGCGGCAAAAGCTTGCCATATGAGAGTCACGCTGTTTTTGTTCAGATACAAAAAAGCCGACCAGAAGGTCGGCTTTTGCAATCTTTAACGGCTATCAATTAAGCTTCGAATGGGTGAACTTTGATGATAGTTTCATTACGGTCAGGACCTGTAGAGATGATGTCTACTGGAACGCCAGTTAGCTCTTCAATACGCTTGATGTAGTCAAGAGCGGCTTGTGGTAGAGCATCTAGTGACTTAGCACCAAATGTGTTCTCAGACCAACCAGGCATTGTTTCGTAGATTGGCGTTGCTTTTTCGAATGCTTCAGCAGCCATCGGAGAAACTTCTAGCACAGAGCCATCTTCCATCTTGTAACCAGTACAGATTTTTAGCTCTTCTAGACCATCTAGTACGTCTAGTTTAGTTAGACAGAAACCAGATACAGAGTTGATTTGGATTGCACGACGCATAGCAACAGCATCGAACCAACCTGTACGACGTAGACGACCAGTTGTCGCACCGAACTCGTGGCCAACTTCACCTAAGTGCTTACCAATTGGATCTTGCTTATCTAAACCGTCGTATAGTTCAGTCGGGAATGGACCAGCACCAACGCGAGTACAGTACGCTTTTGCGATACCCAAGATGTAACCGATGTGACGAGGACCAAAACCAGAACCTGCAGCAACACCACCAGCAGTCGTGTTAGAAGACGTTACGTACGGGTAAGTACCGTGGTCGATATCAAGTAGTGTACCTTGTGCACCTTCGAACATGATCTTGTCGCCGCGCTTACGTGCTGCGTCTAGTTCGTCAGTTACGTCGATAACCATTGACGTTAGTAGTTCAGCGTAGCCTTTAGCTTGCTCAAGTACTTCTTCGTAGCTTACTGGTTCCGCTTTGTAGAAGTTAACTAGTTGGAAGTTATGGAACTCCATGACTTCTTTTAGCTTCTCTGCGAAAGTCGCCATATCGAATAGGTCGCCAACGCGTAGACCGCGACGAGCAACTTTATCTTCGTATGCTGGACCGATACCACGACCAGTAGTACCGATAGCTTTTTTACCGCGAGCGATTTCGCGAGCTTGGTCCATTGCAACGTGGTAAGGAAGAATTAGCGGACATGCTTCAGAAATGAAAAGACGCTCGCGTACTGGAATACCGCGCTCTTCAAGAGGCTTCATTTCTTTAAGTAGAGCTTCAGGTGATAGTACAACACCGTTACCGATAACACATTTTACGTTATCGCGAAGGATACCTGATGGAATTAAGTGAAGAACGGTTTTTTCACCGTCAATTACGAGAGTGTGACCTGCGTTGTGACCGCCTTGGTAGCGTACCACGTATTTTGCATCTTCAGTTAAAAGGTCTACGATTTTACCTTTACCTTCGTCACCCCATTGGGTGCCTAGAACGACTACGTTATTTCCCATCTTTCCAAGTCTGATTGCTAGTTAAAAATGGATTCTAGCACCGAATCACGCTTCTTGCAGTCATTTTTTGTTCACAGAGTTGCTACCAGAATGTCATCTTGCCGCTTTGTTCATTTTGAAATCAGCATATCACTGATAGTATTTAGCTTTCTCTATTCGACTGGAAAGCGCTATGTCTGAATCCATATGGTTGGCGATTGGGCTCGTCTTGATCGTGGAAGGCATTGGGCCACTGATTGCTCCTAACGGTTGGCGGAATATGGTGGCTCAATTAAGTGAACAACCCAACAATCAGCTACGACGCATCGGTGGCTGCCTAGTAGTTGCTGGAGCCGTAATCGCCATCATGATGAGCTAGCACTTAGCATCAGATACAAAAAAGGCTCCCTAAGGAGCCTTTTATTTCAATGAGACGCGGAGATTATTTCTCCATGCTGCCCTTCGACTGGTTCATGTATTGGAAGAACTCACTCTTCGGATCAAGCACCAGAATATCGCTCTTAGAGCTGAAGGACTTCTCATACGCACGTAGCGAGCGTAGGAAGCTAAAGAACTCAGGGTCTTTGTTGTACGCTTCAGCATAAATCTTCGCAGCCTCAGCATCCGCTTCACCTCGTGTCACACGCGCAGTTTTATCAGCTTCAGCTAGAATAGTTGCTACTTCTAGTTCTGCTTGAGCACGAATAACTTCCGCCTTTTCACGACCTTGAGAACGGTGCTTACGAGCAACGGACTCACGCTCCGCACGCATACGACGGTAGATAGACTCACTGATTTCATCAGGCAGGTTGATTTTCTTCATTCGGAAATCAACGACACGAACACCCAAGTCTTTCATTGCGCTTTCACGCGTGTCTTTCAATACTTCAGACATGATTAGGTCGCGTTCACCATCAATCTCAAGCGCCTCACGAGCCGCTTCAGTTGCGACAACATCGGCACTTGCGTCTTCTGGTAGCACATCATCGTTACGTGGACCAGATACGATCTGTTTGATTTCACGAGCACCGATTTCAGAACGAAGCACGTCCGTCACTTTACGCTCAAGTAGTGCCTCTGCCGTTAGCGAGTTACCACCGCCAGTCGCGAGGTAGTAGCGACCAAAATCTTCAATACGCCACTTCACGTAGGTATCAATGATAACGTCTTTTTTCTCAGACGTTACGAAACGGTCTGCACGGCCATCCATTGTTTGGATACGTGCATCAAGTTGTTTCACACGGTCAAACAAAGGCATCTTGAAATGCAGACCAGGCTCGTAAATTCGAGTGATGTCGTTGTTGTCTTTCAAGACACGACCAAATCGAACCACGATACCGCGCTCACCTTCAGGAATCACAAACAAAGACATCAACATTAATGCCAGTGCGATTACCAGTACAGGGATCATTAACTTACGCATTCTTAGTATCTCCCTTGACGTGAACCTGTTGAACGAGACTGCGTGTTCGAAGTGTCTTCTTGTGTACGATCAGACTCAAGTTGAATTTGATCATAGGTTGAAGATGACTTCGATTTACGTTTGGTATCTGCTTTGCCCTCTTGTCCCGCCAACTTATCGATTGGAAGGTAAAGAAGATTGCCGCTTGATTCCGAGTCAATCAACACTTTCGAAGTGCTTGAGTACACCTCTTCCATTGCGTCGATGTACAGACGATCACGCGTTACACCAGGCGCTGCTTGGTATTCTGGTAGTAGTTTTTCGAACTGTGCTACCTGACCAAGAGCCTCGTTAGTGACACGCTCATTGTAACCTTGTGCTTCTTTCTTCAAACGCTCTGCACGACCCGTTGCCTTAGGCAAGATTTCGTTCTTGTATGCTTCAGCTTCACGAATGAAACGCTCTTCATCCTCACGTGCTGCGATTGCATCATCAAACGCATCTTTCACTTGCTCTGGTGGACGAGCAGACTGGAAGTTCACATCAACAAGTACCAGACCCATATCATAGCTATCAATGATTTGGTTCAGTGTTTCTTGCGTAGTTTGACGAATTTGCTGACGACCACTGGTTAGAATGCTATCCATCAATGAGTCACCAATTACTGCACGTAGTGCAGAATCCGTTGCTTGACGCAAGCTGTCGTCTGCATTGGTTACACGGTACAAGTATTTGTATGGGTCAGTCACTCGGTACTGAACATCCATCGCAACTGTTACAACGTTTTCATCTTTGGTCAGCATTAGACCAGATGCACGTAGTGAACGAATCGCTTGTACGTTTACCGCTTCGTACTCATCAATAAAGCGAGGACGCCAGTTAAGACCTGGGTCTACGATACGATCGTATTTACCTAAACGCAGTACAACACCACGCTCTGCTTCACCGATGGTGTAAAAACCAGCGAAGAACCAAACTGCAACAGCAATCAGAGCAATCACGCCAAAGCCAATTGCACTACCACCACCGCCGCCGATTGGAGAACCACCGCCGCCTTTTTTACCAAACTTGCCGCCCAGCTTTTGACTCAGTTTGTTGAACACTTCATCTAAATCTGGCGGACCTTGATCTCGGCCACCAGGACGCTGGCCACCACGATTATTATTACCCCAAGGGTCATTATCGCGGCCATTGTTGCCGTTGTTATTTCCAGGCTCATTCCACGCCATTAGAAAGCTCCATCATTTGATATGACGTTATACTGTAGCAGTCCTTTAAGTGACTATAAAGCCAGTCAAAACTGCCCCTTCTCTTTTTTCAAGTCTAGACCAATCTACTTGCTGCATTCGAATATCGATCAACAAGTTACCATCCTGGTCATATTCCTCACGTTGAATACACTTCATTTGGAAGAAGGTACTACGGAATCGTCCTTGATACTGTGGAGGAATTCGCAACTGATGCTCGACCATTTGTGACGCCAGACGTTCCGTCAGCGCCTCAAACAGGACATCAATGCCCAACCCATCCATTGCTGAAACCCAAACTGCGCGAGGTACGCCTTCCTCGTCTCGTTCTATACGTGGTTTCTGCGAATCTAGATTGTCGATTTTGTTCATGACAACCAGAGTCGGCACTTCATGCGCGTCGATCTCTTCTAGTACTTCATGAACAGCTTGAATATTCTCACGAAAACGCTCATCACTGGCATCAACAACATGTAACAAAATGTCAGCTTCTTGCGTTTCCTGCAAGGTTGCCTTGAAGGCCGCAACCAAGTCGTGTGGCAAATGTCGAATAAAACCAACCGTGTCTGCCAAGATGGCAGGACCAACATCTGCTAACTCTATCTTACGTAAAGTCGGGTCCAAAGTAGCAAATAATTGATCAGCCGCGTACACGCCAGCTTCTGTAATACGGTTGAAGAGTGTCGACTTACCCGCGTTGGTGTAACCCACAAGTGAAACCGTTGGGATTTCAGCTCGATTTCGGGCGCGGCGCCCTTGTTCACGCTGCTTCGCTACTTTGTCTAAGCGTCGCAGGATGGCTTTGATTCTGTCACGCAATAAGCGACGGTCGGTTTCCAGCTGGGTTTCACCCGGGCCACGTAAACCGATACCACCTTTCTGCCTTTCAAGGTGCGTCCAACCACGAATCAAACGAGTAGAGATATGACGAAGTTGAGCCAGCTCTACCTGTAGCTTACCTTCGTGTGTTCGAGCTCGTTGAGCAAAGATATCGAGAATAAGACCAGTGCGGTCGAGAACTCGACATTGGCACAGTGCTTCGAGGTTACGTTCTTGGGCAGGAGAGAGGGCGTGATTAAAAATCACAATTTCGGCACCCGTTGATTGTACCGCTGTAGCAATCTCTTGGGCCTTACCCTCTCCGACATAGTATTTCGGGTGTGGGGATTGACGACTACCAGTTACCACTTGTAGCGCCTCTACCCCAGCAGAAGAAACCAGCATTTCGAACTCAGCCAGATCTTCCCATTCACCTTCTTGCGTGAAGTTGATATGAACAAGTACGGCTCGCTCACCGGATTCATAACGGTCAAACAAGCAATCAACTCCTTATTTTAAAAATACTCGATGAAGAATTAATCTTCTGATTTCTCTTGTGGACGCTCACCTTGTGGACGTTCACCGCTGTGATGGCTCACTGGACGAGCCGGCACAACTGTTGAGATCGCGTGCTTGTACACCATTTGGTTAACAGTATTCTTCAGCAGGATCACAAATTGATCGAATGATTCGATCTGACCTTGTAGTTTAATACCATTCACAAGGTAGATAGATACCGGGATACGCTCACGACGTAGCGCGTTTAGAAATGGGTCTTGTAGAGATTGCCCCTTAGCCATTTTTATTTTCCTTATTTAATTTGTAGTTGTAATTATTTAGCTAGTGGTGCAATGCAAAAGATACGGCTTTTGCATCTGAGCTAAACGAATCAAAAATGCACTCTAAGTAATTAGCAGCATAGTATAAAAACCGCCAACAACAGATCCTTTGAGAGTGCGTTCACGCAAAAACGATCACATTATACACAGCTATGTCAATCAGATGCTATTGCTTCCGACATCGTTTCTAATGCCTGTTCAATGTTCTCGCTATCCAACCAAGTTAAATCATCCCAGCTGCGTAACCAGGTGATTTGACGCTTGGCCAATTGACGAGTCGCGCATACGCCACGAAATACCGCTTCGTCACGTGTACACTCCCCATCTAAATACTCCCACATCTGTCGGTAACCGACGCATCGTATGGAAGGAAGATCGGGGTGAAGATCTTTTCGCGAATGTAACGCTTTCATTTCTTCTTCAAAGCCCGCTTCCATCATCTTCTCGAAACGGAGTTCAATCCGACGGTGAAGTTCTGCCCTATCCTTGGGAGCTATTGCAAACTGCTTGACTCGGTATGGTAGGCTTTCACCTTTCGTTTGAGTCAATTCAGTCAAAGTTTTACCTGAAATGCGAAATACTTCCAATGCCCGAGATAAACGTTGGGGATCATTGGGATGGATTCTCGCGGCTGACACAGGATCAACCTCTTTGAGTTCATCGTGCAACACTGACCAACCTTTAGTCAATGCCTCTTGTTCAATTTGCTGACGAATTTCAGGATTTGCAGCAGGAAGTGGTGATAAACCTTCAAGTAACGCCTTGTAATACAGCATTGTTCCACCCACAAGAAGTGGAATTTTTCCTTCTGCAACAATATCATCCATCGCTTTCAATGCATCTCGACGAAAGTCGGCGACAGAGTAAGATTCACTTGGATCCAAAATATCTATCAAGCGATGAGGCGCCAAACTTAACTCTTTTTCATCCGGTTTCGCCGTACCGATATCCATCCCTTTGTAGATCAAAGCAGAATCAACACTGATGATCTCAATCGGAAATTTTTGACGAAGACGAATCGCCAGCTCAGTTTTGCCTGATGCAGTTGGCCCCATTAAAAATAGCGCCAAAGGTAGTTTATCTGTCATGGTTTTAATTTGGCTATCGTGGCAGAGAAATCAACAGCGGATACGAATTTTGTATCTTCTAATGGCAATTGACCATGTCTTAGCTGTTCAAGTTCCGCAATAATTTGAATGGCTTCAGAAAAAGTATAGTGACTCTTCACTGTCGTGACCTGTAATGCGAGCCAATCTATCAACTCAGACAGCATCTGAGCCGCTGCTATACCTTCGTTCACACAAGATTGCGCGTAAGATAACAGATCTGGTACTAAATTTTGTAAGTTTTGTTGACGCAGCGGAGCTGGGACGCCCATCACCATTAAGGCGTGCTCGTTTCTCGCTTTCAATTGAATACCAAGCAATGCCAAATCTTGTTGATAATCTTGGGCCAGTCTCACTAATTCGGCCTCTAACTTAATAGATAGAGGAACAAGCAGAGGTTGTGCCTTGAGTGCACCATCGCTTGGAGAAAGCTGGCCTTTTACACGATAAAATTCTGCTCTAGGTAACGAGACTAACGCCGCCCCACTGTCACTGCTCATCAAAACAAATTGTTCATCGACCACCATCAGCGCTTTGCCTAATGCAGTAATCGATGGCATTGATGTGTGCGAAGTTATCGTTTGGGGCGCTATTGGAGTGACTGCCTGAGCCTCAAACTCTGGCGTTTTCAACAGCTCGTGATAAGCGCGTACTTCTTGTTTAGTTGGCGCTGGTTCTACGTGGCGCTCTTTACTGTGACTTGGCTTTGGTGCAGGTTTGGATTCCACCCAATCATTACGTTTGAATGACTCCACTACGCGCGCCTCTCGCACGGAGGCTTCACTAGGACCGCTATTACGAGGCTTCACTTCATAATCACTGCGTCCAGGATAAGCCGGTGTACTCTCTATCGCTTGATAAACCCGCTCTGGTACTGGTGAAGATGCTGGCTCTTGTACTTTTTCAGGCTCTGGCGAATGCTCAATCTCTTCGGACTCAGTCGGTTCCACGCGATGAAATGCCGATTCATTCACCTGTGGTTTATCAATCACGGCGCTTTGCTCAAGTGCATCCGTCAAAGCTTGATAGATGAAATCATGCACCAAACGAGCTTGGTGGAAACGCACTTCATGCTTAGCAGGGTGAACATTCACATCTACTTGGTGCGGATCTAGCTCAATAAAGAGCACATACGCAGCAAACTGATCTGGCTTTAAGCTCATTTCATAGCTTTGACGAATCGCGTGATTGATTAATTTGTCACGCATCATTCGGCCATTCACATAGCAATATTGTAAATCGCTTTGCTGCCTTGCTCCCTCTGGTGTGGTGATCCAACCATGTAGCTTTAACCCTTGATGCTCAAGCTCTATTCTGAGCATGTGTCGAACAAACGCGTTACCGCAGACAGCTGCAATACGTTTTTCGGTTTGAAGCTGATTTTTCGCCGCACGATATTGACGGATGATCTTGCCGTTATGACGCACATTGATGGTGACATCAAAGCGGCTTAACGCAATGCGTTTCAATAACTCATCAATATGAGCAAATTCGGTTTTCTCCGTACGAAGAAACTTGCGACGCGCTGGAGTATTAAAAAATAAGTCCAACACCTCAACAGTCGTGCCAATCGGGTGCGCTGCTGGCTTAAGCTTCACCTGCATATCACGCCCTTCGGAGTAGGCACTCCAGGCTTCTTCTTGTGCCGCAGGACGCGACGTGAGCGTCAAACGCGAGACTGAGCTAATACTGGCTAACGCTTCACCGCGAAAACCTAGACTCATAATGGCTTCGAGATCATCTAAGGTATGTATCTTAGATGTCGCATGACGACTGAGCGCTAAGCCAAGTTCATCTTTCGCGATACCTTTTCCGTTATCACGAACACGAATCAGCTTTGCGCCTCCTTTCTCGATATCGATATCGATTCGAGTTGCGCCAGAATCAAGACTATTTTCAACCAGCTCTTTAATCACAGAAGCAGGTCTTTCGACCACTTCCCCTGCGGCGATTTGGTTTGCAAGTCTGGCTGGCAAAATTTTAATCGTCATAATGAGTTAGAAGCTCACCTACTTGTTTGGAATGATCAGGACTTGCCCAACCGCTAGCTGATCAGAGCGTAAGTTATTCGCTTTACGAATGCTCGATACGCTAACGCCGTATTTGGACGCTATTTTGCCAAGGAACTCACCCCGAGAAACCTTGTGCTTACGAATCGGTTTATCTTTTACCGCGACCGTTATCTTCAACTTTTGCCCTACCCACAAGGTATCTGACTTCAAGTTATTCTCTCGGCGGATATCTGAAACCTTCACTTTATAGTGATTCGCAATCTTACCTAAGAACTCACCAGACTTAACCTTGTGCGTAATGGTTTCTGTCTCAACAGTAATCGGTTTACTTGGCACTTTAATCGTACCAGCAGAGGGAATGTTGAGCTTCTGACCAATTGCCAAGCCTGTCGACTTCAAGTTGTTTGCCGACATCAGCGCTTTAGAGCTAAGCCCATATTTGTTCGCGATCACCGATAATGACTCGCCACGCTTTACAATATGTACCATTGGCTTCGCTGAAGGCGAGAACACCGTACCCTCTGGTGGGTTATCTTTTAAGTACTTGACGACCGCCTTAGTGATAGCCTGAGCTAACTTATCTTGGTGCGCTCGTTGAAACAGTAAACGCTCTTCTGTTGGGTTAGAAATAAAGCCCGTTTCCACTAGCACAGACGGAATCTGTGGAGAGCGTAAAACCGCAAGGCTGGTGTTGATCGGTTTGGTGTTATGCAGGTGCGCAACACGTCCCATCTCACCTAGGATTTCTGTTGCCAGCTTATAACCTTCTTTTTGTGAATGACTAAACTGCAAGTCCAACAAAGTTTGGTTCACGTTACGATCTTTTGTCTTCGTGAAGAACGCATTACCCGAGCCGCCCAATAACTCAGACTGTTTCTCATGGTTCTCGACCCAACGAGCAATTTCGGTATTTGCACGACGAGTATTTAGTACGAAGACCGATCCACCGCGAGGCTTCGGTGAAGTAAACGCATCTGCGTGAATGGAAATCAGCAAGTGCGCATCATTTTCACGAGCAATCGCGACACGACGGTTTAAGTTTACAAAGTAATCTCCCGTACGAGTCATGCGCGTTTTAATACCAGGAGTCGCATCGAGCTGAGCAGCAATTTTTCTTGAGATACTCAATACCGCATCTTTCTCGTACTTACGACGTGAAGGGCCAATAGAGCCTGGGTCTTCCCCACCGTGACCAGGGTCGATAACAATTAACACTTCTTGAGCTCGTTGAACTGAGCTCATGTCTTTGCTGGCCGCCGCTGGCTTACTCGGTTTAGAGGTCGATGCCTTCTTACCGTGCGGTAAATCAATCACCAAGCGGTGACCATACTGCCCACCTGGTGTTGGGCTTAATTTAAATAACTCCGCTTGAACGCTCTTTTTTAGTTCAAACACCAAACGATAAGTGCCCTTCTCTGGAGGCGAGCTTTTTCGTACCAGTTTTAAAACAGGGCTATCCGTAACAGTAACAGGTAGTTTGGCCTGCATCGTCGTGCTTTTTAAATCCACGACAAGGCGATCCGGCCCTGATAAAGAGAAATAGGAATAGTCAGCTTCCGAGCCTAAATCGATGACAACACGCGTTTCATCAGGTGAAGGCCAAACTCGAAAACTCTTAACGACGTTAGCAAATGCTAAATTGGGGATGAGAAGGAGAAAAGTGGCGACAAACGTCGCCACCACTCTAAAATTTGAAAAACTCAACATAGCTCCAATCGACTGAGTAACTGCACACCATAATCATTATTAGCTGTTAGTTCGGCTACACGTTGCTCACCTTGGTAGCGAATGTTTACATCAAGATCCGGTTGTGGCAGTAAGCCATGCCCTTTTTCAGGCCATTCAACCAAGCAAATCGCATCGTCTGTGAAATAGTCTCGAATCCCCATAAACTCAAGCTCTTCAGGATCCGCAAGACGATAAAGATCGAAGTGATATACTTGCCACTGATCCAACTGGTACGGTTCGACTAGAGTATAAGTTGGACTTTTCACGTTACCTTGATGACCAAGAGCACGGACAAAACCACGACTAAAGGTTGTTTTACCTGCACCCAAATCACCATGCAGATAAATTGTGGTTTGCTGGGAACAAAGCTGAGCCAAAGCGGTGCCTAGTGCAACCGTTTCATGCTCATCTTTTAAATTGAATTGTTTCGTGCTCATTGATGCTTCTCTAACTAATGATCGTTGACTATATAAAAATCAAAAGAACAGGAATAGTAAACCGTGTTGGTTTTGAGAGACAAGCTTTCAAATGTCATATGTGCGAAAAAAGTATCCAATAAACGGTATCTTAATCATCTTAGTATCGACCTAGATTTAGAATATATGCAAATGACTTCAATAAGCAGTATTCACAACATCAAAAACGTACCTAACTGGGTAGCACCAAAGCCAGAGATCCGTTAAGATCCGACCCCCTTTATTCCGGTGGTTAACATGAACTACGAACAACTCGCACAACAAATCAAAGTTTGGGGAAAAGAACTCGGCTTCCAAAAAGTTGGGATCTGCGACGTTGATCTGAGTGAACATGAAGCAGCACTACAAAAATGGCTTGATGCAGGCTATCACGGCTCCATGGATTGGATGGCTCGTCACGGTATGATGCGTGCTAGACCCCATGAGCTACTCCCGGGAACCGTTCGCGTTATCAGCGTCCGGATGGACTATCTGCCACCAGAGGCTCAATTCGCTTCGAACCTCGCGAATAAAAGTCATGCCTATATTAGCCGCTACGCACTAGGGCGCGATTATCACAAGCTCGTCAGAAAGCAGCTAAATAAGCTCGGCAAACTTATTGAACAAGAGGTTGGTCAATATGGTTACCGACCTTTCGTTGATTCCGCACCAATATTAGAGCGACCTCTCGCCCAAAAAGCGGGCTTAGGTTGGACCGGGAAACATTCCCTGATTTTAGATCAAGACTGTGGATCGTGGTTCTTTTTAGGTGAACTACTTATCGACTTACCACTCCCCGTAGATGAGCCAAGCGTTGATCAGTGCGGCAAATGCAAAGCATGCATTACATCATGCCCAACACAAGCCATCGTTGAAGACAAAGTTGTCGATGCCCGGCGTTGTATCTCTTATCTCACCATCGAGTTCGATGGCGTGATTCCTGAAGAGTTTCGAAAGCCAATGGGTAACCGCATTTATGGTTGTGACGACTGTCAATTGGTTTGCCCATGGAACCGCTACGCCGACATAACGGAGCAAGATGATTTCCACCGTCGTGACAGTTTCAAAAACCCTGACCTCGTCGACATGTTTAACTGGGATGAAGCGACTTTTCTAAAAAATATGGAAGGCTCCGCTATCCGTCGTATTGGTCATATACAGTGGCTACGTAACATCGCTGTCGCACTTGGTAATGCAGAATATAGTCAGCGAATCATAGATGCGCTGGAAAGTCGGCAAGGTGAAAATAAATTACTTGATGAGCACATTAAATGGGCTTTGACAGAGCAACTGAATCAACTCCCCACTGAGAGTAATTCATCTATAGAGACGAAAAAGCAACGCTTAATAAGGATAGTCGAGAAGGGACTGCCGAGAGACGCATAGAGCGTAGTCTATATGCAAGAGATTGAAAGTACTTTTGCATGTTCAATTCATGACCTTGTTCTCAATTTTGTAATGTGGAAAAAAATTTGAGATTCAAGAAAAACAAGCTAGCAGAAAAAAGTTAAACACAGCTCGGAGAAATGACTAGGATCAAAAAAATACCAGTTAATGATCGTATTTTAACGTACTCGATCCGACAAAAAACTTATTTTTTCTTTATATAACAAAGAGTTAATTGGTATTTCTTTGTTGTTTCCACTTCACTTTAGAGAAAAGATCTTTCTTCCCCATCATAAAAAGTCAAGCTAAAAACACTTTATCAACCAACTTATCCACAGAACGACGTATGTGGATAACTCTGTTAATTAAAGTAGATAAAACACGCGAAGCCTCATCATACTTGTACGTCAGCCGATTCATATCGTGTTTTAAACACAAACGAAATCGTCCGACATCATATGATGCGGATAAAAGTTTAGCTTTTGGGGATTCATGCTTCGCAGCATTATGAAAAGAGCGATGTGATTGGTTGCGAGAAGCAGGCGTTGAATCAAGCGGCGCATCCGTAGACGACTTAACAATTGTATACTAAATAAGTACTCAATCTATCGTCTTGTATTTGGTTGCGGGGGCCGGATTTGAACCGACGACCTTCGGGTTATGAGCCCGACGAGCTACCAAGCTGCTCCACCCCGC
>NZ_JAWPOR010000024.1:0-47813 GCF_033344395.1 Vibrio sp. 1874
ATCGTCCATTGCGGCATGTTGTTCGAGAAAATGCCGATCTTATCTTGGACTCCTAATCCCTGAGCCAAAAGTGCAAGTGATAAAGCATCAACTTGCTGACCAAATTGCGTCCACGTAATACCTTGCCACTCCTCACCCACTTTATGCTTGAGTGCAACGCGTGTACCACCGTTCGCAATTTGTTCACGAATACGTTTAACGATATGAAAATCTAACTTGGCCATTCTTTTACTTACCTTTTGGCTTACAGGCGTAAGCTAATTGAGCGAACAAGTGTACTCACGGCTTGCTAAAACGCAACTGACCAGTATCAAACTTATCACTAATAAGAGACAACTATCACTTATACGTCGCGAACGTACCTCAAATTGCTGAATGATTACTCTATTTAACTTACTGTTTAGATTGTTTATTACGAAAAAAAAAGCCCCGAGAGACAAAAATCGCTCGGGGACCAATGAATTGTAAAAATTGATGATTACCAATATGGTCTAATCGAGAAGACCAAACGTCATCTTATTTTGCGGCAACGACTTCACCACAAGTGATCATCAGTTGATCGCGTAGCCAAATGTGGCCTTTATCTTTTTCACTTGATTCATGCCAGCTTAAGAATCCGCTGATTTCTTTGTTCGCAAATGGGAAATCAAGAATTTGCAGTTGATCGCTGTTTACCGCATTTTCCGCCATCCAACGTGGTGCAATAGTCACAAGCTCAGATTGACCCACCACGTATAGTAGGTTGCTTAAACTAGAACCTTCATACGCCGCTTGGCAATCCAGTTCACGGTACGCTTGCTCTGAGAAACTACGTTGGCCATGCACTTTCGATAACTTCGCATGCTTTTCGTTAAGCAGTTGCTCAGCCGTCACACCACCTTGAATGCGTGGGTGTGTTTTTGATGCGATAACCACTAATTCATCTTTGAAGATTTCAGTACTTGAGAAACCTTGCTCATCAAAACGAGCGTAGTCGATCACGAAATCAATTTCTTGGTAGCGCATACGCTCAGACAACAAACGGTCAAATTCTGCATCTAGGTGAAGCTGAACGTTTGGTGCTTGTTGATTCACTTTTGCCATGATCTTCGGAGCAAAACGCATGTCACAAGGGCTGCAAATCGCAAGCTTGAATAAGCGAGTCGAAGATTCTGGCTGGAATACGGAGCTAGGAAGTTCATTGCGAATCAGCTGCAGTGCTTGGCGAATAGGACCAAACAGTTGACGTGCTCGTTGCGTAGGCTGAATACCACGGCCTTGGCGCATGAATAGCTCGTCGTTAAACATCACTTTTAAGCGTGCCACGGCGTTACTTACCGCCGGTTGAGACATGCCTAGGTTATGTGCTGCACGAGTAATATTTTGCTCTTGCATTACAGCATCAAATACAGTCAGTAGGTTTAAATCTACACCACGCAAAGTGCTTTCCATACGGTAGCTAGCAATTGCGCTCATCGCGTCTTTCTTCTCTAACATTGAGTGCGCCTCTTTTGTAATCGTCAACTTTGTTCATTAAATTCATAACGAATAGAATCCCATCTCGCACAAAAGACGGCGGCTGGATTCGAATCATTTTACGAATAGATAACCTAACTTTTTATTATATTTATCGTCCGGATACTTCCGGCTCGAACTGTACTATCAACTAATCGATTGCGGTTTCGCAACTAGATTGATATTTAATCAGTAAATTTTAGCCAATTAGGTATTTATTTATTAAATAACAAAGACTTGATAAAAACATAAAAAACTATAAAACACGTAAAAATGCATTCTTTGAGGACGTATTTAGCAAATTGATAGGACAGGCGGTCAACACAAGCATGCATTTAGCTCAGTTATTAGTTGGAATAAGAACAACAGATGACAGCTATATCTCTGATTGAATTTTGCACTTATCAGTCAAATTATCAGCAAATACACACTGAATAGAAATGAGAGAGGAAGAATAAAAATGCAGCCTTCTAAACAGAAAGGCTGCAACAAAATCGTGTCAAAAATGGAAGGAACAATGTACTTAGAACAACGTACTTAAATGTTCGACACGTAACTTGGAAAATCAACCTGCTCCCACAGCTGTCTGGATAACTCTGCTTTTGAATCCCATGCACCTTGCAATACCCAATGAACAATAGCCTGAGCAACATCTGGGTATTTCACACTTTCGGCTTGTTGCTCCTTTAGCCACTGGCGTACTGCGGAAATGTCTAAGCTCTCCATCGACATCGCAAGCCCTAAATCTTCTAAGGTCGCAACATTGCTCTGCTGCTCGAATTGACCCGCGAGTGGCTTTAGTAACAATTTTTTCCCCAAAGACAAGGCTTCTGAAGGAAGCTCAAACCCACCATTAGCAATGACACCACTACAGCGATGCAAATGATGCTGGAAGTTGCTGTGGCATAAAGGGCGCAGTTCTATGTTTTCTACCTGCTCACATTCGATCACATCCGGGTGATAACAGATAAACGCTTGTTGATTAAAGTGGAACAATAAGTCTGAGATATCTTCAATCGATTCGAACGGTAAATACACCAACACGAAGTCGTCGTTTTCTGCTTGGCTATCGACGGTATGCACTATCGGTGGTAACAAAGGTTGATCAAAATGATGCCAATGCAAACCAAGGTGATGTTGAGAAGGCGCAAAGTATTCAATGACGGATTTATCTAACCAACTTGCTCCCTTTAGTGGCACCGGATAACGGAAAGCATTTTGGTGGCTGATACCAATAGAAGGCTTATTTTGTTGTCTCGCTGCCCACGCAGTCACAGGTTCGAAATCATTAATGATAAGATCGTAGGACGACAGATCGAGTTGCTTAACTTCTTTGAAAAACTGCACCAAATTGTTATTCAATGCTGTTTTCGCGTAGTTTACAGAGCCTTTTTCGGTAATAAAGGTGAAGCCTCGGCGAGTCTGGTAATCGCCAAATGCTTCCATTGAAAAGTATTTTTCCGGCGCTCGCCCAGAAAACAAAAAGTCGACCTCAACATCGTGCTCTTTAAACGCATGACTCATCGCCCTTGCGCGTGCAATATGTCCGTTTCCTGTCCCTTGAACACCGTACAAGATTTTCATCAATTAGCCTCCTAACATCGCAATCGCTAATCCACCACAAAGACTGCCAAGCAGTGCACCAATGATGACATCGGTAAAAAAGTGCACACCCAATAAGATTCGCGCGGTTCCGATTAAACTTGCCCAAAAGAATGCAGCAACGCCTAGGCTCGGATAGAAATGGTCAATCAGCGTCGCCATGACAAACGCAGCGGCAGTGTGTCCTGAAGGAAGACTGTAGCGATCAGAGGGGGTAATAAAAGCAGGAAGGAGTGCACTAAGCTCTTCAGGGCGACGACGCTTAAAACTATTTTTCAGCGTCCAATAAATTGGTAGCTCGATAGCAAAAGCAAGTAAACCCGCCAGTAAAAACCAGACTCCTTGCTCCTTATCTAAATACCAAGCTAATAACCCCAACACCAAGTAAAGATGCCCGTCACCACTGTGGGAAACTCCTTTACTGATATTGGCGACTTGTTGATTAAAACGGTGCTTAAGACAAACACTAGAGAGCGCTAAATCAAACTTAGCAATGGTTGCAATTGGCTGTGTAATTGTCTCTATGGTTCGCATGTGACCTTTCCTTACTTTGACAACGCCTTTGTGTGAAAAGTAGGAGGTTTAGGTGACAACAGCATGACGGGAGTTTGGACAATTAATGACAAAGGCCAAATTAAGGTGTGCCCAACGATTTATCTATTGGGCATAACCATAAAAATAGAACATTAAGAAGGGTTTGATGGTTGCGGTTGAGGGGTGTCTATATACCAGACTTTTCTCTTCTTGCGGCAGGCGCGCAAAGAGCCCGTCGTCATGTCGCCATCTTTTGTAAGCTCATAGCTCAGTGAGCGGCAAGTATAGTTTCCCGACAGTTCATGCTCTATACTCGTTTGCTCCGTTTTACTCGAGTTAGGCTCTAGTAGAGGGTTAGGCTGAGTAGATAAAATGTCACGATTTATCACATTGCTGCGCGCATAATCCTTATGGACATAACCTTTTATCACTCCTTTCTGTTCAACGAGAAACCAAGGTTGATCAACCACTTTTGCTAGCACATTAAAGACTTCCCCTTTCGATAATACGCCAAGCTTTGCCCCTTCAAGACTCGGTTTGGAGCGTAGGTTTAATGTGGTCTTAGAGCGGTAAGAGACATCCATAAACTCTACTGGGTTTGAGGTATCGACACCTTCAGTGGTTGGTCGGAAAACTTCCGCTTGCTGTTTCTCACTAGGCTGGACACGGATCTTCCACCAAGAATACGTTTCCGGATCTTTACCTTTAAACTTATTTCGGCTGTCAGACTCAAGGGCAACAAGCATCTGATTCAAGAACGATTCGCGTCCTTCATTACTCAAAAATCGATCCATTTGATCATTGATGACCATGACGCTCTGTGAGTGATTATTCATAACAACGGGGGAAGCCACTTCCACATAGGTCTGCGATTGAAACAGCTGACAACCCGACAAGCTGACCAGAGTAAATACTATGGCTGAACGTCCAAATTGTTTTGTTAACCTCATTCTTTCCCTAACCCTTATATTTCTTTTACCTAGTGCAACTGCACTACTATAAATGGTCATTCAAAACTTTTGCCAAACAATTCGGACCTTTGTGTGACAAGTCGCAATCCCGATGCTTGTTTTGGTAATGAAACGTCGCAAACTTGATGAGAACTTACTTCTTCTAGCACGTTTCTATCGCATCATGCCGTTTCACTTAGTGCATCATTTTTCTCAAGCAAACGAAAAGACTCATCCGATATGAATAAAAAATCGACTTTAGGGTTGACGCGCTTCATGGAGTGCGGTACTAATTTGTTAACTTAATTATGTGGAAAGCTTAACAACTATGTCAGCTCATTTTTCTATCCTGCTTAGCCTCCTCCTGATCGTGACCAGTTCGCGCGGGTAGGCTGTGGAAGAAAAATAACCACACCAATTTCTAAGAACCCGCATGAGAATGCGGTTTTTTTTATATCTAAATACTGGAAGTAAACGATTCACTTGCGCGAAAGTGCAGAAATCAGGAAGGAAGCAAACATGAACGATCAGGTCATTATATTCGACACCACATTGCGTGATGGCGAGCAAGCGTTGTCAGCAAGCTTGACGGTTAAAGAAAAACTGCAGATTGCCTATGCGCTGGAAAGACTCGGCGTTGATGTTATCGAAGCTGGCTTCCCAATCTCTTCACCAGGTGATTTCGAGTCTGTACAAACCATCGCAAAAAACATAAAAAACAGTCGAGTTTGTGCCCTTTCGCGTGCCGTTGCGAAAGACATTGATGCTGCCGCTGAAGCCTTAAAAGTGGCCGACCAATTCCGTATCCACACGTTTTTAGCCACTTCCACCATTCACGTAGAAGACAAACTACGCCGCAGCTACGACGATGTACTAGAAATGGCAGTCAACGCCGTTAAACATGCACGTAACTACACTGATGATGTCGAGTTTTCTTGTGAAGATGCTGGTCGTACTCCAATCGACAACCTATGTCGCATGGTAGAAGCCGCCATCAATGCAGGTGCGAGTACAATCAACATTCCAGATACCGTTGGCTACACCGTACCAAGTGAGTTTGGTGGGATTATTGAAACTCTATTTAACCGCGTTCCGAACATTGATAAAGCGATCATCTCCGTTCACTGTCACGACGATTTGGGGATGTCAGTTGCCAACTCTATTGCCGCCGTTCAAGCTGGCGCACGTCAGATAGAAGGCACGATCAATGGCATTGGAGAGCGAGCGGGTAACTGTTCACTTGAAGAGATCGCAATGATCATCAAGACTCGTCAAGAGTTTTTGGGCGTTCACACTGGCATTAAGCATGATGAAATTCACCGCACCAGTAAGTTGGTTAGCCAGCTATGCAATATGCCTATTCAAAGCAACAAAGCAATTGTGGGTGCAAATGCGTTTAGCCACTCTTCAGGCATCCACCAAGATGGCATGTTGAAGAATAAGAATACCTACGAAATCATGACCCCTGAGTCTATTGGCCTAAAAAACCAAGCTCTGAACCTAACCAGCCGCAGCGGTCGCGCTGCCGTGAAGAGCCATATGGATACCATGGGTTACAACGAAGACGAGTACAACCTAGACGCGCTGTATGCGGATTTCTTGAAACTTGCTGATCGCAAAGGCCAAGTGTTCGATTACGACCTAGAAGCCCTAATGCACTTCTCGAACTTGCGTGAAGAAGATGACTTCTACAAATTGAGCTACCTAAGCGTGCAGTCTGGCAGCGTAATGGCTACCACCAGCATCAAAATGCAATGCGGTGATGAAGAAATGTGTGAAGCAGCGGTCGGTAATGGCCCAGTTGATGCGCTATACCAATGTATCTACCGCGTGACAGGCTACGACATCGTTCTGGATAAATTCGACCTAACCGCGAAAGGTGAAGGTGAAGATGGTTTGGGTCAAGCAGACATCATTGCCAACTACAAAGGTCGCAAATACCACGGTACGGGTGTTTCCACCGACATCGTTGAGGCTTCCGGCCAAGCATTATTGCACGTTATTAACAGCATTCATCGTGCAGATAAAATCGAAGAAATGAAGCAGAAAAAGATTGCGACTGTGTAATAACAACCGGGCTACACGGCTCAGGAAAGAACACGCTCGTTGAAATAATTAAGCTCAAAATTAGAAAACTTAAAGGATTAACATGACAGACAAATCGTACAAAATTGCCGTCCTACCCGGTGACGGCATTGGCCCGGAAGTAATGGCGCAGGCACATAAAGTATTGGATGCAATCGAAAAGAAACATGGTATTGCGTTTGAGCGTGACGAGCATGATGTCGGTGGTATCGCGATCGACAATCACGGTTGCCCACTTCCAGAGAGCACAATAAAAGCATGTGAAGAGTCTGATGCAGTCCTATTCGGCTCGGTTGGCGGCCCTAAGTGGGAGCACTTACCACCAAACGACCAACCTGAACGCGGTGCCCTACTGCCGCTACGTAAACACTTCCAACTGTTCTGTAACTTACGTCCAGCGCAAATTCACTCAGGTCTTGAAGCTTTCTCACCGCTACGTGCAGACATCTCGGGTCGCGGCTTTGACATCGTGGTAGTCCGTGAACTGACGGGTGGTATCTACTTCGGCCAACCGAAAGGTCGTGAAGGTGAAGGCGCAACAGAAAAAGCATTTGATACTGAGGTGTACCACCGCTTTGAGATCGAACGTATTGCAAAAATCGCTTTTGAGTCTGCTCGTCTACGTCGCAAGAAAGTGTGCTCTATCGACAAAGCGAACGTTCTACAAAGCTCTATCTTATGGCGTGAAGTAGTCGAAGAAATCGCAAAAGACTACCCAGATGTCGAGTTGTCACACATGTACATTGATAACGCGACTATGCAGCTTATCAAAGACCCTGCTCAGTTCGACGTAATGCTATGTTCAAACATCTTCGGCGACATCATTTCTGATGAATGTGCGATGATCACAGGCTCTATGGGTATGTTGCCATCAGCAAGTCTAAACGAAAGCAAATTCGGTCTGTACGAGCCAGCAGGTGGCAGTGCACCAGATATCGCAGGTAAGAACATCGCTAACCCTGTGGCACAAATCCTGTCTGCGGCACTGATGCTACGTTATAGCCTAGGTGAGGAAACGGCGGCACAAGACATTGAAGCAGCAGTATCAAAAGCGCTATCAGCGGGGGAACTAACGGGTGACCTTGCTGGTGACAACCCAGCACTTTCGACGTCTGAGATGGGCGATAAGATCGCTGAGTACGTCTTAAACTCTTAATACAAAACAGATTCATAATAAATACTAAATCCTCGGTCAACCAATGGCTTTCCTCTAAGTCATTGGTGCAATAGCAAGGCAGCAAGCCCATTTATATTAAGGCGTTTAGTTCGCTAAATAAGCTAAATAACTGGATAAACGGGTGTCGCTAACGCAGTTATTGCGGCAACGGCGATGAGGAAAGGAAGCAAACAATGGGCAAAACATTATACGAAAAAGTCTACGACGCACACGTTGCCGTCGCAGCAGAAGGGGAAAACCCAATCTTGTACATCGACCGTCACTTGGTACACGAAGTGACGTCTCCGCAAGCATTTGACGGCTTGCGTGAAAAAGGTCGTAAAGTGCGTCAGGTCAGCAAAACTTTTGCCACCATGGACCACAACGTTTCGACAACCACCAAAGACATCAACGCATCGGGTGAGATGGCTCGTATCCAGATGGAAACGCTATCGAAAAACTGTGAAGAGTTTGGCGTTACGCTTTACGACATCAACCATAAATACCAAGGTATTGTGCATGTTATGGGCCCAGAGCTTGGTATTACCCTACCGGGCATGACCATTGTTTGTGGTGACTCGCACACGGCTACACACGGTGCATTCGGCTCTCTCGCTTTTGGTATTGGTACATCAGAAGTTGAGCACGTATTAGCAACTCAAACGCTAAAACAAGCGCGCGCCAAAACGATGAAGATCGAAGTAAAAGGCAAAGTGGCTCCGGGTATCACGGCGAAAGATATCGTGCTAGCAATCATCGGTGAAACTACAGCAGCTGGCGGTACAGGCTACGTGGTTGAATTCTGTGGTGAAGCGATCACTGACCTTTCAATGGAAGGCCGCATGACCGTATGTAACATGGCGATAGAGCTAGGTGCGAAAGCCGGTTTGATTGCGCCAGATGAAACCACGTTCGAATACATCAAAGGCCGTAAATTCTCACCTCAAGGTGCCGACTTTGATGCAGCAGTAGAATACTGGAAGACATTAAAAACGGACGATGATGCTCAGTTTGATGCAGTCGTGACGCTAAACGCAGCAGACATTAAACCACAAGTCACTTGGGGTACTAACCCAGGCCAAGTGATCGCGGTAGATCAACCTATCCCAGCACCAGAAAGCTTTGCCGACCCAGTAGAAAAGGCATCGGCAGAAAAAGCATTGGCTTACATGGGCCTAGAGGCAGGCAAGTCATTGTCTGATTACAACGTCGATAAAGTCTTCGTTGGTTCTTGTACTAACTCACGTATCGAAGACATGCGCGCAGCCGCTGAAGTAGCGAAAGGTCGCAAAGTCGCGCCTCACGTTCAAGCGCTGATCGTTCCTGGCTCTGAGCAAGTAAAAGCGCAAGCAGAAGCGGAAGGCTTGGACGTTATCTTTAAAGAAGCGGGCTTTGAGTGGCGCCTACCAGGTTGCTCGATGTGTCTAGCAATGAACAATGACCGTTTGGGCCCACATGAACGTTGTGCGTCTACTTCAAACCGTAACTTTGAAGGCCGCCAAGGTCGTGATGGCCGTACCCACCTAGTGAGCCCTGCGATGGCAGCGGCAGCAGCAATTGCTGGTCACTTTGTAGATATTCGTGAACTAGACTAAGGAGCAAACCAATGTCAGGCTTTAAACAACACACAGGCTTAGTTGTTCCTCTAGATGCAGCGAACGTTGATACTGATGCCATCATTCCAAAGCAGTTCCTACAAAAGGTCTCCCGCCTAGGGTTTGGTAAGCACCTATTCCATGACTGGCGCTTCCTAGACGATGCTGGCGAACAGCCAAATCCAGAGTTCGTGATGAACGCACCTCGCTACCAAGGCGCGTCTATCTTGCTGGCTCGTGAAAACTTCGGCTGTGGCTCATCTCGTGAGCACGCACCGTGGGCACTAGCGGATTACGGCATCAAAGCGATGATCGCACCAAGCTTTGCCGATATTTTTTACGGCAACTCGATCAACAACCAAATGGTGCCAGTTCGTTTGACTGAACAAGAAGTGGATGAAATCTTCCAGTTTGTTGAGGCAAATGAAGGTGCAGAAGTCGAGGTCGACCTAGAAGCGAATGTCGTTCGTGCCAACGGCAAAGAATATGGTTTTGAAATCGATTCGTTCCGTCGTCATTGCTTGCTAAACGGTTTGGACAACATTGGCCTAACCCTTCAACACGAAGATAAGATTGCTGAGTACGAAGCGAATATTCCAAGCTTCTTGCGTTAAGACGCGTTAGTAAATACACAAATCAAGGGCTGGCAATTGTCGGCCCTTGATTTGTTTTGGGTGACTGATCTCATATCGCTTTGCTTACGGAATGCCGAACGCCTCTGTTGAAATTCGTCATCCTGAACAGCGACGAAGGAGCGTGATTCAGGATCGACTACCAGAGCGCACTGTACAGATTCATACTGTCTTTACTCAAGAGTTTGTGGATATTAGATTCCTGATATCGCTTATGCTCCTCGGAATGACAGCGAATAAAGGCCACTGATTACTGAAAGAAAACAAGCACTAAACTGGTCTACACTATCAACAATATCTCATTCAAAGGTATCTCTATGAAGCGTCTGTTATTGCTGTTGTGTGCTCTGGTTTCTTTCTCGACATTGTCCGCGCCTAAATCCGACTTATGGCCATATTGGAAACAATCGAATCAAGCCAACCAAACCCAAATTTCTCATCAAGAATGGCAACAACTGCTCGATACTTATTTAGTTGAACAAGGCGAGAATACCTTGTTTCGTTATAGCCAAGTCTCCTCTGTCGATAAAACTAAGCTGAAACAATACATCCAGCGTTTGGCAAAACTAGACCCTCTACAATACAACCAAGCAGAGCAATATGCCTATTGGGTAAACCTTTACAACGCCATCACGGTAGATCTTATTTTGGATAACTATCCAGTCGAATCAATCACCAAGCTAGGTGGTTTATTTAGCTTTGGTCCTTGGGGAGACGATGTGGTCGTGGTCAATGGGAAGGATCTAACTTTAAACGATATTGAACATCGAATTTTGCGTCCAATTTGGAATGACCCAAGAACGCATTACGCGGTTAACTGTGCCAGCCTAGGATGCCCTAATCTGCAATCTCAAGCATTCACTGCTGGCAACACGCAAGCTCTACTGGATAGTGCCGCCAAAACATTTATCAACAGCAGCAAAGGCGTATCTATCCAAGGTAACACGGCACAGCTGTCTTCTATTTATGATTGGTTTGCAACGGACTTTGGTGGAGAAAAACAAATCTTCAAACACATCGCAAAGTACGCACCGCAATACAAAAACTTCTCTGGCAAAGTGAAATACGAATACGATTGGGACTTGAATCAAGCCAACTAAACTGGGGGATGTGAGGTCAATTAGCATTAGGGACATAATAGGCCAAAAGCTAAAGACACCGGCAACTCAAAGACTAAGACATGAAAAAAAAGGGCACTGAGTGCCCTTTTTTACATCCAAATGTTTGATAGAAAACGTCCGACTACTTAAAGCCTTTAACCTTCTTAATAAGATCGTAAGCGTTTTGAATCTCTTGAGATTTCTCTTTCGCGACGTTCATCATCTCTGGTGGTAAACCTTTAGCCATCAATTTGTCCGGGTGATGCTCGTTCATCAGTTTACGATAAGCACGCTTAACGGTTTTACTGTCTGCATCTGAAGACACATCCAGAATTTTGTACGCGTCGGCCAACTGATCCGCTTGTGAAGCTTGTTGCCAGCTACCACCTGAAGATTGGCCTTGATGCTGACCATGAAAACCGCCCTGGCTTTGGAAACGAAATGCGGCTTCTTGCATTTGCAAACGACGCTCTAATTGCTCAGAAGAGAAACCCAAACCACGTGCAATCTTGTGTAGTACATTTCGTTCACTCGGGTGGATCGAGCCATCTGCAAAGGCCGCCGAGATTTGCAGCTCTAAGAAAAATTGCAACAAGTCAAAGCGACCAGCTGTCGAAATTTTCACACGAACAAGAACATCTTCTAACGGAAAGTCGCTGTCTTTACCTTCACGAAACGCGTCTTGCGCTGCGCGACGCTGTTCGCCATGCAAATTCATGCGGTCCATCATGGCTGAAGCCAGTTGGATTTCCTCTTTGGTGACTTGGCCTTTCGCTTTTGCCACATGTCCCATTACCGCAAACGCCGCTTTAAAAAACTCTTCTTGGCGCTGAGCTTGACTTGGCCCTTTTCCAAAGCCGCCAGTAGAGAACCCGGCTTGACTCAAGCGACGTGCTTTATCGAATTGATGGCCAATAAATAAGCCAAAGAGTAAACCTAGCGGCCCGCCAAGTAACAAGCCAAAAAAGGCACCCAGAATTTTGCCAAAAATATGCATTATGTGTTCTCTATCAATGAATTTTTATCGACGACGGCGGTCTTATAGTGCCGGATGCAACGATTTCCTTTATGATAATGGAATTAGTTTTATTTCGGCTAGGCCATTTCGCCTGCTTATCTTTGCAGCTATTTTGTCGTCATTATGCCACAGTGAATCAATACGCTGGGATAAATGCGACTATAGTTGATTCATTTGGCTATTACGCTAGGGTACAACAAGCCCTATAGCCATCGAGTAGTAGTGACACAGGAAAGTTCAATTCAATGCAACATTTCTCCCGCACATTTTTAGCGGCCTCTATCAGCACCGCCTTGTTTGTACCCACCACTCAAGCTGAAGCGAATATCCATGATAGTGTGCAGGAAATGCCCGCCACAGATCAATGTTTGGTCGATACAAGTGGCGAGGAGGACGCTCTTAATACCCCAGTAGTGGTAGAAGCTGACACCCTGCAAGCCATCAATGGTGACAAAGCTCAGTACTCAGGTAATGTACAAGTCACCCAAGGCCAGAAGAAAATTACCGCAGATAGCGTAACGCTGCACCAACAAGACAACGTCGTGGTTGCCGAAGGCAACGTGACTTTCAATGACGGCCAAGTCAAAGCTCGATCTGATCGTGTTACTAACGACATTAATCAAGATACGTTTTCGCTTGAGAACACCGATTATCAGTTCCTTTGCCAACAAGGCCGAGGCACTGCAGCCTATATCGCTCGCACAGGTCAGTCGGTTTATGAACTCGAAGACGGCTCTATCACATCGTGCCCTCAAGGCGATAATTCATGGCGATTGGTTGCGTCAGGCATCGATGTTGACCAAGATGAAGAGACAGCGACGCTGCACCACCCTCGATTTGAAGTGTTAGATGTGCCTGTTTTCTATGTGCCGTATCTAACCATGCCAATTGGAGATACGCGTAAAACGGGTTTCCTCTTCCCTTCTTTATCGTATGGTTCTAGTGATGGTATGGAAGTCGAGGTGCCATTCTATTGGAACATCGCGCCTCAATATGACATGACACTCACCACGCTCTATATGCAGCAACGTGGTACAAAACTCGATACTGATTTCCGCTACCTAACAGATGGTTGGGGAAATGGGGAAATCAAAGGCGAATACCTCAATAGTGATCGCAAATATCAGGACGAGTCTCGTTGGGGCTACCAAGTTAAACACGACGGTATCATCAATAAACAGTGGATAGTCAAAGTCGATTACTCAAAAGTGAGTGATATTGATTACTTCCTCGATCTCGACTCCAACATTGGTAACCGTGAAGATGGTCAACTGGTTCAAGAAGGACAAGTACAATATCGTTCTGACTTCTGGGATGCCTCGTTAACCGTTCGTGACTTCCAAATCTTATTGAAAGAAGAGAACCGCCCTTATCGCCTGCTTCCTCAGTTAGACTTGAACTACTACACGCCGTTGTGGGGAGATTACCTTAACTTTGACGTGAAGAGCCAAGTCAGCCGCTTCGATACGAGCGATGCTGCGCGACCAAATGCGACCCGTGTTCACATTGAACCAGGGCTTACATTACCGCTCTCAAACTCATGGGCAACGTGGACAACAGAAGCGCGCGTGCTCTCTACGTATTACTCTCAAGACTTAACGGGTTTGACAGATGTAAACTTGCAAAACCAGTTGGATGATGAAGTTTCTCGTGTTATTCCTGAGTTCCGTACGCATGCGCAACTTTACTTAGAACGAGATACAAGCTGGATCAAGGGCTACACCCAAACACTGGAGCCTCAGCTGCAGTACTTGTACGTACCTGAAGAAGATCAAACCAACATCTACAACTACGATACCACCTTGCTACAAACCGACTACTACGGGCTATTCCGCAGTCGTAAGTACAGTGGCATTGATAAAATCGCCTCGGCGAACCAGTTAAGCTACGGTGCGAGTACTCGCTTCTTTGATGATGACTATAAAGAGCGTCTTAACGTTTCATTTGGTCAGATTTACTACTTCGATAAAAAGACCAAACTGAGCAACAGCCCAAATCTTCCGGATGAGACCACCAATTACTCATCATGGGCGATTGAAGCCGATTTCAACTACAACGATTACTTGTTCTATCACGGTGGAATTCAATACGATATTGATTTGAGCTCCATGCAGTTGGCAAACAGTACCTTGGAATACCAATTCAACGGCGGCTTTATTCAGGGTAACTATCGCTACGTTACGCGTGAATACATCGAAGATACGATCATTCTCGAAAACCTAGACACAATTACTCGTAAAGGTATTTCTCAAGCAGGTATTGTAGCGGCCTACGAGTTCAACCCGAACTGGTCTGCGAGTGGTCAATACTACTACGACCTCAATGAAAATGCGGACCTAGAATGGTTAGCGAGCCTGCGTTACCAATCTGACTGTTGGTACATTGGCGTCACTTACTCAAACCAATTGCTTGGTTGGGAAGACCAAGCTATCGGCAGCAATGGGGCATCACCTGAATACGAAAATAACTTCAGCGTTAACTTCGGTATTCAAGGCTTTGCGACCAACCAGCGTGAAGACACTGCTGTCAAAGAACTGGATGGTTCTGACAACGCAATTAAGTACGGCCGCCCATTCTATCTGAACAATTAATCGAAATAGGCGTCTTAAATGAATAAGACGCCTATTCAAAAATACTGACGGAATTTTAAATGAAAATTTGGAAATCAATCTTATTCACGACCCTACTCTCTTGCGGAGCGGTTGCAGCACCAGTAGAGATCGATAAGGTTGCGGTCATCGTGAATGACGGTGTAGTTCTACAAAGCGACATCGAAACAGCGATGAAAACGCTGCAAGCCAACGCACGTCAAAGTGGAAAGAGCTTACCTTCTACCAGCGTGTTAAAAGAACAAGTCGTTGAAAAACTTATCATTGATACGTTGCAAGGCCAAGAAGCAGACCGTATTGGTGTGCGTATTGACGACAACCGTTTAAACCAAGCGATTGCAGAGATCGCACGTAATAATGAGCAAACAGTAGAACAACTCGCCGCTTCTGTAGAAAGTGAAGGTTTAAGTTACCCAGAATTCCGCGAACAAATTCGTAAGGAAATCGCCGCATCAGAAGCCCGCAATGCACTGGTTCGTCGCCGTATTAATATCCTTCCAGCAGAGGTAGATAGCCTTGCTGAGCAACTATCACAAGAAACCAATGCGACTGTTCAATACAAAATTGGACACATTCAACTGCGCTTCTCTGACGATAAAGAAAAATCTGCTGTAGAAGCAGAAGCTAAAGCGCTCGCGAAAAAGCTAAACGAAGGTGCAGATTTTACGGAGATGGCCTACACCTACTCTAAAGGTCCTAAAGCTTTACAAGGTGGTGATTGGGGCTGGATGCGTAAAGAAGAGATGCCAACCATCTTTGCTGATCAGATCAAGATGCAAAACAAAGGCAGCATTATTGGTCCATTCCGTAGTGGCGTTGGTTTCCACATCCTAAAAATAGAGGATGTAAAAGGCCTAGAAACGGTTGCGGTAACGGAAGTAAATGCGCGTCATATTTTGATTAAACCAACCGTGATTCTGAGCGACGAAGGGGCGAAGAAGCAACTGAATGAATTTGTACGCCGCATCAAAGCCGGTGAAGCAACGTTCGCTCAATTGGCAACACAATACAGTCAAGATCCTGGCTCGGCAGCACAAGACGGTGAGCTAGGTTATCAAACACCAGATCTTTACGTGCCAGAATTTAAGCACCAAGTAGAAACTCTGCCAGTTGGCTCAATCAGCGAACCGTTCAAAACCGTTCACGGCTGGCATATCGTTGAAGTGTTGGATCGTCGCCAAGTTGACCGCACTGACTCAGCGATGAAGAACAAAGCTTACCGTATTCTATTTAACCGTAAATTTAATGAAGAAGCGGGCGCATGGATGCAAGAGCTACGCGCAAGTGCGTTTGTTGAAATCGTGGATGACAACAATGACAACTAATACAATTCGTAGAATTGTCGTAACCGCAGGGGAACCTGCGGGTATCGGCCCAGACTTAGTGCTTGCCCTATCGAAAGAAGATTGGGCGCACCAAATTGTCGTCTGTGCCGATAAGAATATGCTGACGGAGCGAGCCAAGCAGCTTGGCATCGAAGTCCAACTGTCTGATTATAGTCCAGAAGAAGCACCTAAAGCACAAAAAGCGGGCACGCTTATCGTTGACCATATCCAAATATCGGAACCTGCGGTCTTAGGCGAGCTCAATGAAGCGAATGGCCACTATGTACTAAAAACGCTAGAAAGAGCGGCTTTAGGCTGTATGAATGATGAATTTGATGCTATTGTCACCGGCCCTGTTCATAAGGGGGTGATTAATCGCGCAGGTGTTGCATTCAGTGGTCATACTGAATTTTTCGCCGAGAAGTCACAAACGCCGCTAGTCGTAATGATGCTAGCAACGGAAGGACTACGCGTGGCGCTGGTTACAACACATATTCCTTTAGCTTATGTGTCCAAAGCTGTCACCGAAGAGCGATTAGAAAAAATCATCGATATTCTTCATAAAGACCTTGTAGAAAAGTTTGCTATCGCACAACCAAACATCTACGTTTGCGGGCTTAACCCTCATGCTGGCGAAGATGGCTGCTTAGGTCGTGAAGAGATCGAGACCATCACTCCGACACTGGAAAAAATTCGACAAGAAAAAGGTATCAACCTGATCGGCCCTCTGCCCGCTGATACCATTTTCAATGAAAAATATTTAAATGATGCTGATGCTGTTTTAGGCATGTACCATGATCAAGTATTGCCAGTATTAAAATACAAAGGCTTTGGTCGTTCAGTAAACATTACTCTTGGTCTACCTTTTATTAGAACATCGGTGGACCACGGTACTGCATTAGATCTGGCAGGGACAGGTCAAGCGGATACAGGGAGTTTCCGAACAGCGCTCACGCATGCGATAGATTTGGTAGAGAAGAAACAATGAGAAATGATGTCCATTTAGGACACAAAGCGCGTAAACGTTTTGGTCAAAACTTCCTGAACGATCCATACATTATTGATGGAATCGTATCAGCGATTAACCCAAAACCAGGTCAAAACCTGGTTGAAATCGGTCCTGGTCTTGGTGCAATCACTGAGCCGGTAGGTCGTGAAGTGGATAAGTTCACAGTTATCGAATTAGACCGCGATCTGGCGGAACGCCTACGTACTCACCCTGAACTGGCGGATAAGTTGACCATCCATGAGGGTGACGCTATGCGTTTTGACTTCACTCAATTAGTGAAGCCAAACAACAAACTGCGCATTTTTGGTAACTTGCCATACAACATCTCTACACCATTGATGTTCCACCTTTTTGAGTTCCATAAAGACATTCAAGACATGCACTTTATGCTGCAAAAAGAAGTGGTAAACCGCTTAGCCGCCGGCCCTGGCAGCAAAGCTTACGGCCGTTTAACGGTAATGGCTCAGTACTACTGTAAAGTGGTACCGGTACTGGAAGTACCGCCAACGGCATTCGTTCCACCACCGAAAGTGGATTCTGCCGTTGTTCGTTTAGTGCCTTACGAAGAGCTGCCATGCCCGGCGAAAGATCTGCGTTTGCTCGATCGCGTTTGTCGTGAAGGCTTTAACCAACGTCGTAAAACCGTTCGTAACTGCTACAAATCGTTGTTAAGCACAGAAGTACTAGAAGAGCTAGGTGTTAATCCAAGCATGCGTCCAGAGAACCTGACGCTAGAACAATTCGTCGCAATGGCGAACTGGCTTGCGGATAACCCGCAGCACTAAGAACTCAAACAATGAGCCAAACCCTTGTAGGTTTGGCTTATTATTATTGGGATATTACGTTTCTGAGGAGTGCACATGGACGTCATTCAACCTTGCATCAAAATTCAAGTTCACACCAAATACATCGAAGAACAGTCCAACCCAGAGCTACAACGCTACGTTTTCGCTTATATCATCACCATCAAAAACCTTAGCCAGCAAACCGTACAGTTAGTGAGCCGCCGCTGGCTAATCACAGACTCGAACGGCAAGCAAATGACGGTTGAAGGAGACGGAGTTGTAGGCCAGCAGCCCTTTATTCCAAGCAATGATGAATACACGTATAGTAGCGGAACCGCGTTAGAAACCCCTGTCGGCGTTATGCAAGGACACTACAAAATGCTGGATGAGAAAGGGCAAGAGTTCATCACCGAAATCGAACCATTTCGCTTGGCTGTTCCAAATGTTTTAAATTAGTAAATTGGAGATTCAGTGGCTACCTATATTGTTGGTGACATCCAAGGCTGTTTTGATGAATTGCAGCGACTACTAGAAAAAGTATCTTTCTCTGCGAAAAAAGACCAACTTTGGCTTGCTGGTGATTTGGTCGCCAGAGGGCCTAAATCACTAGAAACGTTACGCTTTGTGAAGTCACTTGGCGCAAACGCAATCGTGGTGCTTGGTAATCACGACCTTCACCTTCTCGCAGTGGCTCACGGGATAAAAAAGGTCAAAGACAAAGATAAAACCGCACCTATTTTCACGGCCCCTGACAAAGAGGAACTACTGACATGGCTAGCTCAGCAACCTCTAATGGCCGAGCATGACGAGTTCGTGATGTGTCACGCTGGCATATCACCGCAGTGGAGTCTAAAAACAGCGAGAAAGTGTGCCCGTGAAGTTGAGCGCATCATCCAAAGTGAAGAGCTGCCTTGGCTATTAAAAAACATGTACAGCAATCAACCGGATTCCTGGGATGACTCTCTACAGGGTTTGGACCGATACTGTTATATTATCAATGCTTTTACGCGGATGCGCTTTTGTTTCCCTGATGGTCGTTTGGATATGGATTGTAAATTGCCACCGCAACAAGTTTCCGGTAACGAACTTATTCCATGGTTTGATGTGCCTAAACGTATCCACTTAAACAAAGCGGTGCTCTTTGGGCACTGGGCTGCACTGCAAGGTTATATGAACAGCGAAGTCATCGGGCTAGATACTGGCTGTGTTTGGGGCGGAAGCCTAACCATGATCCGTTGGGAAGATAAGAAAATTTTTACTCAGGATGCGTTAAGTTAAACACTGAATAACAGTCGATAATCCATAGTAGGAGGAATACCTGTCACTTAACACCTCCTGTAGGGTCATTCCAACGAGCCTTAACGAGACTAGAAATCTAATATCCTCGCGCTGCGAATAGATAGAAATACCTTTGACAACAAAGTACTCGTATAGAGGCTCCTGAATCTCGCTCTTTCGTCGCTTTTCAGGATGACGGTAGGTTGGGATGGCCGCTCGCTGTTATACGAACGGCATTACCGTATTAACTACGCGGTGTTAATCTCGAATTACTTTTCTAACACAGTAAAGCGCATGTTGTAGGCGTTCTTCTCATCGGCTTGATACATTTCTGAGTAAGTTTCCTTAAACTCGTCTCCCCAATCTGGGAACTGAGTATCACCATCAATGGCCGCTTCAATGTGTGTTACATACAGTTTATTGGCCATAGGCAGACAAGTGGTGTAAATCGCACCACCACCAATGATCATCACTTCTTCCACATCACCTGCGACTTCCAGAGCCTGCTCAATCGATGTTACGGTAGTGACACCTTCGATCTTTAGTGTCTCATCACGGCTAATAACAATATTCAAGCGACCAGGTAAAGGGCGACCAATAGACTCATAGGTTTTGCGTCCCATCACAACCGGTTTTCCCATGGTACAACGCTTAAACCAAGCGAAATCGGCGGGAAGATGCCAAGGCATTTGATTGTCTTTGCCAATGATGCGATTGTCGGCCATCGCGGCAATCATACTAATGATCATGTTAGGTCCTTATACAATTGGTCTGCGGCGATAGAATAACAGCCCCGGAACCGCAAGACCAACTGCTAAACCTGCAATAATAAACATGGCCTTAAGAAAGTTTTCCATACAGGTTGCGACAAGCTCGGGTGAGTAGCCAACATGATTGATTTCTACCATAGCGATCATTGCTTTGTACGCAAACACACCCGGCACCATCGGGATCAAAGCAGCCACAGTAAACACTTTTGGATGCGCGAGAAAACGGTGAGACCAGTACACACCAATCATCCCAACTAACGTCGCGGCAAAAAAGGTTGCCCACTCAATAGGAATGCCAAACTGCATCATCAAGTAGCGGCTACCATGACCAATCGCACCACCAACAGCGCAATACACTAAAGCTCTTTGTGGCACGTTAAAAACCAATGCAAATCCTACGGCGGGAATCGCCGCAAAAAACATGTCATTCAACAGGCCAAACATCAAATCAAATAAACTCATTAGATAGCCCACCCCCAAATTCCAGTTACACTCATCGCAGCAACGATCCCCAAACATGTCGCCAACGTTAGTAAACTAGCCATCACAAATCGAGCAATCCCCATATTAATGTGGCCTTTCAACATATCTGCGACAGAGTTAATGAGTGGGAAACCAGGTACAAGCATTAATACTGACGATGCCATTGCTACGGTAGGTAGATTACCGACTTGGTAAATTTCCGCCTGTGCTGAAATTAAGGTAGTCACAAAAGCGGTCGCAGCAAAGTTCAATAGAGGGTTGAAATGACGATGACCAATTTCTTGGCGAACGATCATGCCACCAGCTGAAGCTAAAAAGGTCATGATGAAGACTCCCCAATCACCACCAGCTAGATGACTGAATGCCGCACAAGACAAGCCAATCATAAACACCACCAACCAGCGGTTATAACGCTCTGGACTGATAGCGTTCAGCTTTTTCTGCGCCATGGTTGCATCGAGCAAACCACGTTCCATCATGATACAGATTCGTTGAATTTGCGTAATAACGCGCATATTGATGCCACGATCAGCGCAGCTTCGGGTGGTGGTGATGCAATGCCCATCCATTACCGTCGTCACAACCAATGCATTAGCTGATAGTGCTACCGCAACTTCATTCACCCCACAAGCAAGGCCAATACGACGCATAATATCGCTCACAAGAGTACTTTCAGCACCATGAGCAAGTAGCATTTGTCCGGCTTGGGCGACAAGACGAGAAATCGATCGTTGAGTAGATACCGCCAACTCTCTAGGCGGTATGGTTTCTAGAGTCATAAATAAGTCTAATTCCTTTTAGGGTGTTACTCATTCATACGCGCGAGGGCCAAACTAACCCTCAAAAAACACGACGTATCGGTTATTGTGCCGTAAATCACATCACCTAAATATGATTTAGATACAAAAAAAGCCGCAATAAATAATTGCGGCTTAATGAATTATAGGCAAACAGGCATTGTTTGACCGTTCTGATTAGTCACGAACGTAGACAACGTGACCGTCATCTTCTTCATCGTCCCAGTCATCCCAATCGTCGTCGTCATCTTCAGTGATAACGTCTTTACCCGCCATCGCATCTTTATGGTAATCATCCCACATGAAGTTAACTTTATCTTCTTCAGCCACTTCTTCCTCTTCGCGAGGTAGGTTATCCATAAAGTCAGCCAGTTTGTAACAAAGCTCTTTAGTACCGTTACGATTGATCGCCGAGATCTTAAAGTACTCGTCTTCCCAACCTAGTGCGTCTAAGATTTCTTGGATCTTCTCATTCGCTTCTTCTTCAGGCATTAGATCAACTTTGTTGAACACTAACCAGCGCGGCTTACTTGCCAGTTTCTCGCTGTATTGTTCTAGTTCATCAATGATCGTCAATGCATTTTGCACCGGATCGGACTGATCAATAGGCATAATATCGATCATGTGCAGCAACACTCGACAACGCTCTAAGTGCTTCAAGAATCGAATACCAAGGCCAGCGCCATCTGCTGCACCCTCGATCAAACCAGGGATGTCTGCAACAACAAAACTTTTCTCTGGTACGACACTTACGACACCCAAGCTTGGGATCAAAGTCGTGAATGGGTAATCAGCGACTTTCGGTTTTGCTGCTGATACTGCGCGGATAAAGGTTGATTTACCGGCATTAGGTAGACCAAGCATACCCACATCAGCAAGAAGCAATAGCTCAAGGCGAATTTCGCGTACTTCACCTTTTGTACCCAATGTTCTCTGACGAGGCGCGCGGTTTACTGAAGATTTGAAACGCGTGTTACCTAGACCGTGCCAACCGCCTTTTGCGATCATCACTTTCTTACCGTGTTCAGCAACTTCCGCCACGATTTCATTTGTGTGGATATCCACAGCGCGCGTACCCACAGGTACACGAAGAACGATGTCTTTACCACGCTTACCTGTACAGTTACCACCGCGACCGTTTTCACCACGCTCAGCTTCGTAGAAGCGCTGGAAACGGTAATCAATCAGGGTATTTAGGTTTTCATCGGCTTGGATATAAACATCACCACCGTCACCGCCATCACCGCCATCAGGGCCACCTTTAGTGATGAATTTTTCACGCCAGAAACTGACAACGCCACTACCGCCATCACCAGCCTGAACTTTTACTACCGCTTCATCTACGAACTTCATCTTTTACTCCGACTACTTCGTGCGTGGATTAAATCTTACTATGTCATCCGACAATTTTAGCAGATGACAGATCTAAGCTCCCAGATTCAAATCGCTTAGGATCTTAGCGAGAAACTTCGATATGTCGACTGCCACAAATAAAAAACCCCGCCGATTCGGCAGGGCTTTTGAATTCAGCTTAAAGCTATTAAGTAATTTGGTTAAAAACCTAATTACTCAGCTTCGATGCTTACAAACTTACGGTTCTTAGGACCTTTCACTTCGAACTTCACTTTACCTTCAGTAAGAGCGAATAGAGTGTGGTCTTTACCGATACCTACGTTGTTACCAGCGTGGAACTTAGTACCACGTTGACGAACGATGATGTTACCTGCAAGTACAGATTCACCACCGAAACGCTTAACACCTAGACGTTTGCTTTCTGAATCGCGGCCGTTACGAGTAGAACCACCAGCTTTTTTGTGTGCCATTGTTAAACTCTCCTAATAGATTAAGCGTTGATACCAGTGATCTTCACTTCAGTGAACCACTGACGGTGACCCTGTTGCTTACGAGAGTGCTTACGACGACGGAACTTAACGATTTTAACTTTATCGCCACGACCGTGTTGTACAACTTCAGCAACAATTTTGCCGCCCTCTACAAGAGGAGCACCAACTTTGATGTCTTCGCCGTTAGCAACAAGAAGAACTTTATCAAATTCTACAGTTGCACCAGTTTCAACGTCTAATTTCTCTAAACGAAGAGTTTGACCTTCGCTTACACGGTGTTGTTTACCACCAGATTGGAAAACAGCGTACATATTTTACTCCGCTTTTTCCGCACAGCCTTTCTTGAGGGTGTGCGCTAAACTAATCATCAATAGGGCGCAGATTCTACAGAATAGATGCTCCTATGACAAGCCATATTTTGAAAAAATTGGCGAAAAGCTAATCGCCAAAGAAAAGTGCGGCAATCATGCCCTTTAGTAATGTATTAATCAACGTTTTTTAGTGTATTATTCGACAATTATATAAATCGAATAAGCCTTGCAGGGTCTAACTTCAGCCGGATATACGATGGATTTTAAAACTATCCAAGCGCTTACTGCCGATGACATGGCAAAAGTGAATGAAACAATTCAAGCCCAACTTAATTCTGATGTCTCTTTAATCAACCAGCTCGGTTTTTATATCGTGAGTGGTGGAGGCAAACGTCTAAGACCGCTTTTAGCGATACTGTCAGCCCGTGCACTTGGTTACCAAGGCAATGGTCATACAATGGCAGCTGCGTTTATTGAGTTCATCCATACAGCGACTTTGCTGCATGATGACGTGGTAGATGAATCAGACATGCGCCGTGGTAAAGCCACTGCGAATGCAGCATTTGGCAATGCGGCTAGCGTATTAGTTGGGGACTTTATCTATACACGCTCATTTCAGATGATGACAGAACTAGGATCCATGAAGATCCTTAAACTAATGAGCAATGCCGTAAACGTGATCGCCGAAGGTGAAGTACAGCAGTTGATGAACTGTAACGACCCTGACACGACAGAAGAAAGCTACATGCAAGTCATCTACTCTAAGACTGCGCGCTTATTTGAATCCGCAACTCAAATCGGTGCAATCTTAAATGATGCTCCTGAGCATGTTGAAATCGCAATGCAAAATTACGGTAAGTATCTAGGCACTGCGTTTCAGCTCATTGATGACGTCATGGATTACACTTCTGATGGCGAAGACATGGGTAAAAATGTGGGTGATGACTTGGCCGAAGGCAAGCCAACTTTACCTCTACTCCATGCTATGCGTAATACCACACCAGAAAACGCCATCATGATTCGTGAAGCGATTGAGAAAGCGAATGGAATGGAGCGCTTAGAAGAAATTCTTGCGGTCATGAAAGAAGCAGGCTCTCTGGAATACACAACGCAAAAAGCTCTAGAAGAAGCAGACAAAGCAATCGCAGAACTATCAGTGTTGCCAGAGTCTGAATACAAACAAGCGCTTGTTACTCTGGCTCATGTCGCAGTACAACGCACGAAGTAATCAATAGCTACCCGTAACGCAAGGCTTATAGCGAAAAGGAAGAGCACGCTCTTCCTTTTTTACGTTTGATACCTAATGACGACGCCCGGGGCGCTAGTAATATCTGTCACTACCGCCATGCAGTTGTGGATCATCTTCTATTTCATCAAAGCTAACGGCGAGTTGCTGTTCAGTCCCTTGTTTGGACAACAATACCGTCTCTGCTTCATGGTCGACCACTAATATCGTACCGACGCCTTGTTGGCACTCAACAACCATGCCTTTACGGATTCGACTCGCTTCCATCATCTTCTCCTTCACTACGTGGTTTTGTTCGACCATTTTTACGAAGTTGAGAAATCAAGGATCAAAAAAGCCGATCAAAATGATCGGCTTTCTTCTTATATAGGCTTTCTAGGTTACTTTGCGAATTCAACACCAATGTTGATGTCGCCATTTAGTGTTTCTAGCATACCGTCTAATGCAGACTTTTCGTAATCGCTGAGTTTGCCGTAGCTTAGTACTTCTTCAACGCCTTCTTTACCCAGTTTCACAGGTTGCGCGAAGTAAGTCGCGTGTTCGCCGTCGCCTTCAACGTAAGCGCACTCAACTACGCCTTCTTCACCTTGAAGAGCACGAACCAGAGACAGACCAAAGCGACATGCAGCTTGGCCCATTGATAGTGTTGCACTACCACCACCCGCTTTCGCTTCTACAACTTCAGTACCTGCATTTTGAATACGTTTCGTTAATGCTTCTACTTCTTCAGCTGTAAACTCAACACCTTCTACTTGAGACAGTAGAGGTAAGATCGTTACGCCAGAGTGACCACCAATTACTGGCACGCGAACGTCACCTGGATCTTTGTCTTTTAGCTCAGCAACAAACGTTTCTGAACGGATAACATCCAACGTTGTTACACCAAATAGACGACGCTTATCATAAACACCCGCTTTTTTAAGAACTTCAGCAGCAATTGGCACTGTTGTATTTACAGGGTTTGTGATGATACCAACACAAGCTTTCGGACAAACAACCGCAATCTTCTCCGCTAGCGATTTAACGATACCAGCGTTTACATTAAATAGATCCGCACGATCCATACCTGGCTTACGCGCAACACCAGCAGAAATTAGCACAACATCCGCGCCTTCTAGTGCTGGAGTAGGATCTTCACCAGCGTAACCTTTGATAGAAACTGGCGTAGGGATGTGGCTAAGATCAGCGGCCACACCAGGAGTTACTGGAGCAATATCATATAGGGCTAGATCAGAACCAGCAGGAAGACGGTTCTTAAGTAGAAGGGCCAGGGCTTGACCGATGCCACCAGCGGCACCAATAACGGCTACTTTCATGTAGTTCTCCTTGAGAGTATTTCTCTTATAAACGTATTCGTAGGGTAGTTTGTAACCAACTTAAATAAAGCTATCGGAATCACAACTTGATTACAATCAATTAACGCTAGCTTTGCGACCTCGCGCAACTCGCTGTTACCGTGCTACAAATGGGGCTTGGATTATTCTTTTATTCTGTTGAAATGACAAGGAATTCAAGAAAACAGATACAGCCCTACTTCAGCGCGCTAAAGAATTCTATGTGGTATATAGTTTACAGTGACGCATCTAACATAATCCTGGGACTCTTTGGCACCGCCTGAATATATATGCGAGAATATGCAAAATTGCTGACCCGTAATAAGAGATTTGTAATGACTATGCGCAATTCAGAAAAACAAGACAACTTAGTTCGCGCCTTTAAAGCCCTGTTAAAAGAAGAAAGCTTTGGCTCACAGGGCGAGATTGTTGACGCACTCAAACAGCAAGGGTTTGAGAGTATCAACCAATCTAAAGTCTCACGTATGCTGACTAAATTTGGCGCCGTCCGTACGCGCAATGCAAAAATGGAAATGGTTTACTGTCTTCCTGCTGAGCTAGGTGTCCCAACAGTCAGCAGTTCTCTGCGTGAACTAGTACTAGACATCGATCGTAACGCAGCGTTAGTAGTAATTCACACTGGCCCAGGTGCAGCACAGTTGATTGCTCGCTTGCTTGATTCACTCGGTAAATCCGAAGGTATTCTTGGTGTTGTCGCAGGTGACGATACCATTTTCATTACGCCAACCATGGCAATTACGACTGAGCAACTCTTCAAATCAGTGTGCGAGCTGTTCGAATATACTGGTTAAGTTCTATAAATCTTCAATCAGCTAACTCATTGTGGGTTATAAAAGAAGTCTCATTTTGTAGCCCATAATTTATGTAAATTTTTTGCTTACTCCGCTCATTCTTTAACCATCCATTTTGTGATTAACATCACGCAATTGATCTTTTTCATTTCAGTCACTAAACGTTAATTAAGCAATTGTTTTAAAAAGAATTAAATCACAAATTGAATCCTATCCCCTGATACAAAATTCAGACTTATCAACTATAACATTTAACAATTGGATAATTTTCTGCCAATTTTTTGTTATGATTCGCTCGCTTTTTCAAACGATTGGATTGAAAAAGGTGCCGTTTCCAAATAGGAAACTCCAGAAGTGATTTATGGTTATTTCCGGGTAAATAATGAATATAAGGAAGGGAAATTCATGGCATTTAACAAACTTCTCAAAGTAGGCGCTATCGCTGCAGCCGTAATGGGCGCAGGCGCAGTTAACGCTCAAGAGTTTATTACCATCGGTACTGGCTCTGTGACTGGTGTTTACTACCCAACTGGTGGTGCTATCTGTAAGTTGGTAAATAAAGGTCGTAAAGACCACAACATCCGTTGTTCAGTAGAATCAACTGGTGGCTCAATTTACAACGTTAACACTATCCGTGCAGGCGAATTAGATTTTGGTATCGTGCAATCGGATTGGCAGTACCACGGCTACAACGGTACGAGCAAGTTTGAAGAACAAGGCCCGTACAAGAAGCTACGCGCAATGTTCTCTCTTCATACAGAACCTTTCAACATCATTGCGCGTGCAGATTCAGGTATTGAAAACGTTGAAGACCTGAAAGGTAAGCGAGTAAACATCGGTAACCCAGGCTCTGGTGACCGTGCAACGATGGGCGTTGTCATGGAAGCGATGGGTTGGACAAACGACAGCTTCAAATTGGCGTCTGAGCTAAAAGGCTCTGAACGCTCTCAGGCACTTTGTGATAACAAAATTGACGCCTTCATTTACATGGTCGGCCACCCGAACGGTTCAATCAAAGAAGCAACCACATCATGTGATGCGAAGCTAGTTTCAGCAACAGGCCCTAAAATCGATAAAATTGTTGCCGACAACCCATACTACGCCTTTAGCTCAGTACCGGCTGGTATGTACCGCGGTACAGACAAAGACGTAAACAGCTTTGGTGTTGCAGCAACAATGGTAACGACCTCTGATGTTTCAGACGATGTCGCTTACAACGTGGCAAAAGCTGTGTTTGAAAACTTTGATACCTTCAAACGTCTACACCCTGCATTCGCAAACTTGAAGAAAGAAGACATGGTGAAAGCTGGTCTTTCTATTCCTCTTCACCCAGGTGCAGAAAAATACTACAAAGAAATGGGTCTAATTAAGTAATTTCCTCAGACTCTACATACAGGCAGGAAAGAATATTTTCTGCCTGTTTGAGCATACAGGTTGTAGCACGTTCTAACTGTATGCTTCATTCGCCAGTTTTCTTCTGAAAACTGCGAGCTCATACCCAAGAAAACTTAAACGCCGCCTAACAGAGTATCCAACAATCAACACTTTGAGTTCAGGCAGCAAAATACTCGAAAGCAAACTTCGCTCCATTCACTACACTGATAGAGGCGAAGTGTGGTTCTCGATAAAAATCAGACAGGACCATCAATAATAAGGAAAAAGTACATGGCGACGAATCAAGCTCCGTCACAAGATGTGCAAGAAATGGTGGCTCAGGCAGACACAGGTGCACGTAGCCCTTCGGGAATGCAAGGACGAATCCTTTGGTTTGTTCCTCTGTGTTGGTCACTATTTCAATTATGGTACGCATCCCCGTTACCATTTATTTTCAATTTTGGCGTACTGAACGACACGGAAGCGCGATCTATCCACCTTACTTTCGCGATCTTTTTGGCTTTCACTGCTTATCCAGCGATGAAGAATTCTCCTCGCGATCATATCCCTCTTGTTGATTGGATACTCGCGTTGGCTGGCAGCTTTTCAGCAGCCTATATATACCTTTTTTATACCGAGCTAGCAGGACGCTCAGGCGCACCGACAACGGTTGATATCGTTGTTGCTGTTATCGGTATGCTCCTCCTTTTAGAAGCAACACGCCGAGCACTTGGTCCACCATTAATGGTCGTGGCTGCTGTTTTCCTTACTTACACCTTTGCAGGCCCTTACATGCCTGACGTTATCGCGCACAAAGGGGCAAGCTTGAACAAGGCCATGTCTCACTTGTGGCTAACAACAGAAGGCGTTTTTGGGGTTGCGCTAGGTGTTTCTACCTCTTTTGTCTTCTTGTTTGTATTGTTTGGAGCAATGCTGGAACGCGCTGGTGCCGGTGCTTACTTCATTAAAGTTGCCTTCTCGTTGCTTGGCCATATGAAAGGTGGTCCAGCTAAAGCGGCCGTTGTTGCATCAGGTTTATCTGGTCTGGTTTCTGGTTCTTCAATCGCAAACGTAGTAACAACTGGCACCTTTACCATTCCACTGATGAAGCGTGTTGGCTTTCCCGGCACAAAAGCGGGTGCGGTAGAGGTAGCGGCTTCAACCAATGGTCAGTTAACACCGCCAATCATGGGTGCAGCAGCATTTTTGATGGTGGAATACGTCGGTATCTCCTACGTTGAGGTGATTAAAGCTGCCCTACTTCCAGCGCTAATCTCTTATATTGCTTTAATTTACATTGTTCACCTTGAAGCGTGTAAAGCAGGCATGACAGGCCTTCCTCGTCGCCACAACCCAACACTAGTACAAAGTCTGCTGTCCTTTACTGGCACAATCTTAGGATTGTGTGTGATCAGCGCATTGGTTTACTACGGAGTGGGTTGGACAAAGGACGTCTTTGGTGATGCCGCGACACCAATTGTTACCGTCGCACTATTAATCGCGTACGTTGGGTTGGTGAAAGTCTCAGCAAATCACGTGCAAGATGGCGCAATTGAGATTGATGCAGAATTAACAGAAGTACCTGATCCTGGCCCAACCGTTAAGTCAGGCTTGCACTACCTACTCCCTATCGTCGTATTAGTTTGGTGTTTGACTGTCGAACGTTTCTCACCTGGCCTTTCGGCATTCTGGGCAACGGTGTTCATGATTTTCATTTTGCTTACTCAACGTCCGTTGATTGCACTGCTGTCAAAGCAAGGTGACATGCTTCAGCAAACCAAAGATGGCTTTGTCGATCTTGCCGAGAGCTTAGTTTCTGGTGCGCGTAATATGATTGGTATCGGCGTTGCAACCGCGGCAGCGGGCACCGTTGTTGGTGTTGTTACACTAACGGGTATCGGCCTAGTGATGACCGACTTCGTCGAGTTTATCTCTGGTGGCAGTATCATTCTTATGCTGCTGTTTACCGCCATCATTAGCTTGGTTCTGGGGATGGGTCTGCCAACAACGGCGAACTACATCGTGGTCTCTACGCTAATGGCGCCGGTTATTGTTACGCTCGGCGCGGCGCATGGCTTGATTATTCCGTTGATAGCGGTGCACTTGTTCGTTTTCTACTTTGGTATTTTGGCCGACGATACCCCACCTGTAGGTCTTGCAGCTTTTGCAGCAGCCGCAATTGCGAAATCAGATCCAATTCGTACCGGTATCCAAGGTTTTACTTACGATATTCGAACCGCTATTTTGCCGTTCATGTTTGTGTTCAATACCCAGTTATTGTTAATGGGGATCGACTCTTGGTGGCATTTGGCACTCACGGTCATCTCATCGATCATTGCAATGCTGATATTCTCTGCGGCAACTCAAGGGTGGTGGTTCACGCGTAACAAGTGGTGGGAAACAGTCCTATTATTAGTACTGACGTTTTCGTTTTTCCGTCCAGGTTTTTGGTGGGACATGCTGTACCCAGCGAAAGTTCTTTCTCCTGGCGTTGAGGTAGCTCAAATCACGGAAACACTAAATGTAGGAGAATCATTGGAGTTACGTGTTGCCGGTGAAAACCTTGAGGGCGACTACATTGAGAAAACGGTTCGTCTTCCATTCGAAGACAGTGCGACAACAGCAGACGCACGTATTTCATCTATGGGTCTGATGCTGACCGAAAGTGACAAAAAAATGATTGTCGATATGGTTGAATTTGGTAGTCCAGCAGAGTCCGCAGGTATCGACTTTGATTGGGAAATCAAGTGGGTTATCCAGGATGCAGACCGTCCGATGAAAGAGTGGGTGTTTGTACCATGCTTAATGATTTTGCTGGTGCTTGCCATGAACCAAAAACGTCGTGCTCGTAAGGAACAATTGAGCGCATAACCGATTTGGCCCCGAGGATAAAGGGGCCTTAATGAGAGACATTGAATGTACAAACAAATTCTTGTTCCGGTTGATCTAAATGACCAAGGCTTTTCAGACCGAGCGGTTGAACTAGCGGTTTGGCAGGCAAAGCAAGCAAATGCTCAAATCCATCTTCTGACGGTACTACCTGGTATTCACATGTCGATGGTTGCCACATACTTTCCGAAAGATGCTGCGGCCAAAATGAAGCAAGACGTGAAGCAGCAACTAAAAACTTTCGCTAATGAGCATATTGCTGAAGATGTGGTTTACCAAGTGCATGTTGCTGAAGGCAAGGCCTACGCGACCATTCTTGATTATGCAGAACGTTTAGGCGCTGATCTCATCATTATGCCAAGTCACAAGCGCTCTAAAATCAATAAAGTAATGCTTGGCTCTGTCGCGAGTAAGGTTGTGGAATATTCTCCAATCAATGTGATGGTCGTAAAACCGCAAGGCTAAGTAAATACAGAAACGAAAAAGGACGCTAACATTAGCGTCCTTTTTATATTAAACAAGTAAGGGTTATGCCATCATTGGGTAATCGGTATAACCTTCTGCTCCACCCAAATAAAAGTGTTCTGGTTTCGCCTCATTAAGAGGTGCATTTTTCTTAAATCGCTCAACTAAATCTGGGTTTGCGATAAAGGGAACGCCAAATGCGACCACATCAACTTTGTTTTCTGCAATTGCTGTTGCCGCTTCTTGTGCACTGTAGCCCACGTTCGCCATTAAGTGACCTTTATAGTTTTCGCGTGCTGGCTTGAGAACATCTGCTTTTTGTACGCCTTTCAGATCCGCACGCATCACGTGCCAATAAGCAAGATCGAAAGAATTAAGTTGCTCTGCTAAGTAACGCACCAAGCCAACTGGATCACTGTCTTTCATGTCATTAAATCCATTTAGCGGAGATGTACGCAGACCGACTCTTCCAGGTCCCCACACTTCAACGACTTCTTTCACTATCTCAAGTAAAAATCGAGCACGATTTTCAACCGAGCCACCGTATTCATCGGTACGTAAATTTGAACCGTCACGAAGGAAGTTATCAATAAGATAACCATTGGCGCCATGTATCTCGACCCCATCAAAGCCGGCTTTCTTGGCGTTTTCTGCACCTTGTTTAAACGCCGCAACAATGGAAGCTATCTCATCCACTTCGAGTGCTCGTGGTACCGTATATGCTTGCTTACCCGAAGGGGTATGGACTAATTCATCACGAATGGCCAATGCGCTCGCCGCTACAGGTGTTTTTCCTTCATTCAGATCAGGATGACAAGCTCGTCCCGCATGCCAAATTTGCAGTACAATCTTACCGCCTCTCTCATGAACCGCATCCGTTACCTTTTTCCAAGCTGCGATTTGCTCTTCGCTGTAAATGCCCGGCTCTGCCATGAAAGCAGACGTACCTTCCATCACCATGGTGCATTCAGCAATGATAAGTCCGGCACTCGCACGTTGAGCGTAGTATTCAACCATAAGGTCATTAGGAATATGGTCCGCACCAGCACGAGCTCGCGTTAAAGGCGCCATAATGGCACGGTTATCTAATGCTAATTGACCGAGTTCGATAGGAGAAAATAAGTCTACAGAGTTGGACATGTTGTTTACCTCAAATGACAATAACTTGATGGCTAAGGATGAGGTGCCAGACTATAATCAGATTAATATTGAAACAATATGGATAATTGAAAGTGATTGTTCGCAATTTAGAAACAATTGACTTTAGAACGCTTTCTATCTTTGTCACAAGCTGTCGACTACTGAGCTTAACCAAGTGCGCACTGGAGTTAAACCTACCAAAATCTACTGTTAGCAAAGCCATAACCAAACTCGAACAACACTTTGAAGCCAAACTGCTAGAGCGCACAACCCGAAAGTTAGTGATCACCGAAGCTGGCCAAATGGTTTTAGAGCGTGCTGCAAGCTTAGTTGAGGAATTCCACTCAATTGGCCATGACGTTCAGGAGATGGAACAACAGATCCAAGGCCGGCTGCGTATTTCCGCGCCACCAGCGTTGGATGCGTATATGGCGGAGCACATCTTTTTGCCATTTTTAAAACAATGGCCAAAAGTACAAATTGCGTTAGAAGCATCGAACGATTTTGTTGATCTGTTTTCACACGGCTTTGATATGGCAATTAGAGTCGGTCAGATAGTTGATGATCGATTAATCGCGAAAAAATTAGGCTATACCACTCGAGTCCTGGCTGCTAGCCCTGAGTATTTAGCTGAGTTCGGCGTACCTGAAACGCCAGAAGACCTGACAAAACATAACTGTTTGAGGTATCAATATGTTTCAGAAATAGGACCTTGGACGCTGATCTCACACGATAATACCGTCAATGTTTCAATAACCAGTAACTTCTCAAGTACAACTGTAGAAGCAATATTGAAAGGCGCACTTAAAGGACTAGGCATCGCGAACTTACCTGTGCAGAACATGACGCAAGAGCTAGAAAGTGGCACCTTAGTCAGAGTGTTACCGCAATGGCACACGGTACCAATGCCTATTTATTTAGTGTATCGTCCTGGAGCAAACCGCCCACGGCGTGTACAAGCAATGATTGACCATATCATGAGCTTAAGATCTCAATTTGAATTTGGCCCTCGGCATGGTTTGTGTTGCGGAGAAGCATAACCTAGCAACTATCAGGCACTAGCATGCTGCTCGGATAAATGCCGCAAGCTTCTCACTAGCATGCTGTTCACTCAATGCAGACATATCACCCGCGGCTTCCACTTTACCATCTGCCACAAACACAAAGTGGCTGGCAATCGCTTTGGCATCGCTTAAATGGTGCGTGACCATCAATACAGTTATTCCCCGCTCTGCTGCGAGTTTTTTTACCAAGCTCAGCATCTCTTCACGCAACACCGGATCAAGCGCCGAGAACGGCTCATCCAATAGCCACATGGGATGAGGCTGAACAAAACAACGCGCTAAGGCAACACGTTGACGCTGGCCACCAGAAAGATGCTCTGGCAAACGGTCGAGGTACTCTGCAACACCAACTTGCTGCGCGGCTTGTTCAATCTGACGATTTTGGTCCACCGTAAGCTTTAGCCCTGGGTGTAAGCCCAAACCGATGTTGTCACGCACCGATAAGTGAGCAAACAAATTGTGCTCTTGGAACAACATAGAGAACGGACGCAGATAAGGCTCTTTACGCACAATGGACTCACCATCAACACAAATATCACCACGGTCAGGATGGATGAATCCTGCCACCAACGCCAGCAAGGTTGACTTCCCTGCCCCACTTGGTCCCATCAGCGACACAATCTGTCCTTGCTCAATCGTTAAGTCAAAACGAAACAGTTCACGTTGGTAGGTGTACTGCACATCATCCAACACTAACATTACGCTCTCTCCTTCGTTTTCAATACTTTCTCAATCAAGGCAAAACAGCCCACACTCAACAACAATAGGGTCACCGATACCACCGCAGCTGCGTCCATCTGATAACTGCCAAGCAACTGGAACAAATACAGAGGTAAGGTACGAAACTCTTGTCCACCAAACAGTGCTATGGCACTTAAATCCCCTATTGCAAACATAAAGCTGATCGCAAACGCATGTGCAAACGGCTTGCGTAGCGCCTGCCACTCCACCACTTTAAACCGTTGCCAGCCACGCATGCCTAAGCTGGCACATACATACTGATACTGTTGTTCAATGTGCAGCATTGGCTGCGCTAGCGTTTTGATCACGTAAGGCAAAGCCATCAAACCGTTCACCAAAATCACGACAAAAAATGCCAAGCTAAAAACATCGGTAAATGCGCGCAGTAGTAAGAATAAACCGGTGCTAATCACCAGACCTGGAGTCACCAAAATAACGGTGCCGATTAACTCAATCTGATCGGCTCGCGTGTTTTTGTACTGCAACCGCCAACGGCGACTGGTCAATAGTATGGACACCCCTGCAGCGACCGCAAGCGCGCTAGCGACACAGGCGACTTTGAGGGAGTTCAATAGCGCAGACCAAAAACGCTCATCGGTTAATACTGTCCAAACTTGTTGGTTGATGCCACTCAGTAACACCATCAATAACGGCGGTATTACCAGTAAAAAGGCACCTATGATCCAAAAGCTATCCCAAGCTTTTGACCACCCATGATCCTTCGTTAAATATTGCTGTACCGATGTGCTTCCAGCACTGATAGAAACAGGCCTTGTTAACTTCTGCACTCCAATAGCAAGCAGTCCACATAACAGCATCTGCCACAGCGCCAATAACGCCCCAGCTTGTAAATCAAAATCAAACTTAATCGCTTGGTAAATGGCCAATTCAATGGTGGTGGATTTTGGCCCGCCCCCCAACGCCATTACAGTGGCAAAACTGGTAAAGCACAACATAAACACCAACCCACAAACGTGGGGAAGCTGCTGCCTTAAACGCGGCCATTCTACCCAACGAAACTTATCCCAATGGCTCATCCCAAGATGCGCGCAAAGCTTATGCTGCTCGGCAGGAATAGACTCCAAGGCTTGCAGAAGCAATCGTGCCGCGTAAGGTAAATTAAAGAACACATGGGCGAGTAAAATGCCGTTCAAACCGTAAATAGAGAATGGCAGTTTAGTGTCGAAACTTTGCAACCACTGCGCCAACAAACCACTGTTGCCATAAATCGCTAACAGCCCAAAAACACCAACCAAAACCGGCAAAACCAGTGTCGATGCAAACAGCTTAAGCAGTAATGATTTACCAATAAATTGGCGACGCGAAAGTGCGTGCGCTACTGGAATGGCAAAGCCAACACTGAGCAATGTGGAAAGAAACGCTTGGTAGAAACTGAACTTGGTGACATGTTGATAGTACGGGTCGCCCCATACCACAGACACATCAAGTGAAGGGGCTTGAACAATCAAAGCACCTAGGGCAGAAATAACAAAGGTCGCGATGATCATCGCGACCCCTAAACCTATTTTTGGAACAGAATTCAAAGGTAAAACCTATCTCATTCAGATGAGGATAGAAACGTCAGCTAAAACGTCAATGCGCTTTGCCATTCGCGAATCCAAGACTTACGCATTTTTGCCACTTCATCAGCACTAAAGCTCAACGACTTGCTTGGAACACTCAAAGTTTCAAAACCTTTAGGTAACTCAACGTCAGTGACTGGGTACATCCAGTTACCCGTTGGCATCGCCGATTGGAACTCATCACTTAAAATGAAACTCATAAATTGATCAGCAAGTTCTGAATTTTTTGCCCCTTTCACTTTGGCGGCTACTTCAACTTGCATGTAGTGGCCTTCAGCAAAATTCGCCGTAGCAAACTTCGAATCGTTTTCCGCAATTAAGTGGTACGCAGGTGAAGTGGTGTAAGAAAGCACTAAATCGGACTCACCATTGAGGAACATAGAATACGCCTCAGACCAACCTTTCGTGACCGTTACGGTTTTGCTCGCTAGCTTCTGCCACGCTTGCGTCACATCGTCGCCATAAATAGATTTCATCCATAGCATTAAGCCTTGGCCCGGCGTTGAAGTCCGCGGATCTTGGTAAATCACTTTCAGATCGTCGCGCGTTTCCACCAGCTCTTTCATGCTTTTCGGCGGATTAGCCAGTTTCTCTTTGTTGTACACAAACGCGAAGTAGCCGTAATCGTACGGTACAAACGTCGTGTCACTCCAACCGTTTGGTAACACTGTGTTAGCCGTATCCACATTGTGCTCGGCAAGCAGACCGGTTTTCTTCGCTTCTGCCATCAGATTGTTATCCAAACCTAACACGATGTCGGCTTTGCTATTACCGCCTTCAAGACGAAGACGATTCAGGATCGACACACCATCGTCTAATGCCACGAAGTTAACGTCACAGCCACATTTTGCTTCAAAAGCTTGCTCGATTTTAGGACCCGGCCCCCAATCTGCGGCAAAAGAGTCGTAGGTATAGATGGTTAATGTGTTTTCAGCGGCAAACGCTGAAGTAGAGGTGATTGCAGCTAAGGCAATCAGATTTAGAGTGGTTTTCACTGCTCGCTCTCCATGAGTATTTCAGAGAAATAAGTTGAGCGGCACAGGGTTTGAGGCGGCTATTAAGGATTTCCAATATCCAGACTCAATTCCTACGCCAGCATTATCTGGTTCAGGTAATACGGGTCCCTAGTTAAACACTTAGGTCTCAGCGCCCCAATGCATTGATTGACTCAATGCTAAATGGGTTTGCTCCCCGATGAGTTGGATGGATTGTAAAGGTATTTGAGTGGTTACACAATCAGCTCACGAGCGCTGGTCATAACCCCAACGAGGCACCAAACCTTGCTCAATACCTAAGTGGTCAAGAATTCTTGCCACCATAAAATCCACTAAGTCTTCAATGCTCTTTGGCTGATGGTAGAAGCCCGGAGCTGCTGGCATGATGGTGACGCCCATTTGCGACAGTTTGTGCATGTTCTCCAGATGTAGCGTTGAAAATGGTGTTTCGCGAACCACGAGCAACAGCTGCCCGCGCTCTTTCATTACTACATCAGCGGCCCGTTCGATCAAGTTGTCCGACATACCGTGTGCTATGGCCGCAACGCTTCCTGCTGAGCATGGGCAAACCACCATTTGCTTAGGTGCAGCAGAACCAGACGCAACCGGCGAGAACCAATCGTCTTTACCGCAAACGGTGATGTTATTTGGATTGCAGTTCAGGTGCTCTACCAACGCTTGCTTTGCGGCTTCTGGCCCACTTGGCAGCTTAAGGTTGTGTTCGGTTGCCATCACGACACGAGCCGCCGAAGAAATCAGAACGTAGACATGATAATCCGCCGCAACCAAGCATTCTAAAAGACGAAGGCCGTAGGGAGCACCAGAAGCCCCCGTTAATGCCAACGTGATGGCTTTTTTGTGAGAGGGTTGTGTTTTGTTTTGCATATCAATCAGGCTTTTTGTTTTAACTGCTCAAGAAGTTTTCCGTGAATACCACCAAAGCCACCGTTGCTCATGACTAGAATTTGGTCACCTGGTCGCGCACGTTCGACGATCTTGGCTACAAAGTTATCTATATCCGCATCGACAAACGCTGGCTGTTTGCATTGGTCGGCAATGTCTTGCACAGACCACTCGATATTATCTGGCTGGAACAAGAAGACTTCATCTGCACTGTGTAGTGACTCTGCAAGTGTGTTTTTGTGTACACCACGCTTCATGGTGGCAGACCGCGGCTCTAACACAGCAAGGATGCGTTTTTCACCTACCTTGTTACGCAAACCACCGACAGTAAGTTCAATTGCCGTTGGGTGATGCGCAAAATCATCGTAAACCGTCACACCTTGTTCTTCACCTTTCAGCTCTAAACGGCGCTTGGTATTGATGAAACGCCCTAATGCCTGGCAAGCAAGATCCGGAGTGACTCCAACATGTCGTGCAGCAGCGATTGCCATCAGCGCATTATCCACATTGTGGTCACCCACCAAATTCCATTCGACGGTACCAACCTTCTCGCCTTGCAACGCAACGTCAAATTTTGAGCCATCAAGCACTAATTTGTGCGCTTGCCAGTCACCATTCTCACCAGAGAACTGTTTTTCAGTCCAGCAGCCACGCTCTAATACATCCGCTAACGCTTGATCTTTCCTCGGCGCTAAGATCAATCCATTGCCCGGTACAGTTCGCACTAAATGATGGAATTGGCGCTTGATCGCTTCTAGATCATCGAAGATATCAGCATGATCGAACTCAAGGTTATTCATGATTAAAGTGCGAGGATGGTAATGCACAAACTTAGAACGCTTATCGAAAAAAGCACTGTCATATTCGTCCGCTTCAACGACAAAAAACATACTTTCACCCAAACGAGCAGACACTCCGAAGTTACCGAGTACCCCACCGACTAAGAAACCCGGTTGATAACCACAATCTTCAAGTATCCAAGCAAGCATGCTCGACGTGGTCGTTTTCCCATGTGTACCCGATACCGCCAATACCCAACGATCATGCAGCAAAAACTCGTTGAGCCACTGCGGGCCAGAGGTGTAACGCATGTTAGTGTTGAGCACATGCTCGACACAAGGGTTGCCACGGCTCATCGCATTACCAATCACCACAAGATCTGGTTGAGGGTCGAGTTGAGACGGGTCAAAGCCTTCAATAATTTCAATACCTTGAGACTCAAGCAGTGTGCTCATTGGCGGATAAACGTTGGCATCAGAACCAGTGACTTTATGTCCTAATTGGCGCGCTAGAATCGCTGCGCCGCCCATAAATGTGCCACAGATACCCAAGATATGAATGTGCATAAACTAAACCTTGTAATGCGTTTTTTAATGCTTTCATTATCGCGATTACCGCCTGAAAAGCGAGTGACTTTAGCCTTCTTCTTGCAGTCCCTTTCACAAATATGACAAGGTTGAACACAGACTGTACAACCTCTTGCTTACTGATGAATCCCTCAAACAAGTCTACAAATAAATTGAGATCTCAAACAGTTACTTCATTACCATTAAAAAGATCTGCGACTTAAACTTACATCCAGCGCAATCGTTTAACATCCATAAAGAGATGCTCACTTGCGCACTACCCCCAATGAAATGAAAATGTAAGGATTAACCATGTCAGGACTGCGCACCCTAGGCGAGTTCATTGTCGAAAAACAAGCGGATTTCCCCCACGCTAGCGGTGATCTATCATCCCTTTTAGCCTCCATTCGTTTAGCTGCAAAAATCGTTAACCGCGAAATCAACGCAGCGGGTCTCGGTGATATCACTGGTGCTGTAGGCACGGAAAATGTCCAAGGTGAAGATCAGCAAAAGCTCGATGTTTACGCGAACGATAAGTTTAAAGCCGCGCTTGAAGCTCGTGATCAAGTGTGTGGCGTTGCCAGTGAAGAAGAAGACGAAGCAGTTGCGTTCAATAAAGAACTCAACCAAAACGCCAAATATGTAGTACTGATGGACCCACTTGATGGTTCTTCTAACATCGATGTGAACGTCTCTGTTGGTACTATCTTCTCGATTTACCGTCGTGTTTCTCCAATCGGTACTCCACCAACTGAAGAAGACTTCCTACAACCTGGTCACAAGCAAGTGGCTGCGGGCTACGTGATTTACGGCTCCTCCACCATGTTGGTATACACAACTGGTAACGGCGTAAACGGCTTTACTTACGACCCATCTATCGGCAGCTTCTGTCTTTCTCATGAAAACATGATGATTCCTGATGATGGTAAGATCTACTCCATCAACGAAGGTAATTACATTCGTTTCCCTCAAGGGGTGAAGAAGTACATCAAGTACTGCCAAGAAAACGTGCCAGAAGACGGTCGCCCATACACTTCTCGCTACATTGGCTCGCTGGTTGCTGATTTCCACCGCAACCTACTGAAAGGTGGTATCTACCTTTACCCAAGCACACAAAGCCACCCACAAGGCAAGCTACGCCTGCTTTACGAATGTAACCCTATGGCATTCCTCATTGAGCAAGCTGGGGGCATTGCATCGGACGGCGTGAATCGCATTATGGACATCAAGCCTACTGAGTTGCACCAGCGTGTACCTTTCTTTGTGGGTTCGAAGAACATGGTTCGCAAAGTTGAAGAGTTCCTTGAACTGCACCGCGACGAAGAATAATTTCAGACCTTTGTCCAACGCGGCAGGTGTTTACCTGTCGCGTTTTTGTCGCTAAAGTGAAACGCGAATTTATCATCAGATGAAGCCGCTTTTGTGTGACTCATCGTTAATGAAAAGGAATATTCTAATGAGCTTAAACCATGTACCAGCAGGCAAGTCGCTGCCTGAAGATATCTATGTCGTTATCGAAATTCCTGCAAATGCAGATCCAATCAAGTACGAAGTAGATAAAGACTCTGGTGCTGTATTTGTCGACCGTTTCATGTCTGCACCAATGTTCTACCCATGCAACTATGGCTACGTGAACAATACCCTGTCTCTTGATGGCGACCCAGTCGACGTATTGGTACCAACACCATACCCACTCATGCCAGGTTCAGTCATTCGCTGCCGTCCTGTTGGCGTTTTGAAGATGACAGATGAATCGGGTGAAGATGCAAAAGTGTTTGCGGTTCCCCACTCAAAAATCTCGAAAGAGTACGAGCACATCCAAGATGTGGACGATATCCCAGAACTACTGAAAGCGCAGATCACGCAATTCTTTGAGCGTTACAAAGAGCTTGAAGCAGGCAAATGGGTGAAAGTGGATGGTTGGGCAGATGTTGCTGCCGCCAAAGCTGAAATCCTAGAATCTTACGAACGAGCTCAGAAAAAATAAGCATCACTGCTGATACAAAATTAAAAAGAGCTGCTCTAGGGCAGCTCTTTTGCTTTCATCTTACCTGTGTCAACTAGATAGGTGCGCCTGCTGAAGACATTCGTCCAGCGTCGTAGTCATGTTGAAAGAAGGGGTCAACATCATCACAAATGCCAAAATACGGCCGCCCGATAACACCGAGCATATAAGCACTTTGCTCACAATACTCTTGTTTGCCTTGCTGGTAACCCGCTTGATAAGCCATTATCAGTTCTGGCGTCGCATGGTTAACATCATCCAGCTTCGCAATTCGCTCCTCAGATAACTCCCGTAATCCATCTAAAGCTGACTGCTTACCAAACACTTGCCAATCGGTCACATTATTCGAAGTCGGTAGTGTTGTTTGTGCGCATGCAGCAAGAAGCAACGCCATTACTCCAATTACGAATGCTTTCATCGTGACTCCTTAGTGTTTAGCTCGTTGCTATTGATAATGTCAGTATAGCTCACACCTTTTGACACCAATCTCCGGAAGCGATTTCTTCGGTTAGCTGCTCAGTATCTTGATATAAGTAGATCCAAGCTTGGCCAAAAGGCGTAACGATGCTCTCTCGGCGATATTCCACTGGCACATCTTCTAACCTATCTAGCTCAGATAAGGTTTCACTGTCAATCAGGTACACTTCACCTTGAATCGAGCGTTGCCCATCAGACAACGCTGGATAAGGGCCTAAGTCATACATTGCAAATTGAGCATCCGTTTCATGTAAACCAAGAAACTGCGCCGAGCGCAAATACTGATGGTTGTACTCTCCCTTGCGTAACGTGCCGTAGACAAAAATCAAATGCTGCATAACCACTCCTTAGTCATGACTGTGTATGCTTAGGTTAAAGCACTTTAATCGAACTCAAACTGATAGAGTAGGTCAACGGCGCTATCTACACCAGATATCGCTTCTAAATACAAGTCTTGCATCAATCGGTAACGCACAGTGAACTCACCTAGGGAGTTAAAGATGCCGACACCATATTTCACCTGCAAACCTGGCAGAATATAACCACTCACCGTCACTTGCGAATCATCGCCCGACCCAGCAGTGTCCAACTGTAAATCCTGTACGCCAAAGGCTTCACCGATTTCACCAACCACACGACCACTCTTCGCCAAGCTTAAACCAATTAAGGTAGTCGTCATTGCATTACCACCGGCTTCACCATCAATATCTTGACCACGAAGTAGATAAGAAAGTGCATTGGCTTGGTTCATCGCGGGCTCTGAGAAAATTTCTATACTCGGATCAGATGCTGGGCCTGACACTTGTACCCCCGCAATGACATCATCTTGGGTATTGTCTGGATTACGAATCGCTTTGATAGACAAGTAAGGTTGATCTGGTGGACCATTCATCAGAATCTTACCTTCTTTAATCAATAAGTCCTGACCAAACGAACGATAAGAACCGTCGACAACATTCACTTCACCAACGATGAAAGGACCTTTGTCTTTTTGTGTCACGTTTAGGTTCCCTTTCAACCCACCTTTTAAACCAAAAGCGGCAAGTTGGAAGTCATCACCAATTTTAATGTTGATGTTCGTTTCCACATCAAACGGCATCGCAGCCACATCGTCCACTGGCTGCAAGTTTTTATCGAGAATAACGGTATCACTCGATACGCCTACCGCACTTGGTGGAAGCTCTTCGACGACAATTCTGCCCCATGGCAAATTAATATCACCCTCAATTTTCGCAAGCTGAGGAGTCACATCTATTGTCATGTCAGGCTCAACTTTGATTTTTACCATTGGGGGCAAATCAACATTGAGCTCTTTAGCAAATACACGCGCTTTAGTGCGCCAGTTCTGTAAGTCCTGCCAGTCGGCATCACCGGTAACGTTCAACTCACCATCCGGGGTTAAAATTCCAGCATCCAAGTCCGCTTGATGACCTTTAAAGTTGATGACGACCTGTCCTGAGTTTATATCTATCGGTGTGACTTCACCCTGTAGCTTCATTTGGTCAATCAAGAACTGACCGTTCACCTTCGGATGCATAACGTCACCTGATATCGCTAGGTCAGTATTCATGTTTGCTTTAAACAAGCTGTACTCACCAATCAACGGTGCCAAGAAGTCCAAGTGGAACGTAGAGAGTGAAACCTTACCATCAATAGTGGGCTTTTCAGACGAGACATTCAGTAAAGAAACCTTACCAGACAAGTCACCGTTATCTTTCACATCAAATAGCCACTCGGCATCAAGCTTGTCTTTCGCTAATGCTACTTTAAAGTTGAAGCTTTCCCAACCGACTTTAATTGGCTGTTCAAGCGCTTGTTCAACTTGGCCTTTTGGCATATTGACACTTAAGGTTACTTCAGGCTTTTTCTCTGGTGCCCATTTAGCAAAAGCCTGTGCATTAACCGAGCCTTGCAGCTTGGTTTCTGGCGGCAGGAATTGTTTGATTTGGTCAAAATCAAAATCATTGATGGCTAACTTCGCCTGGCCACTCTTACCGACACTAATGTCTTCGGTTAGACATACGCTCGACTCCGCTTGCAACCAACAATGCGCTTGAACGTTCGCGATCTGTTTGTCGATATTGACCTTCACCGCGGTCGATTTTTGCAACGCCCACGGGCCTTGTTGCGAGCTCAGCGTCAAGCGGCGCAGCGCTCCATCCCAAATCATTTCTGGTTTCTGCTGGAATGTCCCTTCAATTTCTAAACTGGTCGACACCAGGTCAGACACTACATCGAGCGTAAGTTGATGCAGTTTTTCATCCCCAGAGACTTCAAGGTCAGCACTATCAACTTTTATGTCGTCATAGGTAATGTTGTTCGCAATTAGGCTTATGTTCGCTTTTGGTGCTGGCAGAGGCTTCACATCACCCTTTAAGGTGATCGTTTCTACGTTCGCCTGTTGCTGCCAGTTTATCTGATTTAAAGCGAGATCAAGATTGATGTCTGGTTCTTTCAAGCTACCACGTAGTGCGACTTTACCTTGCATTTTACCTGCAAGATCCGGAACACTTTTCGCAAAATCAGGGAAGTTAACCTCAACATCCATCAGAATTTGCTTATCGATCTTACCCTTTGCACTGAGTTGGTTTGGACCATGAGAAAGCGCTAAACCCTGAGTGGTAAGTTGGATGTCTTCGCCTTTGCCGTTCTTATCAGACGCTTCAAGTTGCCCTTCAACATTCAGCGGATAACCTCGCAAAATGCCGTCAATGTCTAACTTAGGCAAACTGACTTGCCAACCGCCTTGTTCTGTTAACGACCCCGAAGTCGAAAGATTACCGCTAATATCCCCTTCGGCTTCTTTCCACTGCAATCCTGGTTGAATGTTCTTCAGGTTTAAGTCAGCTTGCCAGTTGATTGGCGCGGCCCAATTGGCCATGACTTTCCCAGAGAGTTCGCCCCCTAAGGCTTTCACTACAAGGCTTTCGAGGTCAATTTGCTCTAACGTACCTTTGCCGTTTAGTGCGACATCAACGGCGGGAATATCTTTGCCCGAAGCTTTGGTTTCTAATGCGACTTCGTAGCCATCAAGTGAGCCTTTTGCCGCCAAGCTTGGTACAGAAACCTGGTAATCGCTTTGTCCAAATAGCGGCCATTGCGCCTGTACATTTTTAATCACGACATCAAACGGTAACTGCGTTTTAAGCGGTTGAATATCACCTTTGATCTCCGCTTGTACAAGCTCAGAAAGCGTAGCATTTAGTGACAAATCACCAACCGAACCCGAGACCGAAAGCGACAGTTTTTGTCCCTTCGCATCTGCTTGCTTCACTAACGCGTCCAATTGCGCTTTGATAGGGTAATCAGAAGAAAGCGTCACTTGTGTGCTCAACTTGCCTTCCACTTCTGGCATGTCGAGCTCTAATGTTTTGACATCAACACGCTCACCGCCTGCTCTTGCAACCAAACCAAGATGATTGACGATCACTGGCGTTTCACCTGCCAGTTTGAAATTGTGAATATCAAGACGACGCGCTTCCACCGTCAGTGGAATCCATACTTCGGGTAACACAATATCTTGCGGCGTAGCATCGGCCTCTTTCGGCTCTTCAACAACCGCTTCTGGGGCCGCTTCACTTGGTGCGAGCGCAACATTAATGTCTTTCAACGCGGTAGGTGCGATCACCAAACGATCGCCTTGCATCGACAAAGCGGTCGAGAACGTTTGCCAATCAATTTGATTGCCCAGCACATTGACGTTGATGTCATTAAAGCTGACTTTATTAACAAAAATTGGCACTGGCGTACTGATAGAACGCAGTGGTGGTGTTTCCTCTTGCTCCTCGCTTGCTGGCGGTAGCTCTGGCATCTTAAAGTCAAGCCCCTGCAGTCTTAACTCATCGACACAAACCTTAGGGTCAAAGAAACAGCGGAAGTTCACTGCCAAAGCTAAACGCTCGACTTTGGCATCGATATTCAAAGACTCATCGACAAAACTGACGTTATGCAGTTCGAAGCGAGGAAACAATGAACCCTGCACTTTTTCAATCTGCAATTGTGGTAGTGCTTTTTCGGCTCCCCACAAGGCAAATTTGAGGCCTGGGTGGGTAAATAAAACTGTCGCGACAATAATGATGAGCAACAGCAATAGACCAATCAAACTGAGCGACAGCCATTTGGTCCACTTAAACATCATTTTGATCATAGCTCAGGCCCCAATGAGAAGTGGATACGAAACTCTCGTTCTGGTTTTGCATCCAACCCCCATGCAAAATCAAAACTAACAGGGCCCACCGGAGACGCCCAGCGGATACCAACACCAGCACCTGATTTCCAATCTGGTGTTTCATTAAACGCATCACCAATATCGTAAAACGTTGCAGCCCACCAGTTTCCATAAACACGATATTGGTATTCTAATGTACTGCTAACAATGTATTTACCACCCGTCAAAGCACCACTCTCATCCACAGGTGAAATAGATTCATAGCCGTAACCACGAATATTATTGTCACCACCTGCGAAGAAACGCAGCGACGGTGATAGCTTTTCAAGTTCATCGGTAATATTCGCACCACCTTCTAAGCGGAACAAACCACGATGATTCTCTCCAATACCACGAATCCAAGAAGTCGAGCCAATTAAGCGGAGCACTCTAGTTTCAGAAAGCATAGCGGTATCACCATACTCAATAGTGATGCTTTGCTTGTCTCCCCACATTGGCATATTGCCCCCTCGAACCCTAGTCCGAGAAAATGTCGCACCTGGAAGTACGAAGTTGAATTCATCATCTTGTAAACCTTGCGTAAAGCTCTCGTACAAATGACGAACATAAACGGTATTATGCCAACCACCGTCTGCTAACCAATGCCGCTCCACTGCAAGGTTAGACTCGATACTCTGTGTGTCACGGTTGTCTAGGTTTTTAAGCCCATATTGAACTTGATAATAATCGTTAGCGACATCTTCTAAAGGAATTTTGTAAGAAGCAGTCACGGTTTGCTCTGGCTTAGATAGGGATAAAGCGGTGTTGAAACTGTGTCCTCGGGAGCTCACCCAAGGTTTCTTCCACTTCAACGTTCCTCGAACGCCGACATCCGTTGAGTAACCAATACCCGTCTCGATCTGATTCTTCGAAGCAGGAGATAAAGACACTTTAATTGGCAAGTCTCGGCCATCATCAAGCCTATCCAATTCAGGCTCAACAAAAACTGAGGAAAACCACTCCGTATTTGATAGCTTCTGGTTAAACTCGCCCAGCTTCGAAACGTTGTATGGGTCCCCTTCCTTAAAAGGCTGTAGTGATGCGACACGGTCTTCCCAGATGTGGTTGCCAATAAAAGAAACGTCGCCAAAATTGAAACGTATTCCACTGCTGTAGTGCAAACGGACATTAGCTTCGTTCAGATCAGGGATAACCTCTAATCGACTTAGCGTAAACTCACCATTGAAGTAACCACGCTGAAGCGCCAAGTTACGAATTCCTGACTTAAGGCTGTCGTATTGGCCTTGATTCAAAACTTGGCCAACTTTGAGCGGAGAGCTCTCAATAAGTTTTGCAAACTCTTCATCGTCCTTGGCCTCTCCAGTGATGACCACATCCATGACTTTCACTTTCACTGGCAAGCCCGGCTTGATGAGCACAATTAACTCATCATTCGCTTCAGGAATAGAGTATGAAATTTTTGCATGATAATACCCAAGCGCGTTAAGCGCTTCAGTGATACTTTGATCTAATCTCGCTTGAAAACGCAGAGAAGTGGAGTAATCCTTCTCTGGAATAGATGATAGATACGCACTGACATTCTCTTCTAAAGCGCCATCAATGCCTTTCAAAGTCAAAGAAACATCGGCATAGGCACCATGAGAAAAGGCAAACAGGCCAACAATGGTGGGGAGAGCTTTTTTTATCATGCTTTTATGGCTGAATGAGGTTAAGTAAACGTAAATAATGATAACGCCAATTAGATTCTAAGTCTGTAATATTAATAGGTTTAACGCGGTCTATGTCATCACAGCATCAGATACAGACGAAATGAAAAAGTTCGCAAATTTAAGACACGTATTGAAGGACAAATACCATGCTCAACAAACAAACATTGATCAGTATAGAAGATGCC
>NZ_JAWPOR010000025.1:0-47562 GCF_033344395.1 Vibrio sp. 1874
CGGTAAAGGCTCAGAAGCCGTCGTCGCCCAACTTCAACAGATGCAGACGGAAATCGCATTCGGTGGACCACTGAAGAGGCTGTACTTGGAGAACCACCGACTTTTCCAGTTTCATCCTTGGTATAAAGGTTTTCCAATAAATAGTCTCGATATCTCACGATTGGACTTTCCTCTACCTTCTCGGTGCAGTCATATATTGTTAACGGAGGTTTTTCATCAACCAGAAGGCCAGTCCTTGGGTGTGTATGTTCGGGGATTTCCGTGCTCAACCACCGATAGAAGCTCAATAACGCAACTGCATGGGATTGAATCGTCTTATCGGAGGATATATCTGGATCTGCCAACAAAGAGTGAAGATATAGATTCACTGGCACCACATTGATACCATCGGGGTCTATTAAAATTGGAAGTTTATGAGCAAATGGTTTTGAGTTGTCCCTAACGTCATGGATGATCTCGCCACTGTCAGGGTGTGGCCTACTTATAAATGAGGGATATTTCTCCGTACTAATCCACATAAGACAATAGTCAAAGCCGAAGTCATCTGGAAACGACCTATTTTGTTCAATCACATTAACACCTAAATCATCCGTTATTCACACTGCTAAGCCTTCCCCCAGGGGGTTACGCGTTCATACATCTACTTTTTCAAGATATTTCTTAACCAATAGTAAAAATTGTAACCACCCCTCATCTCGACGTCTAATTTATACAACCTGAAACATTACAACATGTGATGTCTAAAGTATTTCCCAACTGTAAGCGCATAGTTAGAGGAGAATGCCAAAATGCCATGGCGCTGCATTTCGGCTTTGATCTGAAAGACGGGTACGCCCATTTTAATACCGAGTAACTTAGCTTCACGCGAGCGTGCAACCACGCAGCCGTCATTGTTGGACAGCACCACAACCGGCGTATCTTTTAAATCAGGACGAAACAGCTTCTCACAACTGGCGTAAAAGTTGTTGCAGTCCACCAAGGCAAATACAGGCATGGGACAGTCACGACTTACGGCGCATGTTTCGCACCACATTGGTGACCACACCAAATATCTCTAACTCTGCCCCTTCAGGAATATGAATGGGCTCATACGCCTGGTTTCTTGGGATCAGCTTGACGCACGGCCTTAGTTGAAGCTCCTTTACCGTGAGTTCTCCATGGATGCCAGCGATGACAATGTCACCGTGTTCTGCTTGAACAGAACGATCAACCACCAAAATATCATCTGGGTGAATCCCAGCATCAATCATTGAATCACCTTCAACACGCACAAAGAACGTTGCAGCCGGTCGCTTGATGCACAGCTCGTTGAGGTCGAGCGTTTGCTCAACATAATCCTGCGCTGGTGAGGGAAAACCAGCAGAAACACGTTCCATGAACAATGGAATACGAAGGCGCTTGGCTTTGATGAAGGCAAGTGCGCCGCTACGGCCTATCAGCGAGACACTCATGACGAACCTCGAAAAAATAGAATTAATACTGTTTGTTTATACAGTATCTGATGCTATGCTGATTTCTACAAGTAAAATTGTAGGTAAAACTGTAGTTGTTCGAGTAAGACGTTGTGTCGTGGGTGATTTCTTTTTTGTGTTGAAAAGCTTGATGTGGGGATTGCTCGCCCTCGTCAAAGCCTGCAAGGCTTGGACAATACTGCTTCTGCCTACTGCTCTTGTTTCTGTTACTGATCCTGTTACTGCTACTGGTTAACGCATGGGTCAAGTAACCGTCAGACAAGGCTTGTTGAACCCTTTGCAAAGGGTTTAAAAACAGTTAGTAAAATTCTGCTTCGTATTGAATTTACTGGCTTAAAGCGAAGTTAGGAGCACCATTAAAGTGCTCAGTCGAACTCAGTTCAAGCCTTTTGCAACCGTTTGAAAAGGGGTTGGCTAAGCCATACGTAAAGGGTATCGGTAAGGGTTACCTAAAGGGTTTAGCTAAGGCTTTCTGAAAGGCTTAGCCAAAGCCTTCATACATGGGTTCACCCAGTAGAAAGATTAAAAAAACGCTGAGGTATCCAAGGTGCATTTAGAAAAACCTGTGGCACAGTGAAATCACCTAAAGCGAACAATAGAATTGAAGAGGAACCATCAATGACAAGAGCCCCTGCGCCATTTCCGCTAGAGCGCCTCGCGGATATCCCAGAAAGACCAGAAGATTTTAGATTGCTGGAGCGTATTCCATTAACGCGTGAGCCGCAGTCCTGGCCACTTGAACTTTCTCCTATGGTCGGTGATGAACAGCCAATGGTGCTGCTCGATACAGAGACAACCGGACTGTCTGCCGATGATGAGTCCATTATTGAGCTTGGTATGGTTAAGGTGCTTTACAGCCCCTCTGCTCAGCGAATTGTGTCGATTGTTGATGTGATCAGCTTGTATGAAGATCCCGGCAAGCCAATCCCCGAGCTGATTACCGAGTTAACCGGTATCACCGATGAGATGGTGCAAGGCCAGCACATTGATGATTCACTGGTAACGAGTTGGTTATCCGATGATCCGCTGGTGGTTGCACACAATTCGCAGTTTGATCGTCCTTTCTTTGAAAAGCGGTTTGCTGCATTAGGCCATCTATCTTGGGCCTGTTCAGCCAGTGGCATAGATTGGAAGGCGCTGGGTTTTGAAAGTCGAAAGCTTGAGTACCTGCTGCTTCGCTTAGGTTGGTTCTATGAAGGACACCGAGCTGCAACCGATTGTTTGGCGATGGCCTGGTTGTTTCATTTGTTGCCCGAGTCCGTTGCAAACTTGTTGTCTGAAGCAGACAGGCGAACTGTGTTAGTTCGTGCGTTTGGTGCGCCGTTTGACGTAAAGGACTATTTAAAAGAGCGTGGTTACCGCTGGCATGACGGTGTTAAAGGTGCCAACAAACATTGGTGGCGCGAAATCAGCGAAGACGAGTTGCCGCTGGAGCAAACTTACCTAGATGATTTGTACCATCGTGGCTCAGAACATGCCCACTATGACTACAAAGATGCCCGCAATCGATTTAAAGCTTTGTAGCTATAAGGTAAGCCTTGCATATTTTAAAACCTCTGGAAAATGGAAAGTGAACTCATGGTTTAACCAATAAGAGGAATCTTTCCATGTACCAAGACACCTACATTGAATACTGGGGCGAAATCTTCGTCTCTGCCCGCATCATTGAATTTGGCATCACGTTCGAGCGCTTTCTTAAAGATCCATGGAAGCATTTGATGTCCTGTGGCCAAGAGTCTGCCCCAGACGCGATTGCTGAAGGGATGCTGCCATTGCTACCAGCCCAGGCAGAAGTTGCCAGGCGCATTCGGGAGAGTGAGCAACGAGCCCTGATGTCTACAGAGTCGGATAAAGGGGTATCTCATCGCGGTAACATCGTGGTGCCACTGGTTCGGGTAGCGCATTGATAGCGGCTATCAGCATTGGCACAAAACAAGGTCTTCACGCTCATGACTCAGCGGCAATTGTAATCCAGATCAAAAAGTTGCCGCTTAGTCTTCCCTACAAAACAATTTGTGATAGGATGATACCTAATAAAATTAATTAGGTTGAAGCCTATTCAGTGTTTTATGGCCATCTGTTCAGCTTCAACCGGTAGAGATTGATTAGCCATTGCGGATGAATAGCAGCTTTATGCCATGCCGTTCAATGTGATTACGCGATGTTTGACCGTACTTTATAAACAGAGTTTTAAGAATCTGGTTGAATTGGATAAACAAGACGCATGACAAATGATGGTCTGAAACAAACAGTAGTGGCGAAGTCAGATCGGCTTTCGCAGATAGCGCAGTTGCCACAAGCAACAAGGGATCGCATTGCCCATATCGATTTCACCTTATTGTTTAAGGGCGAAGCGGTACGGGCGGATTTAGTCGATCGCTTCAGCATAGCCGCTGCACAAGCAACGAAAGACTTCACAATGTACCGAGAGCTTGCACCAAGCAACATTGAGTATGACCAAAAGCTCAAGTTGCATAAGCGTGGTGAAGCATTCGAATCCTTGTTCGACTACGACGTTGTGAGAACACTGGCAACCATTAGCCAAGGGTACGGTGATGGCTTTACTGGAAAGGTAAAACCACCCCTTGCTTGTGAAGCGCCTTATCACCTCAACAAGCCGAGTTTATCGATAGTGGCGAAAGTCACCGAGGCCATTCACAAAGGCAAAGCCTTGAGTATCACCTATGTGTCGTTATCGAGTGGTGAATCCAAGCGTGAAATAGTTCCGCATACGCTGGTGGACAATGGCCTGCGTTGGCACGTTCGTGGTTTTGACCGCAAGCATGGTGAGTTCCGTGACTTTGTGCTGACCCGCATTAAAGCAGCGGTTGTGCTTGAAGATTCAAGGTTATCTGAAGCTGAACTAGAAACCCAGGACCGGCAATGGAACCGATTTGTAGAGCTAGAGTTAGTGCCACACCCACGTATTGAGCATAGCGAAGCGATTGAGCTGGATTATGGTATGACGGGTGGTGTTCTAAAGGTTGAGATTAGGGCTGCAACCGCTGGGTATTTGCTTCGCCAATGGCATGTGGATTGTTCTACGGAACACTCATTAATGGGCTTTGAGTATCAGCTTTGGTTGCGTAACAGCCAAGCACTTTATGGTGTCACAAACTTAAGAATTGCGCCGGGCAGAACAAGTTAATCGAACGATGTAGCGGCCATTGAGGCGTTACAGAAAGAACAGAATTTTAAATTTATAGTGAAGCCGTTGCAGCAACCTAGTGGGATGCAACCAACACTGAACAGGAAAAGAAAATGGATCATAGTGTACATAACAAGCTCATCTCATTTATTTGGAACATTGCCGACGACTGTTTACGTGATGTGTACGTTCGCGGTAAGTACCGCGATGTGATTTTACCTATGGTGGTATTACGACGTTTAGATACGTTACTAGAACCTACCAAAGAAGCCGTGCTTGAAGAGGTAAAGTTCCAAAAAGAAGAGATGCAAGCCACAGAGCTTGATGATGAACCGTTGAAGGCGGCCAGTGGTTATGTTTTTTACAATACATCTAAATGGACGCTGAAATCCCTGTTCAACACCGCGACTAATAACCAACAGATATTACTCGCCAACTTTGAAGAGTACCTGCTTGGCTTTAGCGATAATGTCAAAGAGATCATTGAGTGCTTTAACCTCAAATCGCAAATTCGTCATATGGCCTCCAAGCAAGTCCTTCTTGATGTCGTCGAGAAGTTTGTTTCCCCCTATATCAACCTAACTCATGAAACGGTCGAAGACCCAGATGGCAACAAGATGCCAGCCCTTACCAACCTGGGTATGGGTTACGTGTTCGAAGAGTTGATCCGCAAGTTCAACGAAGAAAACAACGAAGAAGCAGGCGAACACTTTACGCCACGTGAAGTGATTGAACTGATGACGCACCTGGTGTTTGACCCAGTGAAAGACCAGTTGCCGCTTACCATGACAGTGTATGACCCTGCGTGTGGTAGCGGTGGTATGTTGACTGAATCTCAAAACTTCATTGAAGAGAAATATCCAAACGATAGCCGAGATGTTTATCTTTACGGCAAAGAGATCAACGACGAGACCTACGCGATTTGTAAATCGGACATGATGATCAAAGGCAACAACCCTGAGAACATCAAAGTAGGCTCAACCTTGTCTACCGACGAGTTTGCGGCTTCTCGCTTTGACTTTATGTTGTCTAACCCGCCATATGGTAAGAGTTGGGCGTCTGAACAGAAGCACATTAAAGACGGCAGTGATGTGATTGACCCACGTTTTAAGGTTACCCTGAAAGACTATTGGGGGAATCTCGAAGTGGTAGATGCCACGCCACGTTCAAGTGATGGCCAGCTACTCTTCTTAATGGAAATGGTCAACAAGATGAAAGATCCGAGTGTAAGCCCATTAGGCAGCCGGATTGCTTCTGTTCATAACGGCTCATCGCTCTTTACCGGTGATGCGGGCGGTGGCGAAAGTAACATTCGTCGCTTCATCATTGAAAACGACATGCTAGATGCCATCGTTCAGTTACCAAATAACCTGTTCTACAACACCGGTATTACCACTTACATTTGGGTGTTGAACAACAATAAACCTGAGGCACGCAAAGGTAAGGTGCAGCTGATTGATGCCAGCTTGCTATACCGTAAGTTGCGTAAGAACTTGGGTAACAAAAACTGCGAATTTGCGCCTGAGCACATCACGGAAATTACCGATACTTACCTCGCGTGTGTGGACGTTGAAAGAGCACTTGATGCAAACAATGATCCTATCGGTATCGCCAGTAAGGTGTTCAGCAATGACGATTTTGGCTACTACAAAGTCACTATCGAGCGCCCAGATCGCCGCAGAGCCAAGTTCACTCAAGACGCAATAGCTCCACTGCGCTTTGATAAGCAGCTTAGTGAAGTGATGGAGTACGTGTACGCAGAGCAAGGCGAACGTGTTTACGAAAAAACTGGCTATGGTACTGAAAAGAAAAAGAGCTTCTTGAAATCCATTGAGAAAGACATTCTTTCTTGGTGTGAAGAGAACGAAATCAGTCTCAATGCCAAAGCTAAGGCAAAACTGCTCGATGTGAAACATTGGCTGGCGCTTAAAGCATTGCTTGAAACGGCAGAAACGCTGATGGCTGACATAGGTAGTATTGAATTTGATGACTTCAATAGTTTTAAAACCCAAGTTGATAAATCGCTAAAAGCCCATGCTATTAAGCTTTCAGCACCTGAGAAAAATGCCATCCTGAACGCGGTGAGCTGGTATGACGAAACCGCCAAGAAAGTGGTGAAAAAGATCGTTAAATTAACGGGCGACAAATTAAACGACCTGCTGGAGCGCTATGAGTGTGAAGTCGCTGACCTGCCAGATTTTGGTTATTACCCCGTTCCTACAAAAGAAGGCGGCAAAAAAGGCGAGTTCATTACTTACGAGACCAACACAGACCTGCGTGACACAGAATCTGTCCCACTGAAGCAAAGCATTTATCAGTACTTCCTAGACGAAGTAAAGCCTCATGTTGATGAAGCATGGATAAACCTAGATACGGTGAAAATTGGTTATGAAATCAGCTTCAATAAGTATTTCTACCGTCATAAACCGCTGCGTAGTTTAGAAGAGGTCGCAACCGACATCATCAACCTAGAACAAAAAGCCGAAGGTCTTATTGCGCAGATATTGGGTGTGAACGTGGCGGAAGTTCAGGGAGAAGCGTAATGGAACGTTTAGCATTGATGCCGAAATATGACGATTATGTAGATTCTGGGGTTGAATGGTTGGGACGAGTACCTGCCTCTTGGGAATTAACACGATTAGGCACTCGCTTTAATGAGCGTAGATCTAAAGTTTCAGACATTGACTACCCCGCACTCTCCGTAACAAAAAAAGGCGTTCTACCTCAATTGGATAATGCGGCCAAAACAAAAGATGGCGATAACAGAAAGCTAGTAAAAGAGGGTGACTTTGTTATAAATAGCCGCTCTGATCGTAAGGGTTCTAGTGGAGTATCAGACAGAGATGGATCAGTATCGCTTATAAATATAGTGCTTAAACCAAAAGGGATTCATCCAAAGTTTTCTGAGCACCTTTTGAAAAGTCATGCATTTATTGAGGAATACTATCGTGTTGGACGTGGAATTGTCGCAGATTTGTGGACTACTCGATACGATGAAATGCGGACGATTGCTATATCTGTTCCTTCACTAGAAGAACAAACCCGTATCGCCAACTTTCTAGACAAGAAAACCGCGCAAATCGACGAAGCGATTGCTATCAAAGAGCAGCAAATTAGCCTGCTGAAAGAGCGTAAGCAGATCATCATACAACAGGCGGTGACCCAAGGGCTTGATTCTAATGTGCCAATGAAAGACTCCGGTGTGGATTGGATTGGTAAGATTCCAGCGCATTGGGAAGTCCGTCGTAGCAAGTTTGTATTTACTCAAAGAAAAGAGCGGGCTTGGAAAGATGACGTACAGCTTTCTGCAACTCAAGCTTATGGTGTTATTCCGCAAGACCAGTATGAGGAGTTAACAGGTAAACGCGTTGTCAAAATTCAGCTTCATTTAGATAAAAGGAAGCACGTCGAAAGGGACGACTTTGTAATCAGTATGAGAAGTTTCCAAGGCGGCTTAGAGCGTGCCTGGTCGCAAGGATGTATCCGGTCCTCCTATGTAGTCCTGAGAGCATTAGATGAAATTGATCCTTCATTCTATGGGTATTTATTAAAACTACCCTCTTACATCGCAGCTTTGCAGCAGACAGCAAGTTTCATTAGAGATGGTCAAGACCTAAATTTTGACAACTTTTCAAAGGTTGACTTGTTTATTCCGCCCATTGAAGAGCAAAAAGAAATAGCTAACTACGTCAGCGCTTTCATGAAGTCTTCTGATGAAGGCATTGAGTTGCTATTAGCACAAATCGAAAAGCTCAAAGAATACAAAACTTCCCTGATCAACAGCGCCGTGACTGGAAAAATAAAAATCACCCCAGAAATGGTTGAGCAATAGGACGCGAATATGTTCACGGTAAATCATCAGACCAACAGGATTAGTCCTGTTAGGACAAAGAAGTTCAGTGAGTTGGGCTTTACTGAGCGCAAGCATCTTCAGGAATGGTTGGCACACGAGCCTTCCGCATTGGGTGAAGAGCTACTGATTATTCAAAAGGAGTTTGATGGCTTTGATGATACCCGTGAACGTTTAGATTTACTGGCACTGGATAAAGATGGCAACTTGGTCATTATTGAAAACAAGCTGGACGACAGTGGCCGAGATGTGGTGTGGCAGGCGCTTAAATATGCCTCTTACTGTGCCAGTTTAACCAAAGCGCAAATCGTTGAAATTTACCAGCAGTACTTAGACCGCTATGAGCCTGTAACAGGAGAGGTTGACCTGTTAAATGCCCCTGCAAGTGCCTCTGCTAGAATATGTGAGTTTTTGGATGCGCCCGATCTGGATGAGTTAAAGCTCAACCTGGGTAACAGCCAGCGCATTATGTTAGTTGCGGCAAACTTTCGCAAAGAAGTGACCAGCACCGCGCTGTGGTTATTGGGTCAAGGCATTAGCATTGCCTGCTTCAAAATCACGCCTTATTCACTGGGTGAACAGCTACTGATTAATATTGACCAGATCATTCCAACGCCAGAAGCGAAAGAGTTGATGATCGGCATTAATGCCAAGGAAGCGGAAGAAAAAACCACCGAAGTGGTACTAAAAAACCGCCATACGGTGCGGCGCGAGTACTGGGAGCGTGCCTTAGAGGCTTTTCAGAAAAGCGCTTGCCAACTCTATAACAACATTAGCCCAAGTAAAGATCATTGGTTATCAGCAGGCTCAGGGCTAAGTGGATGTCCGTATAACCTGATATTTCTGCAAAAAGAGCTTCGAGTAGAGCTTTGGATCAGCCGTGGGGTTACCGAAGAGAATAAATACCTTTTTGACTTGTTGAGTCAGTCCAAACAGGACATTGAACATACTTTTGGTGCAGAACTTGAGTGGATGAGGCTGGATGAAAAGAAATCTTGCCGTATTCAGTTTTCGACCAAAGCTGATGGGTTTAATAAAGAGACTTGGCCCCAAGCGGTTGCGTGGCACTTAGAGCAGATGACAAAGTTAGAAAAAGCCTTGAAAGGACCGCTGCAAAAAGCGGCTGAGGCAATGAAACAGAAGAATTTTGATTAAGGGAACTTACAATTATGGTCAGTCAAACCAATGAACAAGCATTAGAGTCGGCCATTGAGAAATGTCTGGCTGGGATCAGTACTGAAGAGCTCAAAGAGGGGCTGAGTCAGCAGTCACTGGGTGCTGGATACTTCATTGGTGCTGCTAGTGACTTTAATATGCAATATGCCATTGATGAACGTTTTTTCTGGCAATTTCTACAAAAGACACAAGAAGTAGAGTTGGCCAAGCTGCAAAAGAACAACCCCTCAGATTGGCAGCGTAAGTTACTTGAACGATTTGACCGACTGATTAAGAAGCATGGCATTCTTCATTTACTTAAGAAAGGGCTAAGCGTAGACGATGCTCACTTCAATTTGCTCTATCCAGCCCCTTTGGCGAGCAGTAGTGAGAAGGTAAAGCAAAACTTTGCAGATAACGTGTTTAGTTGTACTCGCCAAGTGCGCTATTCCATGGCAAATCCCCTACAAGAAATCGACATGGTATTGTTTATCAACGGAATACCATTGATAACGCTGGAGTTGAAGAACGCATGGACCGGGCAAACAGCACGTTACCACGGCCAAAAGCAGTATCGAGATGATCGAGATGCAACTCAGCCATTGCTGACCTTTGGCCGCTGCCTAGTGCATATGGCGGTCGATACCGACGAAGTGTATATGACCACCAAGTTATCAGGTGGCAGTACCTTCTTCTTGCCGTTCAATAAAGGACACAATCTTGGACAGGGTAATCCACCGAACCCAACTGGCCATAAAACGGCATACCTATGGCAAGAAGTATTCACCAAAGAAAGCTTGGCGAATATTATTCAGCATTTTGTGCGTCTGGATGGGTCAAGCAAAGATCCATTACCAAAGCGAACTCTGTTCTTTCCTCGATACCATCAATTGGATGTGGTGAGAAAATTAGTAGACCATGCTGCCCAGCACGGTGTCGGTCAGACTTATTTAATTCAACACTCGGCCGGTTCAGGTAAGTCTAATTCGATTACCTGGGCTGCTTATCAGTTAATTGAAACCTATCCTGCATCGTCTGATGTGGCAGGCGGAAAAAGCTTGGAGCAGCCATTGTTTGACTCTGTGATTGTGGTCACCGATAGACGCCTATTGGACAAGCAGCTGCGGGATAACATTAAAGAGTTTTCTGAAGTAAAGAACATTATTGCCCCGGCGAACAAGTCATCTGAGCTTAAGCAGGCGCTCGAAAATGGCAAAAAGATCATCATAACGACGATTCAGAAATTTCCGTTCATTATTGATGGTATCGCCGATCTTAGTGACAAGCGCTTTGCGGTGATCATCGATGAAGCACACAGCTCACAGTCTGGTTCGGCGCATGACAATATGAACCGAGCGATGGGCAAGTCTGAAGTCGAAGAGGCAGAAGATGCTCAGGATAAAATCCTTCAGGCGATGAAATCGCGCAAGATGCGCGGGAATGCGTCGTACCTGGCATTTACAGCGACACCAAAAAACAGCACTTTGGAGAAATTTGGTCAACGCCAAGAAGATGGCTCTTTCAAGCCGTTTCACTTGTATTCGATGAAACAAGCCATTGAAGAAGGCTTCATCTTGGATGTCCTGGCAAATTATACGACGTACAAAAGTTATTATGAGATTGAGAAATCAATCGCTGATAACCCTGAGTTTGATACCAAAAAGGCACAGAAAAAACTCAGAGCTTATGTAGAGCGAAGCCAGCAAACAATTGATACCAAGGCAGAGATTATGCTGGAGCATTTTGTTCCACATGTCGTGAATGCGAAAAAGCTCAAAGGTAAAGGTAAGGGAATGGTGGTCACTCAAAATATTGAGACGGCCATTCGATACTACAAAGCGATTAAGCGGATACTTGAGGAGCAAGGAAACCCGTTTAAAGTTGCCATTGCTTTTTCAGGAACCAAAGAAGTTGACGGTATTGAATATACCGAAGCAGATATTAATGGTTTTGCCGAGTCAGATACCAAAGATATGTTTGATACCGATGAGTATCGACTTTTAGTGGTTGCTAACAAGTATCTGACTGGGTTTGACCAGCCTAAGCTTTGCGCCATGTATGTGGACAAGAAGCTCGCCAGTGTCTTGTGTGTACAGACATTGTCTCGTCTCAATCGAAGTGCGCCTAAATGGGGTAAAAAAACAGAAGACCTGTTTGTTTTAGACTTTTTCAACTCGGTTGAAGATATTCAGTCAGCATTCGATCCTTTCTACACAGCAACGTCGTTGTCCCAGGCTACAGATATAAACGTGCTGCACGAGTTGAAAGATGAAATGGACGATGTCGGTGTGTACGAGTGGTATGAGGTTGAAGACTTTGTTGAGCGTTATTTCAAGAATGAAGACGCCCAGACACTCAGCCCAATCATTGATGTTGCAGCAGCCCGGTTTGACCATGAGCTGGAGCTTGAAGCTGAAGCTAAAGTGGACTTTAAGATTAAAGCCAAGCAGTTCGTGAAAATCTATGGGCAGATGGCGTCTATCATGCCTTATGAAATGGTCAGCTGGGAAAAACTGTTTTGGTTCCTGAAGTTTTTAATACCGAAATTGAAAGTTGAAGATCCCGATGCAGATGCTATTGATGAGCTTCTCGATTCTGTCGATCTGAGTTCATACGGTTTGCAACGTGTGAAGCTTAACCACAGTATTAAGCTTAGTGACCAAGAAGCGGAGCTTGATCCTCAAAATCCGAACCCACGTGGGGCGCATGGCGGTGAAAAAGAAACTGACCCGCTGGATGAAATCATTCGCACATTTAATGAACGATGGTTCCAAGGCTGGAGTGCCACACCTGAAGAGCAAAAGGTTAAGTTCGTGAACATCGCTGAGAGTATCCGCAATCACCCAGATTTTGAATCTAAATACAAAAACAACCCAGATCCTCATAATCGAGATTTGGCCTTCGAAAAAATGCTCAAGGAAATTATGCTGCAACGCCGTAAAGATGAACTTGAGCTCTACAAGTTGTTCGCAGGAGATTCAGCATTTAAAGCGTCGTGGACGCAAAGTATGCAACGAATGGTAGGTATGTAGGTAGGTAGAAAGGAGTGATGGTTTGCTGAAGGCAGTCTCAGAATTGTTAGATGGGTCACCAGGCCTGAAAGGACGTCAAATTGCCAGGGAGCTGGGACTTGATAAGTCCCAAGTGAACTCGTTTCTTCACAAAAACCAGGATACGTTTGTGAAAAACTCAAATCATGAATGGAGCATGATACGGGCTCATCATGTGGAAATTGATTTCGCTACAGGTTGGATTGATGAGAAAGCCTTTGAGAGTGCTATCGGTAAGCTTGCGTACCAAAAAGATGCCACAAAGGTAACATTTAAATTCGGCATCGATTGTAAGTTTTTGCTGATAGCATTGGCCCGTTTTCTTGCTCTGGCGAATCAGCTTACTGCTAATGGGAAGGATGTGGTGATGGATACTACAGCATGTCCTAATACTCACAGTTTTTTCAGCAGAAATGGCTTCTTTGATTATCTTAATCAAAGTGTCACTTGTCTTCCTGAAAGGCCCGTTTTGTCAGCTGCTAAAACTTATCGGGATAATAGCGATACCTTGGTCGAACTAGGAGAAATTGCACAGCCAACCCAAAACAAGGAGCTTGTAATTCGTTTGGGCGACAGGTTTGTAGAGCATTCTTCAGCTAGCTATTTCTTAGCGGCTAAGACTGTTTTTTCAGAGCTTGTAGGCAACGTTACTGATCACAGTGAATCCAAAATACCTGGACTAGCAGGTCTGCAAGTGTATCGACCGTATAATAAACCAAAGCATATTCAAACAGTCATATCCGACTCTGGTTTAGGTATTGCCGCTACCTTGAGAACAACGTTACAAAGTGAACATCCGAAGTTGTACGCACAGTTTTCAGCGGAAACTGTTGAGAATGACATTGCGCTCGTTCAAAAAGCATTTACATCTGGTGAGGTTAGTCGCTTTGGTAAAGGCCGGGGGCTAGGCTTTAAGAGTAGTCGAGAGCACGCTAGCAAAGAGAAAGTTATCATTGTTATTAGGCAGCTAACTTTCTCATTGGCTTTGGAATATGCGAAGGGTCAACTCATCAATGTTTCTGAAGATAGAGGGTTGGTCCCTATCACAGGAACCCATATCTGTTTTGACTTCTATGTTGACAATTTCTGATAAATAGTGTCAACTTAAGCAGATGAAACAGTTAACTCATAAAATTCTTCTTTCAGAAGTCGTAGGTTCTGACCATGCCTTTGGTAACGATGAAGGTAGTGAAGCCTATGTGAAGATTAAAAAGATCGTTGATGGTCACCCATCATGCGATATTTTTGCTATTAGCTTGGAAGGGATTCGATTCACTGATGCTTCATTTCCTCGTGAAAGTGTAATCTCGTTGGCTAAAGCATTAAAAGGTGAAAAAGGTTTCTACCTTTCTAATGTTCCGAGTCGGGACCTTCTGGACAATTGGTCTTATGGCGCTACAGCCAAGGATCAACCTCTTCTAGTCAAGAACGATAGCGGTTACGAAGTGCTTGGTGTAAAACTCAGTGCGACTGTCAAAGAGCTTCTAGATTTTGTTATTGCAAAAAAGACAGTGACTTCGTCACATGTATCTAAGCACTTTGACATTTCAGCACAGAATGCCAGTGGTCGATTGAAGAAGCTTCATGCGACAGGTCTTGTGTTAGGTCAAAAAGAAGTGGCAGAGTCAGGTGGACTGGAATTTGTCTACCGATCAATTTTGTAGTTTTTTTTTTGATTTTCTGGTTAATCTGCTTGTGTTAATCAGAGTGAGGGTTTATTATTTGATCAGATCCTTTGGATCTTTTTTATTAATATCTGATAAATGTGATTAAGTTAAGCAGAATAGGAGGCTTTATGGCTACAAATCCCCCATCAGGTGACGGACACAGAAACGGTGCCGTTAAAGGTAGATCTCAGACTCAGACGCCAAGCGGACATTGGGTAAAGCGAGATGCTGATACTGGTCGATTCATGGATGTAAAGACATCCGACAAAACACCTTTTAAAGGTGTCAGGAAGGAGAAATAGTTTGGCTAATGGTAAAACCCATTTGGTCGTCGGGGCTGCGGTTGGTTTAACCGTTGCCCTGGCGGACAACAAAAAACAAGCTGTCAGTCACCATCCTGTAACTGCCATTACGATTGGCTCTCTATTTGGCAAGCTTCCAGATATTTTGGAACCCTCTTTGGGTAACCCTCACCATCGCCAGTTTTGCCACAGTCTATTGGTGTTAACTGCACTAGGTGTTGGTCTCAAACATTTGTATGAGTGGCAACCGGAGGAGGCAATTGATAAGTGTCTTCGCGGGCTGGGACTAATTGCCGGATGTGCTTATGTAAGCCATTTGCTCTGTGATGCGACAACACCGCGCTCACTTCCGTTAATTGGCAAACTATAGGAGTTTTGAATGGTCGCTAAAGTCACAAGACCCATAGACCGTAAAGTTGAGCGAGAACTTTGGGCTCGTGCCGCTGCTCGTTGTCAGTTTAGCGGGTGTAATAAGTTGCTATACAAATCAGCGGTGACCCAGGAATCGGTCAATGTCTCTCAAAATGCTCATATTTACGCATTTTCTGAGAATGGGCCTCGTGGTTGGGGACTCTTTAAAACTAAGCCAACCAGCTTGAATGACGTCAGCAACCTCATGTTGATGTGCTATGACTGTCACAAAAAAATTGATCAGAAAGGCAGCGAGGATAGGTATCCAGCCGATCTCTTGATTAGTTGGAAAATGCAGCATGAGCAACGTATAGAAATACTCACAGGCATTGATCCTGATCGCAAATCAAATGTTGTTTTATATGGTGCCAATATTGGAACTGAAAGATCACCGATTAATTATCACGGTTGTGTTGAGGCAATGTTTCCGAATTGGTATCCGGCAACTGAAAAGCCAGTGACCCTATCCATGGTATCAGAGCTGAAGGATCACTCTGAACAATATTGGCAAGCAGAGTCGCAACACCTAACGAAGCGTTTTCAAAGTAAAATTTCATCGATTATCGAAGAGGATTCTTGTAAGCATTTTTCATTGTTCGCGTTAGCTCCTCAACCATTGTTAATAAAACTTGGCGCTTTGCTCACCGACAAAATTGACGTCGAGACTTATCAGCTGCATCGAGAGCCTAAAGGCTGGTTTTGGCAAGACTGTTCAGATGATTTTGAGTACATCATCAACAGACCTCAAAATATGGAGGGAAAGCCAGCCCTGGTACTTTCTTTGAGTGACCATGTGTCGCATGAGCGAATTACTCGGGTTATAGGGCCAGATACATCGATTTGGGAAGTGACTATCAAGCAGCCTCATAATGATTTCATGCAGTCAAAGCAGCAGCTCTCCTTGTTCAGAAAGTGCATAAGAAAGCTGATTGTTGAAATAAAAAATACACACGGGGATGCGACGCCACTGCAAATTTTTCCTGTGATGCCAGTATCGTGTGCCGTCGAATTAGGACGGGCCAGAATGCCTAAGGCTGATATGCCATGGCTTATTTATGACCACGACATAAAAACACAACAATTTGTAATGGCAATCGAGCTTCGAGGAGATCTATATGAGTAATAGCAAAAGTAACGATGTTCTAAACACAATTCTCGAAAAAATTGAGCTACCTGACAGTGCTTATGAAAAGGCTGAAAAACGCTATAAGGATCTAGGCGATTGGTTACATCGCCCAGAGTCAACATGCGTGAATTTTGATCCCCACGTGTTTTCTCAAGGTTCCTTTCGTCTAGGTACTGCGATTAGGCCCGATTCAGAAGAACAGTATGACCTAGACATGGGGTGCAATCTTCGGCGTGGCCTGGATAAAACGTCTATCACTCAAAAGCAACTAAAGCACCTAGTCGGTCATGAATTAGAGCTTTATCGAAACGCCAGAGGCATTAAGGAAGGGCTAGCCGAGAAGAAACGCTGTTGGCGCTTAGAGTATGCCGATGGGCTTAGCTTTCACATGGACATAGTTCCGTGTGTGCCAGAGAGTGATACAGGAAGAGGCCTGTTGAAAAAGCGGATGGTCGAAAACTCTAAGTTTGATGAAAACTTGGCTCAAAACGTGTCTCAGCTTGCAGTTTCGATTACCGACAACACAGATTTCACTTATGCAGTTGTGAATGAAAACTGGCGTATCAGCAATCCTGAAGGATATGCTCGATGGTTTGAAACGCGCATGAAGACGGCACGGTTAGTAATAAACGAACGTGAAATGCGATTTAAAGCCAGTATAGATAGTCTGCCATATTATCAATGGAAGACACCCTTACAGCAGGTTATCCAATTATTGAAGCGTCATCGTGACACTATGTTTAAAAACAATGAGGATAGTAAGCCAATATCGGTAATCATCACTACATTGGCTGCTAAATCATATAAAGGTGAAAGTGATTTGGCTTCAGCGTTGAATACGGTGCTCTCCGAGATGGATGACCATATTTCTGCACAAGCGCCAATGATTCCGAACCCAGTCAACCCGGCCGAAGACTTTGCAGACAAGTGGTATGACGAAAAATCTGCTCAATACCGATTACAAGAAAACTTTTATAAATGGCTGTATCAAGCTAGAGCTGATTTTAGTGCTCTTTGCTCAAGTGATGATACGCAACGAATAGTAAATGCGGCGCAAAATGGTTTGGATTTGAAGCTTGATTCAAGTTCGGTAGCACGTCTCTTGGGTATTCCGGCGGTGACAGCAAAACCAACTTTCGCAATTCAATCATCTGATCCAAAGCCATGGTTTAAGCAATAGATGAAGCATTGGAAGGCTGTAGGCCTAGAGGCTTTTCTCTCGGCCTATCCGAACATTAGATTAGTAGACGTCCATGCAGATAAGGTTGAGTTGCAGGGAGAGTATCAGCTAAAAGCACAGCTAGCAGGAAGTCGGTTTATAGAGCGAACATTTTCTCTAAGGATTGTATGCCCAAGTGATTATCCTAGGGCTTTACCAGTGGTGTTTGATACCGCTGGTTACTTTCCTCGTAATCAGGACTTCCATACTTACTCTGATGGATCATTTTGTCTTGGCTCAGACCTGAAAATTAAGTCAATTTTGAAAGCCGACTCGTCATTGACAACCTTTTTCGAAAAGATTGTTGTCAGGTTTCTTTATTCGGTGTCCCATAGGGTTGAATTTGGCAACTTTCCCTATGGCGAACTGGACCATGGTGAGAAAGGCCTGATTGATGATTATTCTCAGTTGTTCAATATTAATGGTAAAGCATCAGTTCTACGGGCACTGAAAGCGTTAGGTTTGCGCAAGCGTGAGGCAAATAAATTACCTTGTCCATGTGGTTGTGGTGATCGTCTTGGCTCGTGTGACTATCGGTTTGTCTTGAACGAGTTTCGTCAAGTTGAGCGCCGCCGATGGTTTCGCCATCACCTACAAGAAGCTTTTACACCGATTGAAAAACCCAAAAGGAGAGTTGGGAAAAAAACTAAAAGTCCAAGTAGAAATACGCCTTAGCTTAATAAGCTCCCTCGGGAATTTATGGCATATGTGTTAATACATATCGGATTTTTGAGTCTAATCAACCGGCAACGCCAGATTGAACCTTCACACTATCGTGTCGGAGGTTCACTATGTTCAAAAACCTATTTTTTCAAACAAAAGCACTACCAGAGCTGTCATCGCAACTGGATGCAGAAATCCCACGCTATCCGCCATTCCTGAAGGGGTTGCCAGCAGCGTCACCCGAGGATTTGCAGTCCACACAAGACGAGCTAATTGCCAAACTGCGCCAGATACTTGGCTTTAACCTGCGTGATTTTCAAAGGCTAATTCAGCCCTGCATTGATCATCTGGCTGCTTATGTTCATTTGTTGCCAGCTTCTGAGCATCATCATCACAGTGGCGCTGGTGGTTTATTACGTCATTCGTTGGAAGTTGCTTTCTGGGCTGCACAAGCTGCTGAAGGGATCATCTTTGTTGCCAGTGGCACACCGGTTGAGAAAAAAGAGCTAGAGCCAAGGTGGCGTGTTGCAGCGGCTCTTGGCGGTTTGTTCCATGATATTGGTAAGCCCGTTTCAGACTTGTCCATCACGGATGAAGATGGACGCTATCAATGGAACCCTTTTTTAGAAACCTTATCTCAGTGGACCACTAATAACAGCATTGAACGCTATTTCATTCGCTGGCGCGACGGGCGGTGTAAGCGGCACGAGCAATTTTCAATTCTGGTGTTAAACCGGGTGATGACACCTGAGTTGCTCGCCTGGTTAACTCAACCTGGCCCTGAGATTTTGCAAGCCATGCTGGAAGCGATTGGCAATACCGATCCCGAGCATGTCCTGTCTAAATTGGTTATTGAAGCTGACCAAACCAGTGTCCAGCGAGACCTGAAAGCGCAACGAATTTCCGTTGACGACAATGCCCTTGGTGTCCCAGTTGAACGCTATCTACTTGATGCCATGAGGCGATTACTTGCCAGTTCCCAGTGGCTGGTCAATCAGCGAGACGCCAGAGTCTGGGTACGAAAATCGAATCAATCAATCCATCTTTGCCTGGTTTGGAAAAGCGCGGCTAAGGACATCATTGAGCTATTGGCCAAAGACAAGATACCTGGCATTCCAAGAGATCCCGATACCCTTGCGGACATCCTCATTGAGCGAGGATTGGCCACTAAATCCGCCTCAAATGAGCGATATGAAAGCCTTGCCCCTGAAGTGCTGATCAAAGACGACAAGCCAATCTGGTTAGCCATGCTGCATATAGTTGAGGCCGATTTATTGTTCAGCTCGAATGTACCAAGTAGCGTTAGACTGTTTAGCAAATCTGAGTGGGAAGCAACACATCAAACACAAACAGAGCCACAGAGTCGCTCCAGTGAGCATTCAGACTTGCCTGAAGCGTCATCATCAATCGAACTCAGTAATTCGGCTGAGTCGCCATCGACAAAACCGTCCGAACAAGATGATGAACTTTGTCATGCCAGTGATGTTAATCACCTTCAGGCAAATGAAAATGTTCCGGGTGATGGATGTGAAAAGCCTAACAATTTTCATGATGGCGCTATCTCAAATAACGTAAACCAGCACGATACAGAAGCATTGAATCTCCCTGAATCTTTGGCATGGCTCCCAGAGGCCAGTAGTGCGTTGGTTATGGTTGGTGAACAGATACTGATCCGCTATCCCGATGCCATAAGACCTTGGTGTGCCCCCCGAAAACTGCTTGCTGAACTCAGTCAATTAGATTGGCTTGAACTAGATTCCGCAAACCCGACACGTAAAGCCAGAACTGTTACTACGAAAGATGGCGTTCAGGAGCAAGGGTTGCTGCTGAAAGTATCGATTTCTAAAGGGCTTACTGCACTGATAGACATCTCTAAACAAGACGAAGAATCAGTGACAGCAATTCAGAGCGAAGAGGCTTTACAGCGTCCGAGTCGAACCGAGACAACCAATGCCCAAGCAAAAGAGCCCGCCACAAGAGCGGAGCGTAAGCAAAAGCCGATTGCGCCCAATGCGAACTCAAGTACAGACCCCAAACACGCGCAGCGCCAACAGATGGTTAATTTTGTGAAAGATTTGCCCATCTTACTGACCGATGGCGATTACCCAGACGTGGATCATAGTGCCGATGGTATTCGCGTCACGATTAAAACCTTACGCCAAGTCGCCAATGAGCATGGTATTCCAGCCGGACAGCTGCTTCGGGGGATCTCGGCCAGTGACGAATGCCAGTTTTATGAGGGGGAAACGGTTCTGTTTACCGCTCACGCTAAACGTTAATCCATTTGAAATTAAGCGATTGCAAACGGTTATTTTGCGGAGAATGAATGAAAGAAAACGCATACGAGATGCCCTGGCGCACGAACTATGAAGCCATGGCAGCAGCAGGTTGGCTGGTTGGTGCAACTGGGGCAATTGCCGCAGAAATGCTGACTGAGCTACCACCTGAGCCATTTTGGTGGATGACAGGGATTTCCTCGGGCATGGCGTTGTATCGCCTGCCTGAGGCTTACCGTCTTTATAAGTTGCAGAAGGGACTAAAAGGAAAACCATTGGCTTTTATGGAGCTGTCGCATTTGCAAAAGGTGATGGCAAAACATCCTGATGAATTGTGGTTAGGTTATGGCTTTGAGTGGGACCAACGCCATGCCCAACGCGCTTATGAAATCCTAAAGCGGGATAAGCAAACCTTGCTTAACCAAGGTCACGGCAAACAAATGGGTTCGACCTGGATTCATGGTGTCGAGCCCAAAGAAGAAGATGTGTACCAACCAGTTGGACACACTGAGGGGCATACATTAATTGTCGGTACGACCGGTGCCGGAAAAACCCGATGCTTTGATGCGATGATCACTCAGGCCATTTTGCGTAATGAAGCCGTGATTATTATTGACCCTAAGGGAGACAAGGAACTTAAGGATAATGCGCAGCGAGCCTGTATTGCCGCCGGTAGTCCAGAGCGCTTTGTGTATTTTCATCCGGGTTTTCCTGAGCATTCAGTACGGCTTAATCCCCTGAGAAACTTTAACCGGGGCACTGAAATTGCCAGCCGAATTGCGGCATTAATCCCATCCGAAACCGGTGCTGATCCATTTAAAGCCTTTGGCCAAATGGCACTGAATAACATCGTGCAAGGTCTGTTGCTTACGTCACAACGTCCTGATCTGAAAACACTGAGACGATTCTTGGAAGGTGGCCCAGAAGGCTTGGTAGTAAAAGCCGTCACGGCCTGGGGGGAGCAGGTGTATCCGAACTTTAGTGTGGAGATCAAGCGCTTTACCGAAAAGGCCAATACCTTGGCTAAACAAGCTATGGCGATGCTGCTTTTTTACTACGAACGCATTCAGCCCGTTGCCGCTAATACCGATTTGGAAGGCCTTTTGAGCATGTTTGAGCATGATAGAACCCACTATTCTAAGATGGTGGCCTCACTGATGCCGGTGCTCAATATGCTCACTTCAAGTGAACTAGGTCCATTGCTATCACCGATTGCAAACGATGTGGATGACAGCCGGTTAATTACGGATTCTGGCCGTATTATCAACAATGCCCAAGTGGCCTATATCGGCTTGGATTCATTGACCGACGCCATGGTTGGTAGCGCCATTGGTTCGTTGCTTTTATCCGATCTCACCGCCGTGGCCGGTGACCGCTATAACTATGGTGTTGAAAATCGTCCCGTAAATATCTTCATCGATGAGGCGGCTGAAGTCGTCAACGATCCCTTCATTCAACTGCTCAACAAAGGCCGTGGCGCAAAAATGCGTTGTGTGATTGCTACTCAGACCTTTGCTGATTTTTCAGCTCGTACAGGCAGTGAAGCTAAAGCTCGCCAGGTGTTAGGTAACATCAACAATTTGATAGCTCTTCGGGTGATGGATGCCGAAACACAGCAGTACATTACCGACAATCTGCCTAAGACTCGGTTGCAGTACATCATGCAAACTCAAGGTATGTCGTCCAACTCGGACAGCCCCGCGTTGTTTACCGGCAATCATGGCGAGCGCTTGATGGAAGAAGAAGGCGATATGTTTCCACCGCAGTTATTGGGCCAGCTCCCCAACCTGGAGTACATCGCCAAGCTTTCAGGTGGCCGCGTGATCAAAGGCCGTATTCCTATTTTAACCAGCTCTACACAGGCAGTATAAGGAGTCTGTATGCATCATTCTGTCTGTCTGAAAATGACAACACTTACCAGTAAAGAAATGCTCGCTCAGTGGCAGCAACATAACCCCCAGTTCAAGGAAACCTTAAGACTGCTTGAAACTGACTGGCCTCATGCTTTGGCCTCGGTGTATTGCTTGGCGGACTACTTGACGGATGCGTTCACGTTAGATGGCCATTCCATCTTTGATTTGTGTCTGTGTAATGGCTTGGGCAGTTATGAAGAAGTCACTTGTGATGATGACAGTGTACGCCTTTGGCATTTCATTGAGGCACTGACCTGGACTGCCGCCAGTGCTTTAACGGGGATTCGCCTGCGTGATCCTGACCATTTCGAGTGGGCCGCCGTGGATGGTGTGTATTTCTACTCCTGGATTCGTAATCGTCCAAATCGGATGGCGTATTTGGCTGAAGGACGCATCGACGTGCGTTATGTCAGTGGCCATACGACGACAAAGCGGCTTCAACAAGTGATTAAAGCCCGGATTATGACGCCAACCGTTGCAGCCATGCTGGCCCGAGTCGAAGAGGATGTTTGGCATGAGCAAGCATAAGTCGGTTTGGCTACTGTGTCTGGCACTGATGCTAGAGATTATTGCCATTGGCGTGTTAGTGCCCGGTGATTGGACTGGCCGGGTCATTAGTAAAGAGAAGCAGATGATCCAAAATCAATTGGGCGCACAAACAAGCTATTGGATTGGTCAAACTAGCCATCGCTGGTATCAGTCATGGATTGTGGATACGCAGATGGAGCAATCTGTGCGAGATTTTCTAATCCCCACTGAAGAACAGCGACTACGCTCTAAAGGGATGGAGAACATGGGTGGCTTTTGGTTTATGTGGGTAGAAGACCGTATTCAGGCATTTTTTGATGTGCTGTACCAAGTGTTCATTCGATTTGCTTTGCTGATGGTCTGGTTGCCCTTTGCGCTTATTCTCATGTTACCGGCGCTGTGGGACGGCTTGATGACCTGGAAGATTAAGAAGACAACCTTTGATTTTTCGAGCCCTATCATTCACCGCTACAGCATGATTATCCTGGGCTCAGGCGTCATCTTGCTATTTATGGGATTGTTCGCCCCACTGGCTATTCCACCGGTGGTACTGCCGTCGATGATCATCGGCTTGGCGTTGATGGCGGGGTTGGCGTTAAGTCACTTGCAGAAGAAGATATGAGGCCAGTTAGGCCTCATCTTGTAGAGCTAAAACCTGACGCCTACGGTATTGCCGTTCTCGTCTTCAGCTGGCAAATGATAAGTATCAATAAGGTGACCTTGAAGCCAAATATATTGCGGCATCCAAAAAGAGTACTGTCGTATAAGAGCCAATACTTCTTTTAACGGTTTGTTTGCATGAGGCTCGGCAAGACGGAAGTACATGAATGAGCAATAATCTCGAAAGTACTCATGAAGCTCTGAATCCGATAGCGTTTCTTTTAGCGGCCTGTTTTGTTCATCGTCCTCATCAGGGGAATTGGCATAAATTTCAAATAGCTGCTTTTCAGTGAGCATCTCCAAGAAGTGGTCTGCAATTAAAACCCCATCACTGGTATCGACATCCATACCATCTTTGACATCAAAAGCCATGACACATCCAGAAGATAAGGCCACTTCTGATGGTTTCAGTAAGTCATTAGCTTGCACAACATGATGCCAATGATTAAAACCAGCAGATATTGCAATTTCATCGAGTGCTTCAGTGTGTGTAATGGATTTTTCACGTTTAAGCTTTCGTGCTTTTTGCTTTAAACGTTCAACCGTAGCAGAGGAAATGATTTTAGTAATTTGCATTGAGTTTCTCCTATTAGCGAATACGGTGCCCACTGCCGAGGTCGCAGAAAAAACCTAAGCAAAAAATAAATTTGATATGCATGTCGTCCCGTCCGGGTTTGCTAATGTGGGCAGCTGGTCTCGACACGACCAATATCCCCATCATATCAACCGCATCAAAAAGATCAATTGTTAGTATTGTCTGAGTAGAACCCTCAAAACCTTCAAGAATTCGGCATCTAGCTGACCACTGAACCTGCCAATCCCAAGGCATTCTTCACTTCTCAATTCAAACAACGAGGAGTGACTATGGAACCTGTAAATATTCCATCCTATATCGATGACCCGCCGCACTTCCTGCTTTGGAGTGCCGATGAGATGGCTCCCATTCTGTTGGGGCTAGTGATCGGCATTTTTACCGGTAATGCCTTGGTTTTATGCCTGTTGGGGTTGGTGACAACCAAACTCTATCGGCGTTTTCGTGATGGTCGCCCAGATGGTTTTATTCTTCACGCCATCTACTGGGCCGGACTGTTGCCAACCAAAGCCAAGACGATCCCTAACCCATTTATCAGGAGCTATCTGCCGTGAAGTTCGACGTGTTTTTAAAATCATGGCAAGGCACGCAATTAGAAAACCGATGGCAACGGTTCCTGATTGCAGTGCTGGTGCTATCTAATTTGCTGCTTGCGGTAGCAGCATTTTCTCGCAATACCGTGGTAGCCATTCAACCGCCAACCTTGTCTGAAACGGCTGAAGTGTCACGAAACCAAGCCACTCAACCTTACCTTGAATCCTGGGGACTCTACCTGGCTGAGCTTATGGGCAACGTGACGCCGGGTAATGTGTCTTTCATCCGGGTTGCTATTGAGCCGCTACTTTCTCCAGCGGTGTACCAGCAAGTGGTCGATGCACTGGAGATTCAGGCAAGACAAATCCGCGAAGACCGAGTCACGCTCAAATTCCAACCCAGACAAGTGGAGTATGAGTATGAAACCGGTCATGTCTTTGTGACCGGTTATTCCTTGGTCTCTGGACCATCTGGAGATGAACAGCGCCAAACTCGCACCTATGAGTTTGACATCGATATTGAGCAATACCGTCCAAAGCTCAGTTGGATGGATACGTATGAAGGGCAAGCTAGAACGAAGCGCGTTCGTGAAAAGTTGACCCAAGAGCAAAACCGGAGGGTGAATGATGCGAACCAAAATTAGTCGATGGATAACACCAAGCTTAATCGCAATGAGCTTGAGTGGCGTCCTGTTATCTCAAGCGTCGTATGCAGACGTGGAATTGCCAATTGTGCCAGCCAGTGTGATGAAGCAGTCCGCTACTGCAAATCCACCGACTCAAACCAATTCGGTTGCAACGGATGTGCCAACAACGCTACTAATGACACCGGGAGTCAATGAACTGATCCCTGTGGCACTTGGCCATCTGAACCGGATTGTGACACCGTTTGAATCGCCTCAGGTGAGAACAACCAGTGATGCTCAGACGCAAATCAAGGCGAATGTTGTATATGTGGCCACGGACAAAGAATCACCGGTTTCACTTTACATCACTCCGCCTGGTCAGGAAGCGCCAGCATTATCTGTCACCTTAGTACCTCGTCGTATTCCACCGCGTGAAATTACCTTAGCTATTGATGGTCAGCAGTGGCCTATTAAGGGCGTCGTGAACCGCAAAGCCGCCACTTGGGAAACGGCTCAGCCATACGTCGATAGCTTACGTGATTTACTCAGACGCCTTGCACTAAATGAGTTACCACAAGGCTATGACATCCGTTTAGCTGGCCAAACTGACACAAGCCCGAAATGTTTTCAGCCGGGCTTAAAGTTTGGTTTTAAGCAGGGGCAAATTGTGACGGGACATTACTTCACAGTCTATGTAGGACTGGTTGAAAGCTTTGCCGATGAGCCGATAGAAGCCAGTGAAATAGCCTGTCATGCACCAGATATAGTGGCAAGCGCTTACTGGCCTCGCAATATCTTGTTGCCGGGTGAAAAGACTGAGTTGTATGTGGTTGTTCGCAATCATCGTGAAGAACCAGTGGAAAGTCAGCGACCTTCGCTTCTTGTGGGAGGTAAGTAACGATGAAAGCACAATGGGAACAAATGAGCCCGAACATGAAGCGGGGTCTATCGGTTGCTGGTATTGCTGGTGGTCTGATCCTTATGGTGATGGTGTTTTCACCTAATCCTGATGATGGCGCGAACAGTCGGAACCGGCAGGAAACGATCCGGCACATTCTTACGGATACCAATACTCGTGATGTTGGGGTCGATAGTTTGGCTGCGAACGTGAAACTACTCAGTGAGCGCAACGAGCAGTTACGCCGAGAAGTTGAACGCTTGCGTCGTGACGTTGACTCAGGACGGTTAAGCCCCGGTTCGCCTTCTATACCAAGTGAGGTCAATGCGGAGTTGGCTCGTCTTCGAGCGGAACTTGATGATGTTCGCGCTGGAGGTGATGCAGCAGTTGAAGGCACAAATAGCCGTTTCGAAGTGCCTTTATCTGCCATGGAATTGCCTAAAGAAGAAAAGCCACTGCCGTCTAACCCAGACGACTATTTTGCCAATGCGCCGCTGCCTGATCCGCTCTATCAGCAGCCAGTCAATGGCCAAGGCACACGAGCACGGGATGTTCCATTGCCGCCAATCACGATTCGTATGATTGAGCCTGAAGTGGTTGCTGAACCAGAGGTTGTTGTGCAAGAAGCGCCGCCTTTGTATTTACCGGCGGGCAGCATCATCTCAGGTACTTTGATCACAGGTTTGGATGCCCCTACTCACGAGTCCGCAAGACGCGAACCTTTTCCTGCATTACTGAGGATTCAAAAGGAAGCCATTTTACCCAACCGATTCAGAGCGGATATCAAAGAGTGTTTCTTGATCGCCGCAGGTTACGGTGATTTGAGCTCTGAGCGTGCCTATTTGCGAGGCGAGACCATTTCATGTGTGAGAGAAGATGGTGGCGTCATTGAAACGCGACTGGATTCTTATGCCGTGGGTGAAGACGGTAAAGCCGGTATTCGTGGCCGATTAGTGTCGAAACAAGGCCAGCTGGTGGCCAAATCGATGATGGCCGGATTCCTTCAGGGCTTGGCAGGCGCATTTGATGTGAATCCTGTACCAACGATTCAGACGGGTAATGCCGGTGATACTCAGTTGTACCAGCAAGTCATGAGCCAAGAAGCATTACAAGGCGCTGCGATTAAAGGCACTGGTAAAGCATTGGATCGAGTGGCCAAGTTCTATTTGGACATGGCAGAAAATATGTTCCCAGTCATAGAGGTAGACGCTGCAAGGAAAATAGAAGTCATAGTCACTCGTGGGGCCTCGTTGTCGTTGGCCACTTCGCAAGGGGGAGGTGCAAGAAGATGAAAAAATCCTGCATGTTGCTAACCGATCGAAGTCCGTTTCAGACAATAAGATGTGTATCCAGAGGAGAGTTAACCATGACGACATCAATGCAGAACAACCCAAAGCACCAGTCAAAACAGTGGTCTAAAGCTGGATTACTTTTATTGGCAGTCGGCTCAACCTTATTGTCTGGCTGTAGTTCATTGGGTCTTGGGAGTAGTGAATATGGATGCCCAGGTATGCCTGACGGTGTGCGCTGTTTATCCGCTCGTGAAGTCTATGAGCTTACCAGTAATGGCGCTGCACCCAAGACGATTGATGCTGTGGCGACTCGAATTGGTTCTCCCTCTGGGTATTCACAATCTGATTTAGAGACAGGACTGCTGAGCCATCCAGCATTACCTGAGACGCAGCAATCTGCACCTATTCGCATTCCTTCAAGGGTGATGCGAATTTGGATTGCGCCTTGGGAGGATGACCGTGGAGATCTGAATTTATCCAGCTACGTGTTTACCGAAATTGAACCGCGCCGGTGGGATATTGGGGTGTCAGCACCTCGAATGGTTTCGCCTGTGCTACGTCCACTTCAGACTCAGAGCGATTCAACCTCAGCGGGAGCTGATGGTAAGCGCGATAACTTGAGTATCTACGGAGAAACTAACGAATGACAAATGCAGTTCGCACCATTCAAACTCAGCGCCTAATGACCATTAGTGCGCTTGGTTTGATGGCGTTAATGATTTCGGAGCCCTCATTTGCGGGCACCGGTGGTGATGCTTTCACTGATGTGTGGGATACCCTAAAAGACTGGACCCAAGGTACATTGGGACGGATCGTAGCGGGAGCCATGGTTCTGGTGGGTATTGTGGGCGGTATCGCTCGCCAAAGCTTGATGGCTTTCGCTCTGGGCATTGGTGGCGGTATGGGTCTCTACAACACACCAACAGTCGTTGAAAGTGTTATGTCTGCAACCTTACCTGTCGTTGCCAGCACTCAAGAAGTCATTGGCACAACCGTTCCAGCAATCAGCGCCGTTTTACTGGGCACCTGAATGTGAGCCATAGTAGTCAGTTCACTTAAGGCAATCAAACTTAGGTCTACACAACATCGGGTTATTGGTGATGTTGTGTAGACTTTTTCATTTCAACAACGCCGCATTAGCGGGCTTTGTTTACAGTATTTGGTATATTAACACCTAAAGTGTTAAAATCCCTATCGTAATAAACTAAATGGTTTATACTGTTCGTGATATTCACACTTGGGGTGTTAAAATGTCATCTAAGATAAACTGGCTTGTTGCTCATACTTCTCCTGGTGCGCTAGTACTTCAGCAATGGCTGACTGAAAACGGTGTGAGCTACTCCCTGGCTCAAAAGTACGCGCAGAACGGTTGGCTGAAGAAGCTTAGTTCTGGCGTGTACTATCGTCCAGATGCGCAGGGCGATATAAAGCCAACTTGGGTTGATGCCATTCAAGCATTAGATGTGCAATTGGGCGTTTCAGTTCATTTGGCTGGATTGAGCAGCTTAACTCACCAAGGACTGAGTCACTATTTACAGCTGAACAAAGAGCAAGTTTGGATTTGCGTTAAAAATAAGTCGTCCTTACCAAAATGGTTTCGTGAATTCCCTTATCAGAATTGGTTTTACTGTGGAAACCATAAGCTTGAAGTGAATCCCGAGAAAGATTTGAAAAGGATCACGGTTAAAGAGAAAGAACTCACTGTCAGCTGTGCAGAACTTGCTGCCTATGAAGTGGTAGACGCGATTGGGAAGCTGATTTCATTTGAGCATGTCGCAGAATTATTTCAGGGTTTAGTCAATCTTAGCCCTAGAAAAGTACAAGATATTCTTGAGCGAAGCAGCTCTGTTCAGGCAAACCGAATATTTCTATTTCTGGGTCGATACTACGATCACCAGTGGGTCAATCGCATAGATGAAACAAGAATTAAATTGGGGGCAGGAAAGCGGCAGGTTGTCGAAAAAGGACGTTTTGATGAGCGATATCAAATCACAGTGCCAGAGATATTAAGCGTCAAAAAAGGTGAACAACATAATGGATAAAGATAGCCCATATTACAAACAGGTTTCCTTGCTCATAAGAATGCTTCCTGTGGTAGCAACAGAGACGGTTTTTGCACTTAAAGGTGGCACCGCCATTAATTTATTTGTGAGAGATTTTCCTCGGTTATCTGTAGATATTGATCTTGCTTATCTTCCACTTGAACCAAGAGATGAGGCTTTGATTAATGTCAGGGCTGCATTGCAGCGCATTACAGACAGAATCAATACTCAACCAGATATCAGAGCGGCATTTCAGGATAATAAAGCTGATGAACTGAGAATAGTTGTATCAAGTCCGGTTGCGACGATCAAAATTGAAGTGTCGCCCGTCGCCAGAGGTACATTGCATAGTGCAGAAATAATGCCAGTTCAAGAGTCTGTTGAAGACGAGTTTGGTTATGCTGAGATTCAGGTAGTCAGTCTTCCCGATCTGTATGGTGGGAAATTGTGTGCTGCAATGGATCGCCAACATCCTCGCGACTTATTTGATGTGCGTATGTTACTTGGCAGTGAAGGGATTTCGAGAGAGATTTTGGTGGGTTTTTTAACCTATACATTAAGTCACCCTCGGCCTATTAATGAAGTCATGTCGCCAAACTGGCAGCCTCTGAATGAGAAATTTCAGGCAGAATTTGACGGAATGACTTTTGAAAAAGTTGAATGCGAAGACTTAGCCTCTGTTAGGCCCATGATGTTAATTGAGCTGCAAAAACATTTCACAGAAAGGGATCATGCTTTCCTTATGTCATTCAAAAGAGGGCAACCTGACTGGGCATTGTTTGACTATCCTAATGCAGCAGACTTGCCAGCGATTCGTTGGAAATTGCAGAACATTAACAAATTGGCAAAGAATCAAGCAAAACACCAAGAGCAATTAGATAAATTGAAGCAAGTGCTTGATGATTGGCTTGTTAACGCAAACGCCGAGTAATTCGTTTATAACAAACCTCAACGAGCTATAAGCCCACTAGTTAGATTGCGATTTCTTCAATCTATCTAACCGAGTCCACATAGGACAACTGCATAGACTGGAGCCTCGATTTACATTAACGAGGACTCCTCATGCGAAAACTATCTCCAATCATTCTGGCGCTTGCGCTGTCTCCTTTGGTTCAAGCTGAACCTGTGTCTGAAGTGTCGCCCGTTGGCAAAATTGACGGCATGGTTTCTTTACCTGTCACGGGTATGAAAGCGGTCGAAAGCAATGGCCGTATTGTTTTCATGTCAGACAGTGGCCGGTTCGTCATTGATGGCACGCTCTATGATGCCTGGTCGAAAAAGCCGCTTACCAGCCTTGAAGAGATTCGTGAAGCGGGAAACACGCTGGACTTAAGTCGTCTTGGCTTAAAAATGGATGATTTGAACCCACTGACGCTGGGCGAAGGCAAAAAGAAAGTGGTGGTCTTTGTTGATCCACGATGCCCGCACTGCCATGAGCTTTTGAAGCAAGCCTTACCGTTAACCAAAGAATACACCTTCCAAATACTCCCTGTGCCAGTGCTTGGTCCAGATTCAGAGCGTCAGGTTCGCCAACTTGGCTGTGCGCGTGATAAGAAAGCGGCCACCGATGCATTGCTCAATGGCCGGATTGGTAACCTAGAACAGGATGATGCCTGCAACTTGGAGCCAATGCAGCGTACCTTGGTGACGGCTCAAATTCTGGGCATTCAAGGTGTACCTTTCATCGTCGCCAATGATGGTCGCATCAGCCGAGGCCGTCCTTATGATCTTTCTGCTTGGTTGGAGGGGCGTTAATGAAAGCCTCTCTGTATTCAGGGCAACGCGCTTCAGAGCTGTTGCCAGTATTGGCCTATTCCGACGATGAGCAACTGTTTTTCATGGAAGACCAGAGTGTTGGCTTTGGTTTTCTATGTGACCCATTGCCGGGTGGTGATGAGTCTGTTGCAGACAGGGTTAATGTTCTACTTAACAACGACTGGCCAAAAGACACTTTGCTGCAATTTGGCCTGTACGCCTCGCCTGATATTCAAACCGACCTTCAGCTCATGATGGGCTTGCGGCATCGTCAATCCGATCCATTGCTCAGGGCGTCGATACGCAAACGTGCGGATTTCCTCGATGGCGGCACGGTTCAACCGATAGAAGAATCGACCCAGACTCAGGTACGCAACTTTCAACTGATCGTCACCTGCAAATTGCCTCTGGAAAGTCCTATACCGACGGAGCGTGAGTTGAGTCGAACATCCGCGCTTCGGGCTTCTTTCTCGCAGGCGCTGACAACGGTTGGTTTTCGCGTTACTGAGATGACTGACCGGAACTGGCTCGCGGCATTAAGTGCGCAGCTTAACTGGGGGAAAGATGCTTCTTGGCGTAATCCATCTCCAATTCGAAGTGAGGCAGATAAACCACTTCGAGAGCAAGTGTTGGATTATGACCGGGCTATCAAGGTGGATAGCCAAGGTCTGATGCTGGGTGATTACCGAGTTAAAACCTTATCGTTTAAGCGCTTGCCTGAGCGGATCTGGTTTGGTCATGCCGCAAGTTTTGCGGGCGATATGATGACGGGCAGTCGCGGTTTACGCGGAAGCTTTTTGCTGAATGTCACCATTCACTTTCCTTCAGCTGAGGCGATGCGATCTCGTTTAGAGACGAAGCGTCAATGGGCGGTCAATCAGGCCTATGGCCCGATGCTCAAGTTTGTGCCGGTGCTTGCAGCCAAGAAAAAGGGATTTGATGTTCTTTTTGAAGCCTTGCAAGAAGGTGATCGTCCTATTCGGGCAAACATGACCTTAACGCTGTTTTCACCAACTGAAGAAGCGTCCATCAGCTCTGTTTCAAATGCTCGAACTTATTTCAAAGAACTCGGATTTGAGCTGATGGAAGACAAGTACTTCTGTTTGCCCATTTTTCTGAATGCCTTGCCATTTGGTGCTGACCGCCAGGCGATGAACGACTTGTTTCGATTCAAGACCATGGCGACACGGCATGTGATCCCTCTGTTGCCTTTGTTTGCGGATTGGAAAGGTACAGGCACGCCAGTGATTAACTTTGTTTCCCGTAATGGCCAGATCATGAGTGTGTCTCTTTATGACTCGGGCAGTAATTACAACTGTTGCATCGCGGCGCAATCTGGGTCGGGCAAGTCATTCCTGGTGAACGAAATCATCTCCTCCTACTTATCTGAAGGTGGGCAATGCTGGGTGATTGATGTTGGCCGCTCCTATGAAAAGCTGTGTGAAGTCTATGACGGTGAGTTCTTACAGTTCGGGCGGGACAGTGGCATTTGCTTAAATCCGTTTGAAATCGTTGAGGACTATGACGAAGAAGCGGATGTACTAGTTGGGTTATTGGCCGCAATGGCCGCACCTACGCAGTCATTAACCGATTTTCAGATGGCCAACCTAAAGCGTCAGACCCGTGAACTGTGGGAGAAAAAAGGTCGTGCCATGTTGGTTGATGATGTGGCAGAGGCTTTGAAAAATCACGATGACCGTCGTGTGCAAGACGTGGGTGAACAGCTCTATCCGTTTACGACACAAGGCGAATATGGCCGCTTCTTTAATGGCCACAACAATATTCGCTTCAAAAACCGTTTCACCGTTCTGGAGTTAGAAGAGCTAAAGGGGCGTAAGCATCTACAACAAGTGGTGTTGCTTCAGCTTATCTACCAAATCCAACAAGAGATGTATTTAGGTGAGCGGGATCGTCGCAAGATTGTGTTCATCGACGAAGCCTGGGATCTGCTGACTCAAGGTGATGTCGGTAAGTTCATCGAGACCGGTTACCGTCGATTTCGAAAATATGGCGGCAGTGCTGTAACGGTAACGCAGTCGGTCAACGATTTGTATGACAGCCCTACAGGTAAAGCCATCGCTGAAAACTCGGCCAATATGTACCTGCTTGGCCAAAAAGCTGAAACCATCAACGCGCTCAAAAAAGAAGGCCGCTTGCCACTCGGTGAAGGCGGTTATGAGTACCTGAAAACCGTTCATACCGTCACGGGTGTCTATTCCGAAATTTTCTTTATTACCGAGATGGGCACCGGGATTGGCCGCCTCATCGTCGATCCGTTTCACAAGCTGTTGTACTCTTCCCGTGCAGAAGATGTAAACGCGATTAAGCAGTTAACGCGCAAAGGCCTTTCTGTTGCTGATGCCATCTCCCAGTTGTTAAAGGAGCGAGGCTATGAATAAGACCACGCTTTGGCCATTTATGGCTTCTATTACTTTGTCTATTGCTGGTAGCGGTTTAATGACCAGCTGGCTCTTAATGAAAACACTCGACCCCATCCACAGCCAGTTGGCGTTAAGTACGCCCATTGCTGTCGTGGATTTTGGGGAGGCGGTGTTGTCACTTGGCCCCAATGCCAGCGAACAAGACATCGAATCCAGGTTGCTTCAGACCAATCAGCAAATTGAAAAGCTAAAAGCAGCCGGTTTTATCGTGCTGGATGCCCAAGCGGTGGTGGGTGCAGATGATTCTGTATTCGTGCCAGTAGGATCAAAGGAGGTGTCTCATGCAGATACTCCGTAAAAGAATGCCTTGGCGGCCATATCTCATCCGTTTGACCATTCTTGCGTTAATCATGGCCTTGGTAGGCACCTACGCCATGATGCGCTACCGAATAGGGATTGATACCCAGCAAGAGCGCTGCCTGCCTGATACCACGGTGTATCTGATTGACCTATGGAATAAAGAGCCCGTTAAGGATGGTTTGTATGCCTTCCACTCAAAAGGACTCGCTCCGTTATATAACGACGGTACTCGTATGTTGAAACGCCTAACAGGGATGCCTGGGGATGAAGTCAATGTGACGCCTGAGCATGTGCTGGTGAACGGTGCTGAAGTCTCAACCGGCATGGCATTAGCCCAGCGTCTTGGTGTGGCTGAAACAGAATTTAGCCGCTCATTGACGCTGCAAGAAAACGAATATTGGTTTTCCGGCGAGGCTGCTACGAGTTTCGACTCCCGCTATTGGAATGCCGTTAAGCGCGAGCAGATTGTTGGTCGCGCTTGGCCGCTTTGGTAGGAGGTGGAAGATGAGAAGACTATGCCTCTTATTTTTGTTGGTTGCGCCATTGGCTTTTAGTCAAGTGTCCTGGGCACAAGAGCCTTATCCGTTGTCTGACGAGGACAAAAAGATCGTCGAAATGAGCCGCAGCATTTTACAAAGTGCTGTGGATGGTTCATCTGAATTTATCGAGCCTTTTTCACCGATTGAACAACCTAAGTCGCTCAAACACAACGATGAATGGTTGATATTTGCGTCGTCCTCACTGGGGGATTCCTCACTGATGCAGCTATTTAAAGAGGCCAGTGCTACCGGCGCTATTGTGTTGTTTCGGGGAATTCCTGAAGGAAAGACCTTGGGGGCGGCTATCCGTGATTGGCATACCCTGATGGCGGGACTTGATCCTGTTCCTCAGGTTCGAATCGATCCGAAAGCCTTTGTGCACTGGCGGGTGACTAGCGTGCCTGCCATTTTCCGCATAGAAGATAACAAGGTGACTGCAAGTGCACTAGGGGTTTACAGCAAGGACTGGTTGCAACGTCAAATTGAAACAGGCAATACCGGATCTTTGGGTCAACGCGGTCCGATTCATTCCATTTTAGAACCGGATTTGATGCAAGTGGCGATGCAGCGTTTACAGTCGCTTGACCTGGGCGCGTTAAAGAAAAAAGCCATTGAGCGTTTCTGGTCTCGCCAAACTTTCACTGACTTACCCAAAGCCACGCAGTATCGGATAAGAATGGTTGATCCAACCATCGTCATGAAGCGGCCACTATTGGATGCCAATGGCCGAACATTGATCCCAGCAGGAACGCGTATTAACCCGCTCAAAGCCTTGCCATTTACTCAGCAGCTTGTGGTGTTTAATGCGTCGGACGCTGAAGAAGTGGACGCAGTTTCGCATTGGCTTGAGGGCCAAGATAGGACACTGCGCCGCATTACGCTTATCACCACGCAGCTCGACCGTGCTCAAGGTTGGAATAGCCTCAATGCGCTCGAAAAGACATTGGACAGTCCGGTTTACCTTCTCAATGCCTCGCTAAAGCAGCGCTTTGATTTGCAAGTCACCCCGTCGTTTGTTCAAGCAAAGGGGCTCGCGTTTGAAATAGAAGAAATTCCAGCAAAGGAGCTTGTTCATGCAAAAGCTCAATAATACGTATCGTCTGATGCGGACTCTCGTTGTCATGCTTGTCCTGGGCGCATCTATTCCTGCAAAAGCCGAACTGACCTGCCCAGACGCGGGTTTATTGTCTGGCAAGTTGCTGACGGATGTTTGCTGGTCATGCATTTTTCCTATCCGGGTTGCCGGTCTTCCTCTTGGCTCTGGCAATGTCCCAAGCGGCGCATCAAACAAGTCATTTTGCTTGTGTGAAGACAACTTAGGCGTGCCAAGGCCAGGTATTGTTACCAGCATGTGGGAGCCAGCGCGTCTGATTGAATTGGTCAGAACGCCGGGTTGTTCGCCTTCCATGGGAGGGATCCGTTTACCGTTAGGTGATAGACGACTGCAAGGTGGTCATGGTGAAGGTGAATACGATACCGGCGATCTTGCGTTCTACCATTACCATTATTACGCCTTTCCGCTTTTGGTCATGCTTGATTTGTTCATGGATGGCAATTGCAATGCCGATGGTTACATGGACTTTGACTTGATGTATTTGTCGGAATTGGACCCAACATGGCTTAACGATGAACTGGCCTTTTTTACTCAGCCTGAAGCGGCTGCTGTTGCTAATCCATTGGCTATTTCGGCTTGTACCGCTGACGCTGCTTCATCAACGCTTGGTAAACCCATCGATCAGTTGTTTTGGTGTGCTGGCAGTTGGGGCCATCTCTACCCGTTATCTGGCCACACCTTAGCCTTTGGCTCATTAGCAGAAAACACCAGCCATTTAGCGGCGCGTGCAATCGCGGCTCAACACAGGCGTGGTCTTGCTAGGCGAACAATGGGGAACAGTGCGCTATGCCGACCTGTTATCGAACCCATGCTGCCGAAATCCCAATACAAGATGAGTATGTTCTTCCCTGTACCGGAAACTGAAAGTGCGCATGTCATCGGTGAAAGCACCATGAAATGGGGAGAGTGGCGAACGATCCCCGGTGCCGGTGAAGATGCGCTCTACATTTTGTGGCGCTGGCAAGACTGCTGTAACTCGGGAGGTTAACCATGAAACCAACACTTTTTACCCGAGTGTTAGCGGGTATTTTATCAATCACTATGGCGTGCCTGCCCTTACATGGTGTGGCCGCTGATGTGCAGCGCCAATCCGGCCTAAGCGGACAACAAGAAGGTAAGCAATTGCTGCAAAACTGGACGATGCCCGCACTCAATGGCAATACATTGTCGGTGCCGAATGGCAGTGGTAATGAGTCCATTAACTTGCAAGAGCTTTTCCCTGGTATGGATCAGGGCTCATTGGATGTCTTAACGGGCGTTTATGGCTCTGATGCCAGCATGAATCAATTGGGGACACAGCGCCAAGAGAGCATGGCATCCGAAAGTGGCGCTACGGGTCAAGCATTTCGTTCGCTACAGCAAATCAAAGACAGGTCTCGGCCAGATATGGTCAATGATCCGCTTTGGGCATTAACTGATGCGGTTCAAACTGACCCCAATCTATTAACCCAAAGCTTCCCCGGCTGTGAGTCTCAAGGTGAAGGCAGCCCAAATTACCAGCAATGTGACAGGCTCAATACAGCGGTTAACAGCTGCACGATTACTCACGATTACACGGCAGGCATTATTGAGCATGTTTCTGGACCGATGAACCTTCGCTCTTGTGGTGAGGGGTGTCTTGAAGTTTGGATTGGACGAATTGGCGACAACTACTGGAGTGGCCGTTGTAAAGTGTTTGAACAGGCCATCACACTCAAAGTCGTGAACCCCGATGCGATTACCTCAGCCGTTCTTGAGTACGCTAAATGGGATGACTACATGCAAGTTTGGCTTGGCGATCAGAAAGTCTGGTCTGGGCCGAACAATAACTTTCCACCAGAAACGTCAGGTCGCTGCGAGCTCAGTACCAGTTGGGAGCGCAATCCAAATACCGATCTCACTGCCAGGCTAAAAGCGGTAGAACCCGGTTTAGAAGTGCCGGTAAAAATTCGCGTATCGGTTACGGGTAGTGGTGAGGGGTATGCACGCATCAAGGTGCGCTTTGATCCAACCAAGGTGGTGATGAATGATAGTTGGTCGCCACAATCCTGTATCGAACAAGCAGCGGATATCCCGACGAAGTTTTCAGACTACAGCATTCAATGCACGGATCAGCCTTCTTCAACCAACGGATGTACGGTGGTCAATGGTGTTTCAGTTTGTGAGTCCTATTTTGCCCCAAGCCCAGTGGCTGGCATATCGCCTTTGTGTCGTCGTGTGCAAGTGAGTGTGGATGATGAAAGCTATAAAGGGATTGAAAATCAGGCCTGCCAAGTGCTTGAAGCGAATCCTTCCTGTGGATTCATGTCGTCAGAATGTGCCGAGACCAATGATAAAGGTGAATGCACTCGTTTTACCGATACCTATGACTGTGGATTGCAAACCAGCGATCCAAAGTGTGTGGTATCCAATCTTATGCCGAGTAGTTTTGAAGCCTGTGAGCCTACTCAGACGATCACGCCATTTACTGAAACCAAGCATGTACCCGATTACCAGGTGTGCGAGAAGATCAGCACGCTTACTCAGTGTCAGTTAGAGCGACGTGTATCCGCCGAAACACATCAACAAAGCTGGTCCATTGAGCGCGGTTGCTTTAGCTCTGAAACGCTCAGCTTTGTTCCACAGCACAGCAGTACAATGCAAACTGGAAACGCGACACTGAGGATTTTTGATAATCAAAATACTGAGATAAAAATCACCGAGTCGCCATCCAAGGCAAATGGTTGGAAAACGACACTCTCACTGACGGGCAATAAGGAAACGGTGACTGAGACGAAACCGTCCATTAAGTACCCTGAAATGACCTGTCCAAAAGGAACCTTGGTTGGCTCATTGTGCAGCAAGGTCGTTAATGGGTCGATTATTTCGTGGCATGAACCCCAGGAAGTCACGCGTTCCAGATGTGAGTCCGGCTGGAACAAAGTCGATTTCGATACTTGCAGCCGAGAAGTTCAGAAGTGTTTGGCTCCTGCGAAACTGAGTGCTTCCTTGACCTTCTCTGGCAAATACTTAGAGCAAAACGTTGTTCATCAATCAAGTGATCCGGGCATAGACCAATGCTTGATGCAAACGGATCAGTTTACTGCGGTGCAGTGGCAGTGTTTGGATACGAGCACAAAACGAATCGACGGGTTAACGGTTGGTAGTGGCGAGTTGGCCAATCTTGGAAGCCTTTATCCAGCGGTTGTTTCGTCTCCTGCTCATTTAACCAGTCGTGGCAGCTCTGATGGACTGGGGCTCTCATGCTGGAGGGCAAAAGCGACCTATAATGCCTCGACTGCTCACCCAGAGTTCAACATGGGCAGCTCAGATAGCTGGGTAGATGCCAATGGTAATACACAAACCATCGTCAATAACGGACAAAACACGACCACCAATACGTGTGCCGCGCTAGAGCAAAATCCGGCCTGCCAGTACGTCAGAACCGAATGTACTGAGGGCGGGGCTGGTCATGAAGGCTTCTGTTATATCCAAAGTTTGGTGTATGACTGCGGACAAAGCGTTGAAGTGCAAAACGCTCGAATGGAAACTCAATACAACTGTGAGGGGCCAGTTCGCTGTATGGGCACAGATTGTTTAGAGCCAGAGTCAATCAAGCAGGCTAACTTTGCAGAGGCCGCTGCGATGCTTAATGCGGCGCAGTTTATGACCAATGATATGTCATGCACAGGAGCTGATGGCCAAGATAACGTCGAGTGTACGGTCTTTAAAGGTAATGCTGGCCAGTGCAAAAAAGCCGTTGGCGGCATAGTGGATTGCTGTGAAAAGCCAAGTGGCGTGTCGCTATCGGATTACATCACGATGATAGTTGCGGTCAACAAGCTTGATACGGCAGTCATGGCCATGAATCCGTCTTCGGCAATCTATGGTTCGTGGAATACGCTCAGGGAACCAATCACCAGTACCTGGAGTGCGGTTAAAGAGCCTTTTGTGTCTGCATGGGACTCTCTCATGGGGGCTGGGCCATCAACGGCTGCTGGCGCGGGAGCGGAGCAAGCTGCGACTGGCTTTATGCAGGTGTTGACCAACAAAACGGCTGAGTGGGTAGGCTCTACGTTTGGTTCGGGGGCGCAATCGGCACTGTTTAGTAACGTTGGTGGTGCGGTTGGAGCCGATGGTGTCGTTTCGGGTGGTAACTTTGCCCTGGGGGGCGCTGCGGGCGCGGTTCTGAGTACGGTTATGACGGCCTACATGATTTATTCAGTCACTATGATCCTCATTCAGCTTATCTGGAAATGTGAGCAGAGCGAGTTTGAAATGAACGCCAAGCGGGTATTGAAGAGTTGCCACTATGTAGGCTCTTACTGCAAGTCTAAGTTCTTAGGTGCCTGTGTTGAAAAACGGCAGTCATATTGCTGTTTTACTTCGCCACTTTCACGGATCATTCAAGAACAAGTACGCCCTCAATTGGGCCTTGGTTGGGGCAGTGCCAAGTCACCAAACTGTGAAGGTTTGACCGCGAGTCAGTTAAACCAGGTAGATTGGAGCCAAGTCAATCTCGATGAATGGATAGGTATCTTGTCGATAACAGGCAACCTACCCGAAGTACCGTCACTGGATCTGGAACGACTCACAGGCTCAGGAAGTACGCTAAACGTTGATGGAAATCGTCAGAGTGCCGCAGATAGAGCCATTGAACGGCTAAACGGAATGGATGCCCAGAAACTTCGCCAGGAGGCAACGGAAGAAGTCTCGGGGAACAATTAGAATAAATTGCTCCGTTAGCCCCGTTTTGCAGGACTAATGGAGCAGAAAAAATAATCAATATGCATTTATGTAACTGCGACAAATTTGCAAAAATGTGTTTGTAGTAGTTTCGATAAATAGAGTTGGACATCGGACAGATAGCTATGAGCGAGGAACTGACGTGGCCAACCAAAATCGACCAACCCAGCTAAGCCACTTTTCTCAATATCTTCATTTTTAATTCATACATATTTGGGCTTGGATACCTCAAATATGTATGCAAACGTTCTGTATTGTAAAATGTCATGCTAAGCTCGAAAGCACGATTGAACACCTTGGTGTCGAGATTGAAGATGTACTAAGGATTTCAGATAGTTGTGACGGATGATTCAATGCCAACGGCTTAAGTTGTAAATATTCATGGCAGACGTTTGTGTCCCCAACGCTATATCTTTCACACAAATATGAGAAGTGTATTTATGACTATTCAGCAAATTAAAGTTGGCAGTGTTCCTGATATTATTGAGCTAACACCAAACTCCAATGAGCAAAGTGATTCTTATCCTTTTATCCTATCAACGAATACTTCATGGGGAGAACAGGGTTCTAAAATATCAATAGAGAAATTACGCCAAAATATTGAGCCTTGGTTAACAGCACTTTTTCAATCCGAACATTTAAATCTATTGATCGGTGCGGGTTTAAGTACGTCTATTCAAATGTCGGCTACAGGCGTGCCACCCGTTGGAATGGGGTGGATCAGTGATCTAGCGGTCTGTCAAAGCGAAATAAATGAATTCGCTACAAAAGCTGCCAAATCGGCTGGTCGCGCACAAGGAAATATAGAAGATCAAATTAGAGCTATTAATGAACTTATCAAAGGTCTTGAAATTTTAACAGTGTTGGATAGCCCGCAACCTGAAAACCCCCCGGCTCCATATGCAGCCTATAGAGACCTAAAAGCTGATTTAGCTGCAATTAAGGGGGAATTGTCTCGATGTCTAGGTGAGTTTTCAAAATCTGTCAGTACAGGAGAACACTTAATTAAAAGTGCTGAAAAAAAACGAAAAGAGGAAACTTTCAATTATCTTGTGAGTTTCTTAATGAGCTTTGCAAGTAGAACCGCTACACGCGACAGATTGCATATTTTTACAACGAACTATGACCGAATTATCGAGGTTGGTGCTGAACTTGCTGGTTTAAGACTCATAGACCGTTTTGTTGGAAGTATTGCTCCCGTTTTTAGATCCTCAAGATTAGAAGTTGATTATCACTATAACCCTCCGGGAATACGTGGTGAACCAAGATATTTGGAAGGAGTGGCACGTTTTACCAAACTTCACGGTTCTCTAGATTGGCACGAACAAGATGGTGCGATTAGGCGCTTTGGCCTACCTTTTGGAGCTCGCTCTGTTGAACCGTTTCTAGAAGCAGAGGGGCACGAAAGCGATAGTTATGAACAACTTATGATTTACCCTAATTCAGTCAAAGATAGAGAAACCGCTGAGTACCCCTATGTAGAGTTATTTAGAGACTTAGCAGCAGCGACTAGCCGTCCAAACAGTACATTAGTCACGTATGGCTATAGCTTTGGTGATGAGCATATAAACAGAGTAATTGAAGATATGCTTACCGTTCCATCTACCCATCTAGTCATCATTGCTTTCGGAGATCCGCTAGAAAGAATTATGAACTTCATTGGTAAAAGTGGAAGAAAAGCTCAAATCACTTTACTAATGGGTGACCATTTGGGGGATCTAAAAACTTTGGTTGATAACTATCTACCTAAACCAGCCATAGATAAAGCATCAATAAAGATGGCCGAATTACTAAAACAGCGAGGCTTTATCCAGTCAGAACACTCAGGTAATGCAACTACCACCGAGGTAACATCATGAGTTACTTGCCTATAGAAAGACTGGAACAGTTACGAATCGGAACCGTTGGTTTTGTATCGCCTAGTGAAATTAGAGTTTCCTTAGAAATTGATTCCCCAGACTCAGTCTCTCTTCAAGGAGGCTCACCTCGCAACTTTCCTCGAATCAACAGTTATGTGCTTATAAACAGTGATGATGGATTTCTAGTTGGTCAAGTTGAGTGGATCGCAGTAGAACACTCGCCATACCCCAAAAGAAGAGGCTTGCAAGATTTTGGCTTGATAGACTTACCTTTTCCTCTAAAAAAGCTCAGTATCAACCCCGTTGGTACATTGAGAAGCGATAGAAAAAACGATGGTTTCAAATTCACCAGAGGAACAGATGCATTTCCTTCAGTTGGTGATTCAGTGCTTTTACCTACTGACCAACAATTAAACTCAATAATCGAATCAGGTGAAAACAGAAGGGTTAAAATAGGAGATAGTCCTCTAGCTAACAATGCAGAAATAAAAATCGACCCCGATAAGCTTTTTGGGCGACATATAGCTGTTTTAGGCAACACAGGTAGTGGTAAATCTTGCTCTGTGGCGGGACTAATTCAATGGTCACTGGACGCAGTTTTACAACAGGGCCAAACTCCGAACGCTCGATTTATAATACTTGATCCTAACGGGGAGTACAGCCGAGCATTTGGTCCAAAGTCAAAATATAAGGGGAATTTATTGCGCGTAGAGGCTAACTCTGATTATGGTGAGTTAGAACTTAAAGTACCATCATGGCTATGGAACAGTTCAGAATGGGGGGCGTTCACTCAGGCAAGTTCAAAAGTTCAACTCCCATTACTACGACGAGCTTTGAGGGCGATGAGAAATGATGTGTTGTCAGAAGATGATGTGACAATTCAAGCAAAACATTTTTGCGGAATACTTTTAGTTTCAATAAGGCAACTAGCAAGTCAAGGGCAGATATATGTGAATGGTGGTCATGCCAAAGGCTTAGTTGAAAGTTTAACGTCATGGGAAACTAGCCTCATAACATTAAACGAAAAAATCCACAACCAACCTTTCAATAGTGTAATAAGCACGATAAATACTTACCTATCTTCCAGAAGAGGAGCACAGTGGCCTGCTAAGCCTGAAGTCAGTGATACTGATAAGTTGATTTCTGAGTTAAAAGAAGCTCATGTTGCACTTGGTGGTGATGAACAAGAACTTCTCCCGAAAAGTGAAGATACGCCTATTCGCTTTGAAGGTGATGACTTCGTCGCCTATCTCGAAGCTTTAGCACAAGAAACGGGAACTGAGCAGTTCATGGAATTTCTTTTGACTCGAATTCGCACAATGCTAGGTGACACCCGAATTAGTGCAGTTACTAAAGATTCTGAGGAACCAATAAGTTTAACTGATTGGCTAGATACTTTTCTTGGGAAGGATACTCATGGTGCTATCACTGTTATCGACCTATCACTAGTTCCCAATGAAATTATCCATCTTGTAACAGCAGTAATCTCTAGAGTGACTTTTGAAGCTCTTCAACGATATCGGAAGATGAATGGAAAACCATTACCAACAGTAATGGTTGCAGAGGAAGCTCATACATTTATCAAACGATACAAAGAAGAAAGTGAGAGTCAATCAGTTTCTGATGTGTGCTGCAAAGTATTTGAAAAAATCGCTCGCGAAGGGCGTAAATTTGGTTTGGGACTAGTAGTATCATCCCAACGACCTTCTGAGTTATCTCCTACTGTTCTTTCTCAATGTAATACTTTTTTACTGCACAGAATTAGCAATGATAGAGACCAAGAACAAGTTCATAGGCTTGTTCCCGATAACATGAGGGGGCTATTAAGAGAGCTACCATCGCTACCATCTCGACATGCAATTTTACTCGGATGGGCTTCAGAACTACCGGTGTTAGTTCGAATGAAAGAACTTAGTGAAGAGCAAAGGCCTCAGTCTGATGATCCTGACTTTTGGGACGTATGGTCTAACTCCACAGGTGAGCCTCGTGAAGTAAACTGGCAGCCAATCGTTGAAGAATGGCAAAACAGAGATTAATTTACCAGCCAAATTAGCGCCAAATAGATGCTTAACAATACGAATAAGATTAACTTTCTATGGCGCATTTGTTCCAAAGCGATGAGTGGCGTGAACTATTAGTGGTGTGCGAATCAATAGGCTATTACGCTAATTTCGATAAACGGGTACTTTCCAAAGTGACTTAGGGTTCCTTTCTGACAATTTATTAAATGCATAGATATTAACGACGCTATACGAGAGAAATTTGGGGGAATTACGATTGATTGAAAATTCGACTTAATTCGACAAAGCTGATGATGGTTCAAAAGCGAGTCAGATCCGAACGTCCACTTTGGCAGTTGCCGACTATCAGATTAATTTTAGTAATGTTAATCTGATTTTCGCTAAAAGAACCTTGTCCAACAAGTTTGTCTCAGCTAGTTTCAATTAACAGCTATTTGACACATGGCAGTTAGAGTTACCTTGAATAGTTTTAATCTTAAAATCACGCACTTTTTCCCATTCGTCAACAGGGTCCATTCTTGACCAAGCTTCAAATAGCTGAGTTTGTTGCCTACTGAGTCTTAGGCCGTATTGATCTCGCATGTAGAAATAAATTCTAGCAATATCACCCTGACGGTTAGCTGGTGGTTCTGCTCGACGGTCTTTGAAATCAACTTCGAAATCACATTGACCATAGGATCTTGGTTCATTCGGAATCATGCCAAATCGAAAATTTGACCTATCCCCATTGAGCTCTCCTACAGATGGTACGAGGTTATGGAGATCCGAAACCATTTTAGAAAACTCAGGATCATTCTTTTCGCAGTTCCGACGACCACCATTTTGCCAGCATTGGCGTTGATGGCCAATTTCCCAAGCTGAGACTACATGTTCCCACTCTAAGCGTTCACCTCGTTTCGGTTGCTTTCTTGGTTCATATCCGCAAGATGCAGCATCAATCGCACCATCATTGCTATAGCTACATCCACAGTAAAACGTACTCTGGTTGTCTTGGTAAATTTCTCGGGCAAATCGTTTTGCCTGACTGAACGATGTGGGGTGTTCTGCAATTGCAGGTATAGCGAATAACGCTATAAAGAAAGGGTATACGGATTTAATGGTTGATGGGGCACCTTCACCCCACCAACCTGATACCACCCTCAGATGGTTGATAGATCGACCCCGTAGTTGAGTTCCTCTGCGAAGTCCGGCAGTCCGTAACCGATGGTTTTCTTGTAGAACGGAGAGACCTTCGCAGTCGGAGCCTTCTTCTTGTGCTTCGTAGTGTAGAGCATTCGTGCCCGCATCACCTCGAAGGAGTAACCTCGCCCTTCACGGTTCTTGTCCTTGGCCAGTCGGTTGATGGACTCCGTGTAAGCATTGGTGACGGGCATGTCCGTCTCGAAGTAGGTCATGATCTCTTCGCGCCAGTTACCCACAGCCCTGACCAGATCGCTCCAGACTTCCTTCTGGCCCTTCGGAATGGTGGCTATCCAGTCGTCCAGGGCGGTTTCTGCCTGGGGTCGTGTGGTGGCGTCCCAGATGCCGTAAAAGCGTTCCTTGTGCTCGTAGGCGGCCAGCAGTTGCGGGAATGCGCCTGTCCAGGTCTCCATGATGAAGCGTTCCCGGTCTGAGACTTCGTGAGCGCGTTTCAGCAGGATTTTCCGGTCTCCCTTGAGGGTTCGGCTCTGGGAAGGTTTCAGCTCCTTCCTGAGGCCCTTGCGTACCTTCTCCAGCGCATCGTTGGCCATACGCACCACATGGAACTTATCGACGACGATACGGGCCTGTGGCAGCACCGCCTTGACAGCTGCCCGGTAGGGGTTCCACATGTCCATGCTGACGATCTCGACCTTCTGCCGGTCTTTCAGCTTCATCAGGTAGTTGGTCACCACGTCCTGACGGCGGGTGGCCAGCAGGTCAAGCAGGGGTCGCTCCTCGATGTTGGTCAGGATGCAGCGGTAGCGCTTGTTCAGGTACAGCTCGTCGATGCCCAGAATGCGGGGCGTCTCGAAGCGGTGCCAACGCCCCAGGAACTCGGCACGGGCGTTGAAGATGTCGCGTACCGTCTTCTCGTCCAGGCCGGTCTGTGACGCCACGAAGGTGTAGGGGTGGTTGAAGGATTCCTTCTCCACGTATTCATGCAACCGCAGCGTCATGCGGAAGCCGTCCACCATCTCCGGTAGCTGGGGCCTGAAGGTGATCTTGCAGGCCCGGCAGTTGTACCGGCGGCGGACCACCCAGAGGGTGACCCGCTTACCGTGGATGGGCAGATCACGATAGGGAACATCACGCTTGCCGAACCGCACGAACTCACCCTGGACGCCGCATTCCTCGCAGGCGATGGGATCGGGCGCGTCCACCTGGAAGTGCATATCGTCGTCGGTGGATTTGCAGCCCAGGACCTGGTACTCAGGCAGGTGCAAGATGTTGTTAGGCATTTCCGTCATGGCAGTTTATAGATGCAGACCTCAGTCAGACCAATCTGTTTCGACATTGGTGTTTGTTCTTTCACGCAACAAGCTTGAGGAAACGAAAAGTAAGACACCGAGGACAATTGCAATATCTGCGACATTGAAAGCCGGCCAGTGCCAGGCTCGCCAATAGACATCAAAGGAATCCACAACATAGCCACGAAATATCCGATCAATCAGGTTACCCATCGCGCCACCAAGGATAAGACTGTAGGCGATGGCCTCTCCTTTGTGACGGTTCTCAAGGACCAGCTTGATCAGCAAAATTGAGACCACCACCGCGATTCCGATCAAAAAGTAGCGCTGCCAGCCTCCACCATTGGCAAAAAGACTGAATGCGGCACCGGTGTTCCATACGTGCACCCAGCTAAAGAATGGCGTCACCGAAACCGACTCGCCATATGCCATTGATTGCTGGACCAGCCATTTTACAATCTGGTCAGACGCGGCTATCAGGCCGGAGATGGACAACAGGGCATACGGCGAGAGGTATTTGCCAATCATGGATGTTGCCTAACCCTTGAGGGCCAGAATGCGTCTGGCTCCGTTAAGCACGACAACCCCCGCGATGGTACCGATAATCAGATCCGGATAATTGGATCCGGTCCACGCGACCAGGGCGCCGGCGGTGATGACGCCCAGGTTGATCACCACGTCATTGGCCGAGAATATCCAGCTTGCCTTCATGTGCGCCCCGCCCTCTCGATGTTTGGATATCAGCAGCAAACAAGTGGTATTGGCAATCAGTGCGACGAATGCGATAAGCATCATCACCATCGATTCCGGCTCGCTACCGAAGACAAAGCGCCTCACGACCTCTACGAGTACGCCAACAGCCAAAACCAGTTGGACCACACCAGCAACGTGCGCAACACTGACCTGCCTTTTCACGCTATGCCCAACCGCATAAAGAGCGAGTCCGTACACTGCCGCATCAGCAAAATTGTCCAGGG
>NZ_JAWPOR010000026.1:0-38432 GCF_033344395.1 Vibrio sp. 1874
TGGTAGTTCAGTTGGTTAGAATACCGGCCTGTCACGCCGGGGGTCGCGGGTTCGAGTCCCGTCCACTCCGCCACTTAATATCGACAACCTCGCTTATGCGAGGTTTTGTCAAATCTAGAATATGAAAATTCTATAGGGGTGTAGCTCCAATTGGCAGAGCAGCGGATTCCAAATCCGCGTGTTGGGAGTTCGAATCTCTCCACCCCTGCCACATATCAGGCTCTGGCTTAGGTCAGAGCCTTTTTTGTATCTGGTTTCTTCTCATTATTACAGCTTATTTCTACTCTTATCCCGTAAGTATGGCTTTCTGCTGTACTTTGGCAGCATTTAATCTACTGAACGAACGAAACTACAGTTAGCTGTAATGATCAGTGGCCCGAAATTTTAATAATAAAGGGGAATCACTATTTATATTTAGTTAAACTCAACCGATCTGGATTAATGAGTAACTATGTATGGATATATCTCGTCGACGCTTTCTTCAATCATCCTTAGCAATCTCCGCGCTTACCGTTCTACCTGCATGTTCTCTATCTAGGAGCACTAATAAGCAGAGGCAATATATATACGATATCACTGCAGAGCCTTCTACTGCAGAATTGATCCCTGGGTTTAACACAGACGTACTCGCATTTAATGGTTCGATTCCAGCGCCTACGATTCGTTGTCGCCAAGGCGAGAAAGTTATAATTCGGTTTACTAACAAGCTTTCAGAGCCGACTACAATCCACTGGCATGGCTTGCGAATCCCTATTGAAATGGATGGTGTACCTTTCTTAAGCCAGCCGCCTATCATGTCGGGTGAAACATTCGTTTATGAATTTACACCGCCAGATGCAGGCACGTTTTGGTATCACCCCCACATGAATAGCGTTAAGCAACTTGGTATGGGCTTAGTTGGGCTAATTATCGTTGAAGAGGCTGAGACTGTTCTATTTGATGAAGAACATGAAGTCGTCCTCAAGCATTGGCATTTAGACAAACTAGGTCAGTGGAAGAACCTTATGGTGCCGCGCTTGAGCGCTCGTATGGGGACTCCCGGAGAGTGGAGTAGCGTCAATGGTGTGCATGAACCTGTTTATACGCTGAAGCAGAATGCTACCACGCGATTAAGAATTGCTAATGTCGATAACACCATTACTTACCCGATCGCTATTGAAGGTGCAGAGGCTTGGGTTATTGCTATTGATGGTAACCCTGTTAAAACGCCTTATAAGCTCACTCAGCATAAAATTGGTCCAGGAATGAGGTTAGATGTCGGATTGATTGCTCCAAAGGCTGGAAAACGTGTTTATGTGCGTCAAATGAAAGGACGCTTCCCATTCCCTTTGTGCGAGTTTGACGTTGTTGAGTCTGACCTGTCGAACAACCAGAAACTGCCTTTATTACCTCTCAACCCTGTGCCAGCTCTCGATTTGAAAAATGCAGAGCAAATCGATTATGTGTTTGAGTGGGAGGGGGCGATCACTCCTGCTGATAAATCGGGCAAAGCGATACCTAAATTCTGGCTGATGAACAAACGGACTTGGGAGGGAATGAGCAAAGATAATATTCCAGCGCCCCTTTCAACATTGGAGATGGGAAAAACCTATATCTTCAACCTAAAGAACGTCACCCAATATCATCATCCTATTCACCTTCATGGACACACATTTACGGTTCTTGAGTTAGATGGAAAAAAACTCGACGAACCGTTTCATACCGATACGGTCTTGCTTGGAAAAAACGGCAGTGCGAAAGCGGCATTTGTTGCAGATAACCCTGGACGTTGGATGTACCATTGTCATGTGATCGAACACATGAAGACGGGGTTGATGGGTTATATTGAAGTAAAGTGACTCCTGTAACTTTTTAAATCTTGATAAGTTTTAAGCGCTATAATTTGCTGAATTCTAAGATTGTATAATCACTATTGCCGTAAATTTGATTACAATGTCGCCATTAACTTTTCTGGGGGAATTATGGGACAACTATCCGTTTTGGGTTTTATTGCATTGGGTGGTGCATTTGGTGCATGTTCTCGTTACTTAATTTCTGAACTTTGTGTCATTTTATTGGGGCGTGGTTTGCCATATGGTACGTTAACCGTTAACGTTGTTGGCTCATTTATGATGGGCTTATTGATAGCAGCTTTCGATAATGAACTTTTGGCAACGGAACCTTGGCGACAAGTGATTGGCTTGGGTTTTTTAGGCGCACTAACGACGTTTTCCACCTTCTCGATGGATAATGTTTTGCTTATGCAGCAGGGCGCTTTCTTTAAGATGGGGTTGAACGTATTGTTGAATGTCGTGTTAAGTATTTCAGCGGCGTGGATAGGCTTTCAATTATTGATGCGCAGCTAGCAAAGTAGTTAAAAATTGAACAGGTCGGCTTGGTTTCACCAAGCCGTTTTTATATACTGACATCACTTGTCGGAGTGCCATAAGGCTGAGACCGTTAATTCGGGATCCGTTGAACCTGATCAGATTAGAATCTGCGAAGGGAACAAGAGAAGATATTCACACCGGAGTTCTTTCTGGTTGATCTATCAAAAGTCGAATGTTGTTACAGGCAAATATCGTAAGCTTTAACTAGCCTTAATTTGACTCCTCTTGTCGCATCTATCCGCCAAGCATTTTTATCCAATTACTTTTTATCTAGTATAACAAAGCAAGGAAAAATGCTATGTCGAGTCGCAAACAAGCGAGACTGGAAGCAAAACAGTTCATTGATACACTCTCGGTACAACCGTACCCCAATTCAAGCAAAGTCTACGTAGAAGGCTCACGTCCAGATATTCGTGTGCCAATGCGTGAAATATCACTCGCTGATAGCCTTATTGGAGGCACAAAAGAAGCGCCTATATTCGAACCTAATGAGCCAGTACGCGTTTACGATACGTCGGGTGTATACACAGATCCAGAGCACACCATAGACCTCTATAACGGCTTACCTAAGCTGAGAGAAGGGTGGATTGAAGAGCGCGCCGATACTGAGCTACTTGATGAAGTAAGCTCGGTGTACACCAAAGAACGCTTAGAAGACGAAACACTAGACGATCTTCGTTACGGTAATCTACCACGTATTCGACGTGCCAAAGATGGCCATTGTGTGACTCAATTGCACTATGCTCGCAAAGGTATTATTACCCCAGAAATGGAATATATCGCGCTGCGTGAAAACATGGGGCGTGCCAAGTATCGCGATGAAGTGCTGAATCAACAGCATCCGGGTCAAAGCTTCGGAGCGAACCTACCAAAAGATATTACCGCCGAATTCGTGCGTAAAGAAGTCGCCGAAGGTCGCGCTATTATCCCTTCAAATATTAACCACCCAGAATCCGAACCAATGATCATTGGACGTAACTTTTTGGTCAAAGTGAACGCCAACATCGGTAACTCATCGGTCACTTCTTCGATTGAGGAAGAAGTAGAAAAGTTAGTATGGGCAACGCGCTGGGGTGGCGATACCGTTATGGATCTCTCTACTGGACGCAATATTCACGAAACTCGCGAGTGGATTCTACGTAACAGTCCGGTTCCGATCGGTACCGTGCCAATGTACCAAGCGCTTGAGAAAGTGAACGGTGTTGCGGAAAACCTTAACTGGGAAGTGATGCGCGATACCCTGATTGAGCAAGCAGAGCAGGGCGTTGACTACTTTACTATCCATGCCGGTTTACTACTTCGTTATGTGCCAATGACTGCAAAACGCGTTACTGGCATCGTCTCTCGTGGTGGTTCTATCATCGCGAAATGGTGTTTAGCGCATCACCAAGAAAGCTTCTTATATACCCACTTCCGAGAGATCTGTGAAATCTGTGCTAAGTACGATGTCGCACTATCTCTTGGTGATGGTCTGCGCCCTGGCTCGGTAGCCGATGCTAACGACGAAGCGCAATTTGCAGAGCTTCGCACTCTTGGTGAGTTGACCAAGATAGCGTGGGAATACGACGTACAGGTGATAATCGAAGGTCCTGGTCATGTTCCAATGCACATGATCAAAGAGAACATGGAAGAGCAGCTAGAGCATTGTCATGAAGCTCCTTTCTACACGCTTGGTCCGCTGACGACAGATGTCGCTCCTGGTTACGACCATATTACTTCAGGTATTGGCGCAGCCATGATTGGTTGGTATGGCTGTGCGATGCTTTGCTACGTCACTCCTAAAGAGCATCTTGGTTTACCAAACAAAGAAGACGTGAAAGTAGGCATGATAACTTACAAGCTTGCTGCGCACGCCGCGGATTTGGCGAAGGGACATCCTGGTGCACAAGTTCGTGATAACGCGCTTTCTAAAGCTCGCTTCGAGTTCCGCTGGGAAGACCAATTCAACTTGTCACTCGATCCAGATACCGCGCGCGCTTTCCATGACGAAACCTTGCCTCAAGAGTCTGGAAAAGTTGCTCACTTCTGTTCGATGTGCGGGCCAAAGTTCTGCTCGATGAAGATCTCGCAAGAGGTTCGAGAATATGCGAAAGACACAGAGCAAGTTGCTGCGGACCAAGCTATATCGATCAAAATGCTGGATGACCCTCTTGAGGGGATGCGTCAGAAATCGCAAGAATTTAGAGAGACAGGTTCTGAGCTATACCACCCAGCAGCACATGCCGAGGTAAGTGACTAATGAGCAAAATCCTTATTCCGTCATCATTGATTGAACTGACTGGTTTAGTTCAGCAATGTTTGTTGTTGGCGAAAGAACAGGGTTTTAGCATCGAAGACGTTGAGTTGGGTGTGAGCCCAACTCAATCTATTCAGCTTGTTCGCGGCCAACAGACCACACACATAACGACTGATCTCATTGATGATTATGACTCTGAGCATGAGAGTTCATTTGTGCTCTATTACCGTTCTGCTTTGTCGGTAGAAGCGTGCGCTAAGCAACCGTCGAAAGCGATTCATATTGGCATTGCTGATACGCAGGTATCCGATGAAAAGGAGAAAGTGCTTCAGCTTGATATCTGGCGTCACCTAATTAACAACGAAGTGAGAGCGCTTTCCGTTAAGTCCAAATTCAACGCAATGTTCGATCCTGAACATCACCTTGCTTGGATAGTAACGCTGACAGTACTCGATTTTCCTATCGAAGATGCGTTAACACTTGCTCGAGGAATGCTAACTCAACAAGCGAATGTTTCACGTGAAACACTGTTGAATGACAACCTTGGTGAGGGACGATCTACTCAGTGGGCTGACCAATTTGATGATTTCCCCACACCTGTACTAGAGGATAACCGACTCGATATTCAAGTTGGTTGGTCTGCACAAGGTGAGAGCGTTAGCTTTCCAACTCTAACTAAGCAAAGTCTAGGGCTCTATCCAGTCGTTGATGATGTTGCTTGGATTGAGCGTCTACTGCCACTAGGCATCAACACTATTCAACTGCGAATCAAGAACCCACAACAAGCCGATTTAGAACAACAGATCATTCGAGCAATTGAGCTAGGCCGTCAGTATCAAGCACAAGTGTTCATCAATGACTATTGGCAGTTGGCAATCAAGCATGGCGCTTATGGCGTTCACCTAGGACAAGAAGACATAGAAGAATCGAATTTGGCTCAGATAACTAAAGCCGGCATTTGTCTTGGTCTTTCTACTCATGGTTATTATGAGCTACTGCGCATCGTACAAATTCATCCTAGTTACATCGCGCTAGGGCATATTTTCCCAACCACCACTAAACAGATGCCATCGAAACCACAAGGTTTGGTGCGCTTGGCTCTGTATCAAAAGCTGATTGATAGCATTCCTTACGGAAACACAGCGTCGGCTTTCCGTCCTTCGAAAGACAAAACTGTGACTGGCAATGTACTTGGCTTTCCGACGGTCGCGATTGGTGGTATTGACCAATCTAATGCAGCCCAAGTTTGGCAAGCAGGTGTTTCTAGTTTGGCAGTTGTGCGAGCTATTACGTTGGCAGAATCACCTCAGTCGGTCATCGAGTTCTTCGTACAACTGATGAAGGAAAGACAGCTAACGTTTACTGATCAGAATAGTAAATTGGTGGATACCAAGAGAGGCGAGCATGCTGACGGATAAGCAGTTCCTTCGCTATCAACGTCAAGTCGCTCTGCCAGAAATTGCCGAAGTTGGGCAAGAGCGGTTGAGTAAATCGAATGTGCTGATCATCGGTTGTGGTGGGTTAGGAAGTGCTGCGAGTTTGTACTTGGCATCAGCGGGTGTTGGTAAATTGGTTGTGGTCGATGACGATGAAGTTGATAGCAGTAACCTACAACGTCAGATCATTTATCGTGAACAAGACCTCCAAGTTGCGAAAACAAAAGCGACTGTAAAGCAACTCACTGAACTTAATTCTATGGTCCAAGTTCGTGCTCTCAATAAGCGATTAGACAAAGCACAGCTGCAGCTTGAAGTGATGCTAGCGGATGTGGTGCTCGACTGCACCGATAACATGCCAACGCGTCAGCTCATTAACCAAGTTTGTTTCGAGCAAAATACGCCACTTATCTCAGCGGCGGCAATTGGTTGGCAAGGACAATTTGCTGTCTTTGATTACCAAATACCAAGTGAACAAGAAGCGCAGAGTAAAGCCTGTTACCGCTGTTTGTATCCGTTCGACGAATTACCGCAAACGCAAAAGTGTAGTGAGAGTGGTGTCGTTGGTCCGGTGGTGGGCACACTTGGTAACTACCAAGCGATAGCGGCAATTCAAAAACTGGCGACGGGAAAGTTTCATGTCGAGACTGCCAAGTTGCATCTGTTTGATGGGTTGAAACTGCAATGGCAAACCATGGCGATAAGCAAAGACAAACAGTGCCAAGTGTGTGCTCAGATTTAGCTTACGAGTAATTGGCAGAATTAAGAGAGTTGGAAGCAATGACGTTATCAGAACAACAAACAATACAAATGACCGCTGCTGACTTAGATGTGATCACTATTGTCATCAATGACCAGTCACATCAAGTTGCCAGTGAGTCAAATCTACAGCAAATCATTAGTCAATTTGCGCTGCCTGAAATGGGCTGTGTTTTTGCAATTAATAACAATGTTGTGCCGCGCAGTGAGTGGGCTAGCACAGTTCTTTCACAGGGAGATAGCATCTCTTTGTTTCAAGCGATCGCAGGGGGTTAAAGTCGATGCTTAAAATTGGTGATAAACAATTCGAATCAAGACTGTTCACGGGAACAGGGAAGTTTGCCAACAGCCGATTAATGGCAGAAGCGATTCAAGTGTCGGGATCTCAACTTGCGACCATGGCGTTGAAGCGTGTCGATGTGAACGACCGACAAGACGATATTTTGCTTCCGTTAGTACAAGCGGGTGTGAACTTATTGCCGAACACCTCGGGTGCAAAGAATGCTAAAGATGCTGTGTTTGCCGCGCAACTGGCGCGAGAAGCGTTGGGCACTAACTGGTTAAAACTAGAAATTCATCCAGACCCGAAGTACTTGATGCCTGATCCAATTGAGACACTTGCTGCCGCTGAGCAACTGGTTCGTGAAGGCTTCATTATCCTTCCTTACTGTCATGCTGACCCGGTTCTGTGTAAACGATTGGAAGAAGTGGGTTGTGCAGCGGTCATGCCATTAGGTGCGCCGATCGGTTCTAACAAAGGGATAGTTTCTCACGACTTCCTAGAGATCATTATCGACCAAGCTAATGTTCCTGTGGTTGTGGATGCGGGTATCGGTGCTCCTTCACATGCTGCGCGTGCGATGGAAATGGGCGCGGATGCCGTGCTCGTCAATACTGCGATTGCAGCTTCGAGCGATCCCGTTGCGATGGCGAAGGCATTTAAGTTGGCGGTAGAGTCGGGGCGTATGGCTTATGAAGCCGGACTTGCTGGTAAGGTTTCTCATGCGGTTGCGTCGAGTCCACTGACGTCATTCCTAGATGAGCTTTAGTCCTAGATTGGTTTAGCTATTAAGCGAGGAAAACATGAGCTTCGTTGAACAATTTAAGCAGCTGAATTGGGACGACATCTCGATGTCGATCTACGCGAAAACGGCACAAGATGTCGAGCGAGCATTGAATAAACCCAAGCGTGATTTGGAAGACTTTAAAGCGCTTATTTCACCAGCGGCTGAAGCGTACTTAGAGCAAATGGCGCAGCTGTCATACTCGGCAACTCGCAAGCGTTTTGGTAATACCATGTCGCTTTACATTCCACTGTACCTTTCTAACTTGTGCGCCAATGCTTGTACTTATTGTGGCTTCTCAATGGAGAATAGAATCAAGCGTCGTACCTTGAATAGGGACGAAGTGGTTGCAGAAGTTGAAGCTATTAAACGCATGAAGTTCGATAGCGTATTGCTGGTGACTGGTGAACACGAAACCAAAGTGGGGATGAAATACTTTCGCGAAATGGTGCCGATGATTAAGCAACGCTTTAATTATTTGGCGATGGAAGTGCAGCCGCTAGGTCAAGACGAATACGCCGAGCTCAAGACATTGGGTTTGGATGCGGTGATGGTCTATCAAGAAACGTATCATCCTTCGACTTACGCCGAGCACCATCTGCGTGGCAATAAGATGGATTTCGAATACCGATTGGATACACCCGATCGTCTTGCAAAAGCAGGCATCGATAAGATCGGTATTGGCGCTTTGATAGGGTTGGAAGAGTGGCGAACAGATTGCTTTTATGTGGCAGCGCACTTGGACTATCTTGAGCGCACGTATTGGCAGACTCGTTACTCCATTTCATTTCCGCGTTTACGTCCTTGTGAGGGCGCGCTCCAACCAAAATCAGTCATGACGGATAAGCAGCTTGTGCAGTTGATTTGCGCTTATCGTTTGCTAAATCCAGAAGTTGAGTTGTCATTATCGACTCGTGAATCACCGAAATTCAGAGACAATGCATTACCGTTAGGCATCACCAGCATGTCTGCTGCATCGAAAACTCAGCCGGGTGGGTATGCGATGGATGATGTTGAACTCGAGCAGTTTGAGATCAGTGATGAGCGAAGCGCGGGTTCTGTGGAAGATATGATTCGAGCCAAAGGCTTTGACCCAGTATGGCGAGATTGGCACTCGGCGTATTCTGGTTAAGTAGCAAAGAAAGCCACTAGTCATCGTTATGTTTCACGTGAAACATAGGCAAAAAAAGAGGGTTGATGCAAAACATCAACCCTCTACTTTTTTCTAGCTTCTAGCTTCTAGCTTCTAGCTTCTAGCTTCTAGCTGTGTGCTACTGGTAGCGTTGCTTGACGAAGCCACTCTTTCACATCACCTTCAACTAGCGGGCTGATCTCATCCCATACTTTCTGATGGTAATCATTCAGCCAAGCAAGTTCTGGACGAGTTAGCATATCAACGTTGATGTTGCGCTTGTCGATTGGGCAGCGTGTTAGCGACTCAAATGATAGAACAGGGAAGTCACCGTTAGTCGGGGTTTCAACAACAAGCTCTAGGTTCTCGATACGGATACCAAACGCATCTGCACGGTAGTAACCTGGCTCGTTGGATAGCACCATACCTTCTGTCAGAGGCACATCGATTTGCTTCTTCGAAATGCTCGCTGGACCTTCATGAACACTTAGGAAGTGACCAACACCGTGACCAGTACCGTGATCGTAATCGTAGCCTTCCGCCCATAGGTGCTGACGAGCTAGCGTATCGATTTGGTAACCACGTGTGCCTTTCGGGAAACGTGCACGTGCAACACCGATGTGACCTTTTAGCGCAAGAGTGAATTGTTTAATCATCTCTTGTGAAGGCTGACCTATGGCAATGGTACGCGTGATGTCTGTCGTACCATCTAGGTACTGACCGCCTGAATCCACGAGGTAAAGTGTGTTCAGTTCTAGCTTGCCAGGTTCAGGTTGGTTTTCGTGGTTGTAGTGACACATTGCCGCGTTACCGCCGGCAGCTGAAATGGTATCGAAGCTAAGATCCATAAGTGTTGGGTCTTCGCTACGGAACGCTTCCAGTTTGTCTGCCAGCGTCGCTTCATCATGCAGGTTACCCGCAACGACTTCTGCATCTAACCAAGATAGGAACTTGCTCATCGCAACGCCATCGCGGATATGACAGGCTTTCATGCCTGCGATTTCAACGGCGTTCTTCGCTGCTTTTGGCATTAGACATGGATCTGCTTTGCTTACCACGGTTGCGCCGGCGTTTTGCAGAACCAACTTAAACCATGCGTTACTTGTCGCAGGGTCAACCAATACATTCTTGCCAGTCAGGGTTTCTAGTCGTGTTTGCAATGCTTCAGGGTGATGAACGGTCACGCCTGAACCAACGTGAGCGTCAAACTCAGCCGGTAGACGAGCTGGATCTAGGAAGTATTCCACGCTTGAATCTGAGTGCAGAATCGCGTGAGAAAGCAGAACCGGAAGACGTGAGACATCTAGACCACGAACGTTGAGCAACCAACAGATAGAATCAAGTGCTGTGATCACTGCGCTGTCTGCACCGGCTTTTTTCACGAGCTCTGCGATTTCTTGGCGTTTGCTTTCACTTGACTGACCAACTGCTTCTGTTGCCATTAGGCGAACATCAGAAACCACAGGAGCAGGGCGGTCGTGCCACAGTTCATCAATTGGGTTGCTATCGAGAATCTTAAGCTCAAGTGCGCCAGCAAGTTTTGCTTGTGCCATGTCTAGCCAAGCAGCGTTGTGCATGCGAGGGTCGATTGCCACAGACGCGCCATTTGCAAGATGGTCTTTAATCCAATCTAGTGCAGGCTCTTCAATCAAGTGACGGTATTCGAATAGATCAGCAGGAACCTGCTTTGTTACTTGTACTGTGTAGCGACCATCAACAAAGATAGCGGCTTTGTCTTTGGTGATTACCGCAGCACCAGCAGAACCAGTAAAGCCAGTTAGCCAATGTAAACGCTCGTTGTGCGCTGGTACGTATTCACCCAAGTACTCGTCTTCATGAGGGACAAGTAGGGCATCAATATTCTGTTGTGCTAGCCATTCGCGAATTGCATTCACGCGGCTTTGGGTATCGTTGTGCATCTGTGTTATTCCTTCAAATTACCGCTCCTTCATGCTCAGGTGTGGGAGCTGTTTCCATCTGCTTCATGCAGTTTACGATTCCATTGAGGTTCGCAATCACTTCAATAGAGTCGGAGTACAACTAGGCCATAGATGAGCCAAAAAGGACTACGACAGTTAAGCTACTCATTTTAGCCGCTAAGCGCAAATTGAGCGCGGTGTTTTTATCTAAGGTGATCGGTTTTTTGTGTGATCATCGTACGTAGCCAGCCTAATGCAGGGTCGTTTTCTCTGTCTCGGTGCCAGAATAAAGTGTAAGCCATAGGTGGGAATTCTAACGGTAGTGGCAGCACGACCAAATCAAGCTGTTTGGCCGCAAGTTGCACAAAATGACTTGGCGCAGTAAAGATAAAGTCGGTGTATGAACATAAACTTGCGGCACTGTTAAAGTCGGGCACAGTGACGGCAATATCGCGGTCGGTGCCAATATCTGCAAGGCGATAATCCAGCAACCAACGGTCGTTGCCATCACAACGTACTTGTACATGGCGTAGGGCGAGATAGGCTTCCAGATTCCAAGGTTGTTTTAGCGCAGGGTGGTTTTTGCGAATGATGCACATTTGGTAATCACGATAAATTTCCAACTCGCAAATGTCATCGGGTGGTTGAAGAGTCAGCTTGGCATCGTTTATATCGATATCTTTTCCAGTTAAGCCTAAATCCAGTTCGCCGCGTTGAAGCATTTTAAATGTATTATCCGACCACGGGTGTGTGCTAATTGTCACGCCAGGTGCTTGTTGAAAAATCGCCGGTAAGAAATGGGGTAGAATGAGAGGGTAGACACTCTCTACCGCTGCTATTTGAAAACGGTATTCACTGCTTTGGGGAGAAAACTCTTCGGGTTGAGTCAGCACTTCTAACTGATTTATCAACAGATCCAGTTTCGGTTTAAGAAACAATGCGCGCGGCGTAGGTGTTAATCCATGTGAGTTTCGAGTGAAAAGCGGGTCATCAAATTGAATGCGCAGTTTAGCCAGTGATTTACTTACGGCAGATTGGCTTAAGCACAATCGGTGGGCCGCACGAGTAACGTTTAACTCTTCAATCAGCACTTTAAAGCAGACCAATAGATTTAAATCGATACGAGCCAGTTTTTCGACGTTCACAGTGAATTTCCTCTGAGGAATAATGCTCATGATTATACATCATTTCCATTCATATCATCAGATGATTAAGCTTTACCCAAAGTTCTTTATCCAATTCGGAGTGTTGTGTGTCTAGCCAGTTTTCTAATAGTAAAAAACAGATGGCGTTATTGACCCTTTTGGTTCTTTTCAGTCCTTTAGCGATTGATATTTATCTACCTGCTTTACCTCTTATTGCTTCCACTTTTCAGGTCGATAATGCGCTAGCACAAGACACGATCACTTGGTTCTTATTTGCTATGGGTGTTGGTCAGCTATTCGCAGGTCCCCTAGCAGATAAACTCGGACGTCGAACTGTTGCATTGGGCGGTATCACCATTTACGCGATGAGCGCTTTATTGGCGTGGAGTGCTCAAAATATTGAGTGGATGTTGGTTTCCCGACTGCTACAAGGCTTAGGTGCGTGTGCGACATCGGTAGCAGCCTTTGCAACAGTTCGCGATATCTTTGGCCCGGAAAAAAGCGGCAAAATGATCAGCTACCTTAACGGTGCGATTTGTTTCATTCCGGCTTTAGCTCCAATTCTAGGTAGCTGGTTAACTCAGCAATTTGACTGGCGTGCTAACTTTAGCTTTATGGCTGGTTTTGCTGTGGTGTCTGGATCATTGATGTTTTTCATGATGAAAGAGACTAACCCGTCAACAGAAAAGCAAGCCGTGTTTAAGCTTAGTCGGTATTGGGCAGTGCTTAGCACACCATCTTTTGTTTTCCATGCGTCATTATGCTTGATGGCGATGGCGGTTATTCTTGCTTACGTTACCTCAGCACCGTCGGTATTGATGACGGGGATGGGGCTGTCGATGAATGAATTCACTTTCTGGTTTGGTGTAAATGCGGTGATAAACATTGCGGCATGTATGCTGGCGCCTAAGTTTATGGAGCGCGTTGGAACTCACAACACCTTAGTCACCGGGATCTCAACTCTGGGTCTCGCAGGTGTGATCATGCTAGTGATGAATGGTCAGAATACCGCGCTTTCTTTCATGTTACCTATCTTTATGTCTTCTGTAGGTTTTGCATTCATTCTGGGTGCAGCGGCAGGGAAAGCGTTAGAACCGTTTGGTGATAAGGCGGGCACGGCAGCTGCACTGCTTGGATTGTTCCAAATGAGTGGCTCTGGTTTGTTGGTGGGTACACTGCAACGCTTATCTCTGGATCCACAAACCTTGATCGCAATTCATATGTGGGTCCTATTACCTGCGTTGGTCGTTCTGTTTACAAAAGCAGGGAAGAACTGGCACTCGAGCTTTGCGAAAGCGTAAATCAGTGTAATTTAGTATTTTCCAATGTAAGTAAGGCGTGTATATTTGTCACTCAGACTTTTCCTGACACCATAACGGAACTCAAAAAGTAATGTCGTTAACCACGTATGAAATGGCTCGTATTCTAGAGCAAATGGAAGATTCACCAGAAAAGGTGATGTTTGGCAAGTTGCTTAATGAGCTGGGTAATCAAAGCTCCGAGCGTATTCGTAGTGCGGCGAAACAAGTACCTCTGCCAATTTTGCGTGATATCGTGTACCAATTTCAGCAAGTGATTGAGTCACGCAAAGATGAACAAGTCGAGCAGATGGCAAAAGACCTCGCTCAGCAAGGTATCTCAGCAGAAGAGCTACTGGCTTACTTGAATAAATAATAAAAAATCCCCGCATGATGCGGGGATTTTTTTAGCTCGTCATTTTCTTTTTCAGGATGTGGTCCAAAGACAGCGGTCCTGGCCCCCATACGATTACGATAAGAATCATCAATCCCCAAAGTTGGTGGTCATAAAAACCTTTCTCCCACAACAGTGGGTAAGAGATCACTGCGATGATGTTGAACACAAACAGCATTGCTGCCATCGGGCGGGTAATCAATCCCAGTGCCAAGAACACCGGTAGAACCAACTCCGCAGCCGTACCTAAATAAGCCGCCAATTCCCATGGCAAGATTGGCACTTGGTATTCCAGCTCAAATAAGTACAGCGTGCTATCCCAAGATGAGATTTTGATTAGTCCTGAATTGAAGAACACCCAGGCTACCCACAAGCGACAAAAGAGAAGTAGTAAAGGGACAAAGCCAGCTTGTAGGGTACTGATTAAATCGTCGTACCGATTCACTAAGTTTTTAACCGTATCCGTCATAGAGTGCTCCTTAGATTGATTGCAATGTAAAGCCGTCAACAATATCGAGTGCCATGATGCGATTGAGATGAGCGAGTAAAACTTCAGGTATTTCGCTCAAACTCTGCTTCTGCTCTAAACATTGCAGCAGTTGGAACACATCGGCATCGAGTGCGTGACACAAGGCTTCTCCATTGGCTTGAATCGAGATGACACCTTGCTGTAATTGGTTGATATTAAGTTGTTCGAATTGCCCAGTTTGAATCGCACTAAATAGATCGAATACTGCGTAATTGGAGTCAAAGCTGCGGCAGCCCTTTTTAAGGTGTAAGACTAAAGCGGGTTGTTGCTCTTCACTCACTTCGCCAAGTAACGCAAGCGGTTTTAATTCCGCTGCATTGGATTGCTCATACTGTGCTTGACGAGCTAGGTCGATATGCCACTCGAAGCGTGCGACTTCAGGGCTGTAAGGTGCTTGTGCGATCACCTGACTAAACTGCATGATGGTGTCTTGAAAGCCTTCGCCATAATGCACCACATTTCCTTCTTTTAATGGGTAAGAAAGAACATGCTGGCGAGCTATCTGTTCAAAGCATTCTTCACCAAGCAGCGCTTCAACCATCGGGTAGGTCGCGGACAACACTTCGCTTAAGCTGACGATAAAGTTATTGCGGTAAATTTGTATGCGTTCATCAGCGGTAAACTCATCACTGGCAATATCGCAGTCTTCACCGAGCGCTTGATAGTGCAGGGCTTTAGCAAACTGGCTTTGTAAGGTGGCTAGATTCATGATGCCTTCCTTGGTTCGCTTTGTTCACTTGGAAGTGTGCCTTGCAACAGCAGTTGCGATGCTTTCTGCGCTTCTCCTAATAAGACTTCTGGCGCGGGGATATCCAAATCCCATTCAATCAACGTATGACGTGGACCGTGTTTTTTTGTCCACTGCGCGAACAGTTGCCAAACTTCATCACTAACTGGGCGGCTATGGGTATCAATCCATATCTCACCTTTGTCGAGTTGTTTGATGGTAAAACCTGCCAAGTGAATCTCATCCACTTTGTCGGCTGGAATCGCATCTAGGTATGTGTCGCAATCAAAACCGTGGTTGAACGCCGAAACATAAACATTGTTTAGATCGAGCAATAAACGACAGTCAGTGCGCTTTTGCACTTCGGTAAGAAACTCCCATTCGCTGATGGTCGAATGTTGAAACTTCACATAACTAGATGGGTTCTCTATCAAGATCTCGCGTTGCAAATATTCCTGCACTTCATTCACGTTACGAGTGAACACGTTGAGCGCTTCTTCCGTATACGGAAGTGGAAGCAGGTCATTAAAGTAGTGACCGCCGTTTTCACTCCAACTTAAATGGTCAGAAACAAGAATTGGGTCGATTGAGTCAATCAGTGATTTAAGTTGCGCAAGATGCTTTTGACTAACACGTTCCACCGAACCTAGCGACAAACCAATACCGTGGCAGCTAATTTGATATTGCTCGCGAAGCGTTTGTAGCTGATGGCGCTCTGTTGCATTGGGTTGGAAATAGTTTTCACTGTGGATTTCTAACCAAGACAACTCAGGCTGGGATTGGCTAAAGTAATCGAGGTGAGGGGTTCTTAATCCAACTCCAACAAGGTCGTGGAAGGTGTGGTGTTTCACGTGAAACTCCTTTTCAAATCGTGCGGGAAGAGAAGGATGCGTCTTGGCTTTGCGTTGGTTGAGCGTCAACGCATCCTCACAATAGCTAGCGATAAAAGATTATGAAGAAGAAGTGCTACCGCCAGCGAGTTTGTCACAAAGACCTTTTGGTACGACTACGAATGCGTCTTTTTGGTTATCTTCTTTAGAAGTACCAGCGCATGAGCTGCTTTTTGTTGCACAGTCGTTTTTACCTGCTTTAGAAACGCCATAGCACTTTTCTTTTTCAGCAGCGACAGCTGGAGCTGCAGTTAGCATTGTGCCACCAAGAGCTAGAAGACCAGTAACAGCAGCAGTAACAGCTAGATTCGACTTTTTCATAATAAATTCCTCTGAATGATTTCCTTTACTTTAAGTTGGCAAGATGAATCGCCTGTTTTGGCGTTTTTGTTATCAACTTGCTTAACTTAAAAGATAGGAAACTGGCTAAAAAACTTTCAGAAAAATTTCTGAAGTAAATGGGTTTGTAGGGTCAAATAGATATAACTAATTGATGTATTGGGCAAAAAAACATCGATTTTTTTATCAAGTTTTGTCTAAACAGCACCCGGTTGTTTAGGTTATAATCGGTTTTTATGTATAAATAACCAGTAGCTCTCATCATGATGGATCCATCTCTATTACTCGACGGTTTGAACGATAAACAACGTGAAGCCGTTGCAGCACCTCTAGAAAACTTGCTCGTTCTTGCTGGCGCAGGAAGTGGTAAGACACGCGTTCTTGTTCACCGTATCGCTTGGCTGATGTCGGTCGAGCAAGCTTCTCCGTTTTCAATCATGTCGGTAACCTTTACCAATAAGGCGGCGGCAGAGATGCGTGGACGTATCGAAGAGCTAATGATGGGCAGTGCAGGCGGTATGTGGAATGGTACTTTCCACGGCATTTGTCACCGTATTCTGCGAGCACACTATCTTGATGCGAAGCTACCGGAAGATTTCCAAATCATTGACAGTGACGACCAGCAGCGTCTGCTAAAGCGTTTGATCAAAGCGCAAAACCTCGATGAGAAGCAATGGCCTGCACGCCAAGTGGCATGGTGGATTAACGGTAAGAAAGACGAAGGTCTGCGTCCGTCGCACATTGATGCGTACCATGATCCAGTAACCAAGACATATCTGCAGTTGTACACCGCTTACCAAGAAGCGTGTGATCGTGCTGGTTTAGTCGATTTTGCGGAAATCTTGCTGCGCGCACATGAGCTACTGCGTGATAACAAGTTCGTCCGTGAACACTACCAAGCACGCTTTAAGCATATCTTGGTGGACGAGTTCCAAGATACCAACAACATTCAATATGCTTGGCTACGTATGATGGCGGGTCCTGAGTGTCACGTGATGATCGTAGGTGATGACGACCAGTCGATTTATGGTTGGCGTGGTGCAAAAGTCGAGAATATTGAGAAGTTTACGCTCGAATTCCCAAGCGTAAATACCATTCGTCTTGAGCAAAACTACCGTTCAACCAAGACCATTCTGGAAGCATCTAACACCCTGATTGCGAATAACACCGAGCGTATGGGTAAAGAGTTGTGGACGGATGGCGTGGTCGGTGAGCCTATCTCGGTTTACAGCGCTTACAACGAATTAGATGAAGCCCGTTTTGCGGTGAACAAAATCAAAGAGTGGCAAGACAAGGGCGGTGCTCTGAATGACGCTGCGATGCTTTACCGTAACAACGCCCAGTCGCGTGTTCTGGAAGAAGCGTTAATTCAAGCCGGTCTGCCTTACCGTATCTACGGCGGCATGCGATTCTTCGAACGTCAGGAAATCAAAGATGCCTTGAGCTACATGCGTCTGATTGCCAACCGTAACGATGATGCGGCGTTTGAACGTGTGGTGAATACGCCAACGCGTGGTTTGGGCGATAAGACGCTTGAAACCATCCGCTTTGCGGCTCGTGATCGTGGTTGCACCATGTGGGAAGCGAGTGTGGCAATGTTGGACGAGAAGGTGCTTGCTGGTCGCGCTGCTGGTGCTCTGAGCCGTTTTATCGAGCTTGTCACCGCGCTAGAAGACGACACCTTAGAGATGCCGCTGCATCACCAAACTGACCATGTGATTAAATACTCGGGCTTGTTCGCTATGTACGAGCAAGAGAAGGGCGAAAAGTCTAAGGCACGTATTGAGAACTTGGAGGAATTGGTGACCGCAACTCGCCAATTCGAGAAACCAGAAGAAGCCGAAGACATGTCACTGCTGACGGCATTCCTAACCCACGCAGCACTAGAAGCGGGCGAAGGACAAGCGGACGAATTTGAAGATGCGGTTCAGCTCATGACATTACACAGTGCGAAAGGTCTAGAGTTTCCATTGGTGTTTATGGTCGGTGTGGAAGAAGGCATGTTCCCAAGCCAAATGTCGGCAGAAGAAGCAGGGCGCTTAGAAGAAGAACGCCGTCTGTGTTACGTAGGCATGACCCGTGCGATGCAGAAACTGTACATCACTTATGCTGAAATGCGTCGTTTGTACGGTCAGGATAAATACCATAAACCGTCTCGCTTTATCCGTGAACTGCCAGAAACTTGTTTAGATGAAGTACGAATGAAGGCGCAAGTTAGCCGTCCTTCAAGCAGTGGTCGATTTAGCCAAACTGTTGTGAAAGAGAGCTTTAATGAAACCGGCTTTACGCTAGGTTCTCGTGTGATGCATCCAAAGTTTGGTGAAGGCACCATCATCAACTTCGAAGGCAGTGGTCCACAAAGCCGTGTACAGATTGCCTTTAACGGTGAAGGCATCAAATGGTTGGTAACTGCTTACGCACGACTAGAGAAACTGTAAGGCTTGACCAAAACTCATACCAATCGTAGTAAATAACTGGTCATTCTAGCTTGTTAAAATACTCGATAACTGCGTTGCAATTTTTGATTGTAGAATAACTACTTATCGAAAAATTGCGCCTTGTTCTCAAGCATTTTCCCTACGCTATTTCTGATCACTTATTTATTGTGATTGGTATCATCCACTTAAGAGCTGCTTCGGCGGCTCTTTTTGTTTGTGCGGTTTTGGCGTCGATAAAGCAGTAAAAAAATGGAATTCGAAAGCGCGATTTAACGGTGCAGATGAGAAAAACTTTAGGCAAAGAAAAACCCCGAGGGCTTGCGCCCATCGGGGTTATAGTCTTACTCGCAGCAATCCAGCTACTAAGAGTGCTCCATGCATCTAATCCATGATAGTGTGCTGAATCCGTCAGCTTAATCCTTACGTCGCCTTCCTAGCGGTGTCCTTAATGACCTTATCCTGGTCTGCTAACTATCCTCGTTAGCTCTCATCACTTGTTCCCTGAGCGGTGTCCCTGACATCATCCTGATGTTCAAATCCTTGCCTCGTCCAGAGGTGTCCATTTCCCGTCCTTAGTAGCAACCATCCTAGTCACTATTGATTCCGTTCAATGTCCAATTTTGCAATCCATGCCCGACTATTCATCCTGAATAACCGTTTCTTCTTCCTGAAGTTCACCAAGTCCGTGGTGTTTCCTGTTCCGTGTCAGCATCCTTCCGACAGGTTTAATATTACGTGTTTAACGATTTCCAACAACGGGCTAATCTCACATTTTTTAACTCTCTTAGCGTTCAAAAAAGATACATGAGTATCAAATTCAATGGCTTATGCTCTTTGCTGTACGGTTTTACCATTAAAAAAGAGAGGTTTGCTCAACCCTTTGTGAGAGATCTCGCACAAGGGGTCGAGCGAAAGACTCTTACTGCCCGATAGCGGCACCTTCACGCCTTGGATCGGCTGCGCCCTCAAGACCGTCTTTTGTTATGCGTATCGCATGCAGACCAGAGTTCAAATCCCGAACATCGGTTTTAAAGCCCATCTTCTCCAGAGCAGGCTGTAAGCCCTCTGCGGCGGTACCTTGCTCAATATCTAAGGTGCCAAAACGGTTCAGCAATCGTGGCTGATTAATCGCGCTTTGGATGTCCATATCCCATTGCGTGTGGGCGATAATGGCTTGTGCGACGTAACCAATAATGCGGCTGCCACCCGGTGAGCCAATTGCCATGTAAGGCTTGTCATCCTTCATCATAATGGTTGGTGCCATAGATGAACGTGGGCGTTTGCCCGGTTCTAATCGGTTTGCGATTGGCACACCATCTTGATGCGTGCGGAAAGAGAAATCGGTCAGTTCGTTATTGAGCAAGAAGCCGCGTACCATCAAGCGTGAGCCAAAGGCGTTCTCGATGGTTGTTGTCATTGAAACCACATTGCCTTGCTTATCGACGATATTGAAATGGCTGGTGGAAGGCAGCTCGATCGATTGGTCCATGCTTAAGTTCATGGCGTGCGACCAAGGAGGATTACCGGCTTCAGCCTTACTCAAGGCTTTACCGACTTGAATGAGCTCAGCACGTTGTTTGAGATAATCTTTATCAAGCAAGCCTTCGGTTGGCATTGGCACATAATCTTGGTCAGCCATGTATTTACCACGATCCGCGAACGCAAGGCGCGATGCATCGGCGATCACTTGCCATGATTTCGCGCTTTCGGCTCCCCAACCTTTAAGATCGTATTGCTCGGTGATCGCGAGAATCTGTCCAACCGTCAATGCGCCAGAGCTAGGTGGTCCCATGCCGCAGATGTCATAGCTTTGGTAAGCCGCACAAACCGGTTCACGTTGCTTGATTTGGAACGCATCAAAGTCAGGTTGTGCCAATACGCCAGGATTGCCCGGTGCATTTTGTACGGTCTTGATGATGTCTGTGGCGATATCGCCTTGATAGAAAGCTTTTGCCCCTTGCTCTGCAATTGCCGTCAGAGTTTGCGCGTATTCAGGGTTCTTCAACAACGTGCCTTCGGCTTTTGGTGAGCCGTCTGGATTGAAGAAGTAAGCCTTAGTCGCAGGGAAGCGTGATAGGCGCTTAGCATCTTTCTCAATCAAACTCGCGAGGCGAGGACTGACTTCGAAACCTTGCTCAGCCAAGGTAATCACGGGTTGGATTATCTTCTTCCATTCCAACTTGCCGTATTTCTGGTGCGTGTCCCACAGCAGTTTCACTGTACCAGGAGTGGCAACGGAACGCCCACCGACAACCGCATCGTAAAATTGCAGTGGTTGTCCTTTGTCATCTAGGAAGAGTTTCGGCGTTGCGGCGAGCGGTGCGGTTTCGCGTCCATCATACGTAGTCAGTTTTTGTTTCTCACTGTCCCAATACACTAAGAAGGCGCCACCACCAATGCCTGATGATTGCGGTTCTACCAAGCCCAGCATCAGCTGCACGGCAACCATAGCATCAATAGCATTACCACCTTGGGCAATAACATCCGCACCAGCTTGGGTTGCAATTGGGTTAGCAGCGGTAACCATATAATCTTTCGCTTTGATCAATTGCTTTTGCTCGAAGCCAGTACTGTGCTCCGGCGCAACCGCATCTGCTGCTTGGTTAGCAAAGACTGAGGTAGATAAGATTAGTGGGGAAGTAAGAAAAAGACCCGTGGTCACGAGTCGGTTGAACGTCCAATGCATGATGACTCTCCATGTTGCCAGTTTTGTGCTTTGAGCTTGGCAGTTATGGAGAGTCACGTCGAGTCAGCAATCTTAGAAATGTCGATTGTGCTACGCTTTTAAATCAGTACTTTATCCGAGAAAAGTATTGATAGTTTGGTATAGAATACTGCCGCCCACTAGAGTAAATACCACGCCGCATAGACCGTCGATGTAGATACCCGCTTGTTGCAATTTACGCTGTAAGCGCTGTGTCGACAGCATCCATGCAAGGCTAGAGAACCAGAATAGCGACAAGCCAAACAGGATGACCAGTGCAATACCTTTGCCAGTAATCGACATACCTGCTGGGACTAAACTCGACATCAAACTGACAAAGAACACCAGGGCTTTTGGGTTAAGAATGTTGGTCGCAAACCCTTTAGCAAACGCTTGACGCTTATTGCTGATCACTAGGTTATTTTGCTTCTTAGGTTGATCCGTCAGTGGGTTTTGGATCATCGAGATCACGGCACGCAATGCGCCAATTCCTAAGTAGAGCAGGTAACTACCACCGAGCAGTTGTACCACGGAATACAGCACTGGGTGCTGGTGGACGACAAAACTCACACCTGTCAGGCTGAACAAAGAGTGCAGCAAAATACCGACGGACAATCCCAACGCAATGTACAAGCCAGTTTGACGACCATGACGCGTCGCATTTTGTACGACCAGCGCAAAGTCCGGACCTGGACTCATTAGGGCAATAAAGTGAATGCTGGCGAGTGTCAGCAATATGGTGGATTCATTCATAACACATCTCAAATTTAACCAATGCGGCTATTGTCGTGGTAAGTCACCTGTGGCGCTTGTAAAAAACTGACAGCTTTCTCGGTAAATGAAATTAACGAGCCACTTGAGAAGGGGAAACGCCGTAGGTCTGTTTAAACGCTTTGCTGAAATGCGCTTGATCATAGAAACCGATTTGATGAGCGACGTCGGTACCACATTGACCAGCTTGCAGTAACTTCATGCCTTGTTCAAGGCGCAGGCGTGCGAACCATGCATAAGGCGTCATGCCAGTTTGCGCTTTAAAGTGGCGCTGGAACTGAGTTGGGCTCAGTTGGCACAGCTCTGAAAGTGAATCCAAACGCACCGCTTGGTCAAGGTTAGCCATTAGATAATCTTTTAACGTCCCAAGCGATTGGTTTCCTAGCGGCACCACTTTTTGTCGCTCAAGCGATCCGTAGCGATCAAAAAGTTGGTTAAATCCTTCAAAAGGAAGGCAATCTTTGGTGAGTTGGCTGAGGTTTTCACGACGAAGCAGCCCGTGTAAGTTACTAAGTTGTGAAAATATCTGCGGATCCGAGATGATCAGTTCGTTGAAGTGTATTATTTGACCGTTTTGCTTAAGATCAGCCAGATCGCTCAATAGATGAGGTTCGATCGCAAACACATTTACTTCGTAGCCACTCTCGAGCTTAGATTGCCCGTCGTGCAGCTCATCCGGCGGCATAATCACAATTTGCCCGTGACCAACTTGGTGGCTGTTACCTTGGTATTGGAACTTCTGCGCACCATGCGTGATCAGGCCGAGATGAAAATCCAGATGGTAATGCCTTTGAAAAGCAAATTTCTGGTATTTCGCCTCTATTAGACTCAAGTTGTCATGGTCGGTTGCGTAGTACTGAATATGTTCCATTAAATAAAAAAGCTTGGTCACATTATGACCAAGCTTATCTGGCAATTTCTAACTTGTCTTGTAAAAAACGATCACTGTGGCTGAACGATTCGGCGTGAGCGACGGTTATTACGTAATCCATCAAAGCTAAACACGACTAGTGCTCCCCAAATAAAGACGAAAGTGATCGCTTTATCCATGGTAAAAGGTTCGCCATACATCAATACTGCAAGTAAAAACATTAAGCTTGGGCCTATATATTGGAAAAAGCCCAAAGTCGATAATTTGAGTCTTGTTGCTGCACCCGTAAAGCACAGCAGTGGTAGGGTTGTTATAACCCCAGCCGCGATCAACAAACTATTTAACGTAAGTGGATTCGTAAGCATATTTGAGGTTGGTGTATCGGCAATAAAAAGCAAATAAACAGCGGCCACTGGCAGTAGAAGTAATGTCTCGATAAACAAGCCAGTTTTTGCATCGACACTGACTTTCTTTCTTAATAAGCCATAAAAGCCGAAGCTCATTGCTAACGCCATCGCAACAACAGGTACGGAGCCAAATACAATCAGTTGAACGAGTACGCCACAACCTGCCAATACAACCGCGAACCACTGTAATTTACGCAGTCTCTCTCCCAAAAATACCATCCCGAGTAAGACGTTGATCAGTGGGTTAATGTAATAACCTAAGCTGGCGTCGAGCATATGATTCGAGTTTACCGCCCAAATGAAAATCAACCAATTGCCGCCAATTAAAATGGAACTTGCGATCAGGTAAGCGATTTTCGTTTTGTCTTTCGCGATGTGGTAAGCCGAGCGCCAGTGACGGCCAAAATGGAGGAGTGCAGCAAGCAAAAAGAAAGACCATATCACTCGGTGGCTTAGAATTTCCAAAGGAGATACTTGTGCGATGGACTTAAAGTACATCGGCGCAATGCCCCACATGGTATACGCGCCAATCGCTAGCAAGATGCCTTGCCGCGCGCGTTGTTGTTCGTCTTCTGGTGTCATGAAGTGTCACCTAATTGTGTGTTTTATAGAGCAGAAAATCAGTATACGAGTCGTGATGCGAAACACCTAACAATTTGCGGTTTTATTCACCATGAAACCCCATTACAATGTGCCCTCACTTTGTGTGCCAGTGGTATGCATAAGCACCTCTTTTTTAAGACCCAATCTGAGACTTTTCATGACCTCGACCTTGTTAGCCGAACAATCTGATTCGCCTGTAACGCCTCAACGTGTGTTGGAGGATGTGTTTGGTTACCAAGAGTTCCGTGATGGTCAGCAGTTGGTGATTGACGCTGCGGTAGAAGGTCGCGACAGCTTAGTTATCCTGCCTACTGGTGGCGGTAAGTCGCTGTGTTATCAAATCCCTGCTTTGGTTCGCTCTGGCATTACTTTGGTCATTTCTCCGCTTATCTCGTTGATGAAGGACCAAGTGGACCAGCTTAAAGCCAACGGTGTAGCGGCTGAGTGCATTAACTCGACCATGCCTCGCGAAGATCTGCTCAGCGTGTATAACCGCATGCACACTGGTCATCTTAAGTTGGTGTACGTCTCGCCAGAACGCGTATTGATGCGTGATTTCATTGAGCGCTTGGAAAACCTGCCGTTATCGATGATTGCTGTCGATGAAGCGCACTGTATTTCCCAGTGGGGACACGATTTTCGTCCAGAATACGCCGCGCTTGGTCAACTCAAGCAGCAGTTTTCCCATGTGCCATTTATGGCGCTGACGGCGACGGCGGATGACGCAACGCGTCGAGATATTCTTGAGCGTCTGCAACTGAATAATCCAGAGGTTTATCTAGGCAGCTTCGACCGTCCCAACATTCGCTACAACTTAGTTGAGAAGCACAAGCCGGTTTCGCAAATCGTTCGTTATCTTGAAACCCAAAAAGGTAATTGCGGCATCATCTATTGTGGTAGCCGTAAGAAAGTTGAGATGGTGACCGAGAAGCTGTGCAACAACCACATTCGTGCTGCTGGTTATCACGCAGGTATGGACGCCGATGAGCGCGCTTACGTTCAAGAAGCTTTCCAACGCGATGATATCCAAATCGTGGTGGCGACCGTGGCATTCGGTATGGGCATCAACAAACCAAACGTGCGCTTTGTGGTTCACTTTGATATCCCGCGCAATATCGAGTCCTACTATCAGGAAACGGGTCGTGCAGGGCGTGATGGTCTGCCTGCGGAAGCGATGATGTTGTATGACCCGGCGGACATCAGTTGGCTGCGTCGTATGTTGGATGAGAAAGACGATGGTCCACAGAAGCAGGTGGAAACCCACAAACTGAATGCGATGAGTGCCTTTGCTGAGGCGCAGACTTGTCGTCGTCAGGTGCTATTGAATTACTTTGGTGAGTATCGTGAGAAGCCATGTGGCAACTGCGATATTTGCTTAGATCCACCGAAGCACTTTGATGCCACGGAAGAAGCGCGTAAGGCGCTATCTTGTGTGTACCGTGTTAATCAGAGCTTTGGTATGGGTTACGTAGTGGAAGTGCTACGTGGCATGCAAAACATTCGTGTACGTGAAAACGGGCACGATAAGATTTCTACCTACGCGATAGGGCGCGACCATAGCCACGATTACTGGGTGAGTATCTTCCGTCAGTTAATCCACAAAGGGCTGTTGTTCCAAAACATTACACGCAATTCAACGCTACAACTTACCGAAGAAGCGCGTCCGCTGTTGCGTGGCGATGTGACTCTGGAGTTAGCGGTTCCACGTTTAGACACCGCAGCACGTGCGGCGAAGTCGGAAAAACTGACCAGTAAGAACTACGACAAGAAGCTGTTTGCTAAGTTACGCAAGCTGCGTAAATCGATTGCTGATGAAGATGGTTTGCCACCATACGTGGTCTTTAGTGACGCGACTCTGATTGATATGGCGGAGATCTTGCCAACGTCTTACGGCGAAATGCTGGCAGTGAGTGGCGTTGGTCAGCGCAAACTAGAGAAGTACGCCGACCCATTCCTCGATTTGATTCAAGAACACATTACTCACCACGGATAAGGAACCAAGATGCAAAAGGAATTTGGCTTAGCGGATTACATGGCACAAGAAGGGCGCTTAATCATTACCGCGCCGAGCTTTGACCTTGATAGCTTTCCTGCCTTAGGTGAGCGTTTAGTCGGCTTGCTTTCCGCTACTGTGGTGGAAAAGCAGTGGGATGCGGACATTCACTCTTGGCTGATTGACTTTGAAGGTTGCCGACTGTTTATGAAAGCAGAGCATTACAGCGAAGCGATTTGGTTTGAAGCGTTAGCGATTGAAGAGAGCAGGGAAGAGTTGGATTATCTTGCAGGATTGTTCCAGCGCGGCTTCTAAAAATAGAATTTTTCTTGAAAGGGTGTTTCACATGAAACACCCTTTTTTATGCTCAAACGTTTGCGTAAAACAGACGACTTGCGGCGAAAAGTGGTTAATGTATAATCGCCCACCGCTTCGCTCAGAATGAGCCAAGCCAGTTTATTTTTCATTTTACATTGTTGGTAAGAGCCACTCTATTCAGTGACTCGATTTGGGTTCCCTCACCCCCAAACCAAACTAAAAAGGTATCGCATGAGTAACTTTACCCCTGCGCAGCAGCGCAACGCCCTTATCTATCTGGTTCTATTCCACCTAGTCATTATTGCATCTAGCAATTACCTAGTTCAGCTACCGTTTACTATATTCGGTTTCCATACCACTTGGGGTGCATTCACTTTCCCATTTATCTTCTTAGCGACTGACTTAACCGTGCGTATTTTCGGTGCTCAGTTGGCGCGTAAGATTATCTTCTTAGTGATGTTGCCTGCTTTGGCAGTGTCTTACTTCTTATCGGTGGTGTTCTTCGAAGGTCAATTCCAAGGTTTTGGTCACCTGGGGGAATTTAACTTATTCGTTGCTCGTATCGCGATTGCTAGCTTCATGGCGTACCTACTTGGTCAGATCATGGATGTGCACGTGTTCAACCGCCTACGTCAAATGAAGCAATGGTGGGTGGCACCAACGTGTTCAACGCTTTTCGGTAATGCACTTGATACTATCGCTTTCTTCGCCATTGCGTTCTACCAAAGCCCAGATCCATTTATGGCGGAGCATTGGACGGAAATCGCGCTGGTGGATTACGGCTTCAAACTGATTATCAGTCTTGGTCTTTTCGTTCCTATGTATGGCGTACTACTGAATTACCTAATTAAGAAGCTGACTGCGGTGAACCCTGACTTTAAGGTGACGACAAGCGTTCAGTCTTAATATCAGTGGGAACCCCGAAAGCCGCTTGCTTAAATCAAGCGGCTTTTTTGTACCTGTTTACTTGGGTTTAGAGGGTTTTGTACAGCGTGGGGAGTAATTAGATCATGGGTGTCCAAAAGCTCCCTAAGCTGTACGAAGGTAAAAATGAGCAATAAAAAAGGTCCCGAGTGAGACCTTTTAATCGAAGATACGGAACGTAGAGGAAGCTCGTTGGTGAAATGGCTAAAAGAGCATCTTCTCAATCAAAATGGCTTTTTGCGCATCGAAGGCGCCAAGTTGCAGGCCGTTCTCCCAACTGATGCTTTGATTGAACATCGCCAGCATCAAACCGACACTGCGTTGATTGGCGTCCTGCCAGCAATCAGATTCGCTGTACTCTCCATCATTTATCGCGTTGCCATTAACGAGAATGGGCTCGAAACGCCATTTTTCGCCGACACGGTAGTAGCCTTTACTGGTTAAGGTCTGGTTGGATTGAATCGTTAAAATGTGCTCGATGCCCGGCTCACCGGTTAATTCAAATACAAATCTTAGCTGGTGGTCGCCACATTGCAGCTCAACGATCAGTTGGCCGTTTTCCTCAATCAGTGTTGACTGAGAGTAGTCTCCGAAGCAGTGCAGCAACCAAGAAATAGGGTGACTGGCTGTTTCAAGAAACCACTCTTTGAGTGTGAAGGTGCCCGGTAGGTTAACTTGGGTGATTAGATTGACCACACAAGGTTGGGTTTGCGAGGTGAGCCATTTCTCTATCGTCTTGGCGGTCTCTAGCTGAGCAAAGGCGTAATTAACCAATAGGTTGGAGTTCGGTTGCTGCCAGTGAGTGATGTCGGAATTCAATCCCACCAATGGCTTTTCACAAATCAGCTTGGTTGAACCTAACGTCTTTATGATCTCTGCATGAGTATGCGCAGGTGTCGCGATGGTCACGACATCGAGTTGTTTGAGTGCGCTGATGTTCGTTTCTGCCTTTAGGATTGCTTCCTCACTGCACGCTTGCTGAAGCGGTTCTATTTGGTTAGCGCATAACGTTGTGACCGATACACCATTGTTTCGATAGTGGGGAATGTGCGTGCGTCCCCAGTTGATGCCTATGATGCCAGCTTGTTTGATTTGCTCTGGCTTGTTGAAACGTTCACTCAATGGCGGCAAGGCAATTCGTTCATCTGTTAGACGTTGGTCATGGTGATAATCATTGCTTGGCAGCACTTGCCATGGCTTGTTGTAATGCTGCTTGAGTGCACAAACGAGTTCGTAGAAATTCCACTTATCTTTTAAGTTGCTATCAAGATGGTATAAACCGGCTTCGTTCCGCTCAATAAGCTGCAAAAAGGCGAGTGCAGTATCGTCCATATGAGAAGTCGCGGGATACCAAGCTGTGCTAGCGGTAATAACGCCGTACTCTTCATATTGGCGGTCGAGATGCGCCAACATGTTATTGCCTTCTGCTTGGTGATGGAGCTGCCAACCAATTCGAGCAACCATCGCATCTGGATTTGCTTGCCAGATTGCATCTTCACAACGAACTTTGTATTTGCCGTAATCATCTTGGGTGTTTCTTTCTTCAAAGATGCCATAAGGCCCGTTTTTTGTGGCATCAAATACCATTGCTGTGCTGACAAAGAGGTAAGGAATATTATGGCGTTTGCATTGCTCACCAAGCCACGCTGCCCACTCTTCACTTCCCATCGCCATATGGCACACCGCATTGATGTGGTGTTGCTGCCAAAATTGTTCACTTTGCTGTAGATCATCCGGCGGGATTTGGTGGTGATTCCACTCCAATATGTTCCAGCCGCGTAGGTGAAACTGATGAGCGACTTTTGGGGCGAGGGTGCCAGTTAAGCCAGTCATTAAAACGGTTTTCATGATGGTGCATCTTGGTTGGCTAAATTGTGTTTATCAATAAAGCATGGCTGTTTTTCGATGTAGAGCGGAGAAGCTGAGATTTTTGCTGGGCAGCACGTTTTGTAGGGGAAGTAGATGCAAAAAAGCCCAAGCGAACGCCTGGGCTTAATACGTTATGACAGAAGTGGTCGATTATATTGCTACGACGCTTAACGGCCAGCCGATGTCTGTCTGACGGTTGGATTCAATTTCCAACTCAGCCGCAGTCAGTGGGTTTTTCTCTAGCCATTGCGCATCAATGTGTAACGTTAGATTGTCGCCTTCAACTGTTAGAGTCACATTTGGCTCTAGATCAGGATTGCGACGATGGCTGAGCAGAACTGCAAGACGCAACAGTCTCAATACTCGTTTGGCACTTGAGCCTGATAATGCATGCTGCTCAGGTAAAGAAGTGAGCTGTTCGCGATAGCGACGAGCCACTTCACCAATAAAGAACTTCTGTGCGCGCGTGTAACCAGGCAGATCCAAATTCTGTAGCAAGTAAGCACTATGCTCTCCGCCTTTTTTGAAATCGATAGTTAAGCCAATTTCATGCAGTTTTGCGGCGGTCTCGAGTAATATCTTGCCCTGAGGCTCTGTAATCCACTCATCGCCCCCAGCTTGCTGTAAAAGCGTGTGTGCCAGAGTAGCGACTTGTTCGCCGTATTGGTGATCGAGCTGATAGCGATTTTGTACGCTAGCGATAGTGCGGGCACGAATGTCTTCTTGACGAAGCTCTTCAACCATCTCATACACTAAGCCTTCGCGTAGTGCGCCGCCAGCCAGTGTCATAGCATCGATTTCAAGCAATTCAAAAACGGCAATCAAAATAGAGAGGCCACTAGGGAACACTAATGCGCGCTCAAGTGTTAAGCCTTCAATATCGAGTTCTTCTAAATGGTCGGCCAACATGGCTTGCTTCTGTAGACGTTTGAGCTTGGAGTGAGTGATTACTTCGTCCATGCCTTGCGCCAACATTATCTCTTGCAATGCCTGAACAGTGCCTGATGCCCCAACACACACATCCCAACCAATTTCTGTATAACGTTCTAAAATCGGCTGGATGGTCTGTTTCGCTCCTTCAATTGCCGCGTCAAAGTTACGAGCATTCAATTGGCGATCTTTAAAGAAGTTTTCAAGCCAAGTCACGCAGCCCATTTTTAAGCTGGTCAGTGCTTTGGCTTCGAAACCTTCACCGATAATCAGTTCGGTACTTGCTCCACCGATATCGACTACAAGGCGACGACCACTACCGCCAGAGGTGTGAGCGACACCTTTATAGATAGTGGCAGCTTCTTCTTCACCAGTAATCACTTCGATAGGCTGGCCTAGAATTTGGTTAGCCTTTTCCAAAAACACATCTACATTGGTCGCGGTACGTAATGTTGCAGTACCGACGATGCGAATGTTTTGCTTAGGAATGTCCTGCAAGCGTTCCGCAAATAGACTTAAGCAGTCCCATCCTCGCTGCATAGCTTCCATACTAAGAGAATTATGTTCATCTAAGCCCGCTGCTAGACGAACTTTGCGCTTAATTTTAGCCATTGTTTGAACGCTGCCATCGATGTGACGCACAACGAGCATGTGAAAACTGTTCGACCCGAGGTCGATGGCGGCATATAGCGGTGATGATCCTGCTTGACTCATAAACGAACTCAGTTTCCTATTACGATTGTTTTGGTGCCGATTGACGTGGTTGGCGTGGACGACGTCCCTGCGGCTTACGGTTACCAGAACCAGAACGAGTACCGCCAGTATTCGTGCGGCGCTGTTGGTTGCGTGGTGCACGCATACGAATCGGAGCCGGTAGATCTTGAATCAGTGCCGACGAATCGTACTCTGAAACTGGGATTGTGTGCTCAATGTATTCTTCGATTGCTGGTAGGTTAACCGCGTACTCTTCACAAGCAAAACTGATCGAATGACCGCTCGCACCAGCGCGACCAGTACGGCCAATACGGTGAACATAATCCTCACAGTCGTCAGGAAGGTCGTAGTTGAAAACGTGCGTTACCTGAGGAATATGCAGGCCACGCGCTGCAACGTCAGTTGCAACTAAGATGTCGACATCACCTTTGGTGAATTGCTCAAGAATCTTCTCACGCTTCTTCTGCGGTACATCGCCAGTAAGAAGGCCTACACGATGTCCATCGGCAGCCAAATGCCCCCAAACCGATTCACACTTATGCTTGGTATTGGCAAAAATGATAGCACGATCTGGCCACTCTTCTTCAATTAGTGTTTGAAGCAGTGCCATTTTGTCTTCATTCGAAGGGTAGAAAAGCTCTTCCTGGATACGGTGGCCAGTTTTTTGTTCTGGTTCGACAACGACATGCTCAGGAGTATTCATGTGTTCGAATGCCAGTTCTTGAACGCGGTAAGAAAGCGTAGCTGAGAACAGCATGTTCAAACGCTCTTTTGGCTCAGGCATACGACGGAACAAGAAACGAATGTCTTTAATAAAGCCAAGATCGAACATGCGGTCGGCTTCGTCCAGAACAACAGCTTGAATGTTGTTGAGGTTAAATACGCGCTGTTTGTAGAAATCGATGATACGGCCTGTTGTTCCGATCAGAATATCTACGCCGTCTTGCAGTTTCGCAAGTTGCTTGTCGTAGCTTTCACCACCGTAAGCTAGAGCGGTTTTTAGACCTGTGCTTTCAGTTAATGATTCTGCATCATTGTAAATCTGAATAGCGAGCTCACGTGTTGGCGCCATAATAATTGCGCGTGGCTGTGTAGGCTTACGACCTTCATGTTCCGGAGTCGTCAGAAGGTGGTTGAACGTAGCAGTAAGAAACGCGAGCGTTTTACCAGTACCCGTTTGGGCCTGGCCTGCGATGTCTTGGCCGGTGAGCAGGACCGGCAACGCCAAGGCTTGGATAGGGGTACAAAATTCGAACCCTTTTTTGTCCAATCCTTCAATAACTTGGGGCTTTAAGCCCAAATCGGCGAACTTTTGCTCTGTGATATGCGTCTTTTTCATGGCTATAGAATATCAGCTAAAGCTTGCAATACGAAAGTAAATACATTCCAATAGGGCATCTAATTACTGGTTATCATCCAACCAGTTTCGAAAAACACATTGGAGTGGAAGATGAGTGATAAGATTTTGCAGCTAACTGATGACGGTTTTGAAAACGATGTAATCAACGCTGCAGGCCCGGTTCTAGTGGATTTTTGGGCAGAATGGTGTGGTCCTTGTAAAATGATCGCTCCTATTTTGGACGAAATCGCAGACGAGTACGAAGGCAAACTCACTATCGGTAAACTAAACATCGACCATAACGCAGGTACACCACCTAAGTTTGGTATTCGCGGCATTCCAACGCTATTACTATTTAAAGATGGTAACGTAGCGGCAACGAAAGTAGGTGCTCTGTCTAAAACTCAACTAAAAGAGTTCCTAGACGCAAACTTATAATCACCAAGTGATTACAGATAAAACCGTGCAAAGTTACAATGCACGGTTTTGTTTTTCTAACTCTGGACTAGAATACTAATTAGTGCTAACTTATCGCGCGTTAATTGAACAAATTTCTCTTCTTGGTCGATCCTGAGACCAAATCCATCTTAACTAGAAAACAGATCTTATTTTGACTAAACAAGAATCCACCACCATGAACCTTACCGAACTGAAGAACAGACCTGTGTCTGACCTTGTAAAACTGGGCGAAAGCTTAGGATTAGAGAACCTAGCTCGCTTAAGAAAACAAGACATCATCTTCGCGATTTTAAAAGCGCACGCGAAAGGCGGCGAAGACATCTTTGGCGATGGGGTTCTGGAAATTCTGCAAGACGGCTTTGGTTTCCTACGCAGTGCAGATAGTTCATACCTTGCGGGTCCGGACGATATCTACGTATCACCAAGTCAGATTCGTCGCTTTAACCTACGTACTGGTGACTCTATCGCTGGTAAAATTCGTCCACCAAAAGACGGTGAACGTTACTTTGCCCTTCTAAAAGTCAATACCGTTAACGACGATAAACCAGACAACGCCCGTAACAAGATCCTATTTGAAAACCTTACCCCTCTACATGCGAATGAGCGCATGGTTATGGAGCGTGGTAACGGTTCAACAGAAGACATTACAGCACGTGTTTTAGACTTGGCATCGCCAATCGGTAAAGGTCAACGTGGTCTGATTGTTGCTCCGCCTAAAGCGGGTAAAACAATGCTTCTGCAAAACATCGCGCAAAGCATCGCGTACAACCACCCAGAGTGTGAGTTGATGGTTCTTCTTATCGACGAACGTCCAGAAGAAGTAACTGAGATGCAGCGCCTAGTTAAAGGTGAAGTGGTTGCGTCGACTTTCGATGAGCCAGCATCTCGTCACGTACAAGTAGCGGAAATGGTGATCGAGAAAGCAAAACGTCTTGTTGAACATAAGAAAGACGTGGTTATCTTGCTTGACTCTATCACTCGTCTAGCTCGTGCTTACAACACCGTAGTGCCTTCATCAGGTAAAGTACTAACTGGTGGTGTGGATGCAAACGCATTACATCGTCCTAAGCGTTTCTTCGGTGCTGCACGTAACGTAGAAGAAGGCGGCAGCCTAACTATCATCGCAACGGCACTAGTAGATACTGGTTCTAAAATGGATGAAGTTATCTACGAAGAGTTCAAGGGTACAGGTAACATGGAACTGCACTTGAACCGTAAGATTGCTGAGAAGCGTGTATTCCCTGCGATTGACTTCAACCGCTCAGGTACACGTCGTGAAGAGCTACTGACGAAGACTGACGAACTACAGAAGATGTGGATTCTGCGTAAGATCGTTCACCCAATGGGCGAAATCGACGCAATGGAATTCCTAATCGATAAGCTAGCGATGACGAAGACCAACGATGAGTTCTTCGATGCGATGCGTCGTCAATAGTCTCAGATAAGTTATTCTGCGAAAAGCCACCGTATATCGGTGGCTTTTTTATTGCTTTCTCCCGATAGAAGTATCAGAATGAAGGAAATGTTATCGGGAGGTTAACATGCAACAAGGAATGTTGTCGTCATTACTCCTGAGCTTGTCACTTATCACTCTACCTGCGACATTATCTGCCAAGGAAATGCATGAGTCTGTAGTAGAGCAGTGGCTTCAGGATACTCAAATACAGGCTAAAGTCTCTGAACTGCTTGATTACGCTGTCAGAGATGAAGTCGACTCGCTTAAATTTGCCCTTGATAGACTTGCTTTGCCTCAACAAGAGGTGGTGCGCTTTCAATTATTGGAAAAGCTTGAAAAGCAAGATGTGATTCTCACGCCTCGAATGGCTCTGTTTGTTGAGTCCCAGATCCGTATGACCCCGACTTATCAAGTGTTAGAGCGAGGTGATGGGTATGAATTTAGTGTACCCGCTTTTAACTTTCCCGTTATTGCGAGTCGCTTGATTAAGCGTTGGAAACAAGACCAAAGTACCTTGGACTTTGTCTTACAAGCTGAACGAAGAGAGCTTAACTTAAAGCAATGGCTTACAGGGCCATCTCAACAAGCTCAAGCGCGTGAAGCGCTTTTCATTCGAGAGTTAGACAGTTTATCACCCAACGCGCTTGCTGCATTAGCGGCCCAGTTAACCAAAGCAAATGTGACCAGTTGGTTACCCTCGACGGCCGTGATAGTCAGGTTGGCACAAGTTAGTCAGGATGAGGAAGTGTACAACTTACTCTGGCGGATGAAAGCCGATTACAACAGCCAGTCCGAACTTGAGCGTTTAGCTGCGGTTGGAGACGTTTTTTCCATTCAGCAATTGATGAATGCCACAGTTAACCCATCACTCAAGCCAGAAGCTATTAGTCTACTTACAAAATCTAACCCTCTATCTCCGCAAGTAAAGCAGTTTCTAGTTAGAAAAATGGCGTTATCAGAAGAAGCAACCATGGTTGCTCGAGAGCTTGCTCAACAAGGGCATCAAACCTGGTTGGAAGAGTTAGTATCTTCGAACCATCAGATAAAGGCTCGGCAGATTGAACAAGTATTAAAGTAATCTTGCTCACATACCCACACAAAATAGGAGGATCTTAGCGTCCTCCTATTTGTTATACTGCGGACAGTTTAATCAGCCAGCATGAAGGCCTATGAGTTTTAAGGATTTACGCGAATTTATCGACCACCTAGAACAGAAAGGTCGACTTAAACGCATCACTCACCCTGTCGATCCCGCTTATGAAATGACAGAAATCAGCGACCGCACCTTGCGTGCTGGTGGACCTGCGCTGTTGTTTGAGAACCCAATCGGCTACGACGTACCTGTTTTGACTAACCTGTTTGGTACACCAGAGCGTGTCGCAATCGGCATGGGACGTGAAGACGTTAAAGAATTAAGAGAAGTCGGTAAGCTGCTGGCTTATTTAAAAGAACCTGAGCCACCAAAAGGCTTCAAAGACGCTTTAGAAAAACTGCCTGTGTTCAAACAAGTATTGAACATGCCGGCTAAGCGTTTACGTAAAGCACCATGCCAAGACATTGTTTGGCAAGGTGATGAAGTCGACTTGGATAAAATTCCGGTAATGAGCTGCTGGGCAGAAGATGTAGCGCCGCTGCTTACTTGGGGCTTAACCGTAACCAAAGGTCCAAGTAAGAAACGTCAGAACCTAGGCATTTACCGTCAGCAGAAAATTGCCAAGAACAAAATCATCATGCGTTGGTTAGCCCATCGTGGTGGTGCGCTTGATCTGCGCGATTGGATGGAAACCAACCCAGGTAAACCTTTCCCAGTTTCGGTCGCGTTTGGTGCAGACCCAGCAACCATTCTTGGCGCAGTAACACCAGTGCCAGATACGCTATCGGAATACGCATTTGCAGGTTTGCTACGTGGAAGCAAAACGGAAGTCGTGAAGTCAGTCAGCAACGATTTGGAAGTGCCAGCGAGCGCGGAAATCGTGATGGAAGGCTATATCGACCCGAACGAGTTTGCTGATGAAGGTCCTTACGGTGACCACACTGGCTACTATAACGAAAAAGAAAAGCACCACGTATTTACTATTACGCACATTACTATGCATAAAGACCCTATTTATCACAGCACCTACACAGGTCGTCCGCCAGATGAACCAGCTGTATTGGGTGTGGCATTAAACGAAGTGTTTGTGCCTATTCTGCAAAAGCAATTCCCAGAGATTGAAGACTTCTATCTTCCGCCAGAAGGTTGTTCGTACCGAATGGCCGTCGTCACCATGAAGAAGCAGTACCCAGGACATGCCAAGCGCGTAATGATGGGCGTGTGGTCTTTCTTACGTCAATTCATGTATACCAAGTTTGTTATTGTGTGCGATGAATCGGTAAACGCACGAGATTGGAATGATGTCGTGAAAGCCATGTCAGAGCATATGGATCCTGTACGTGATACCTTGATGATAGATAACACGCCAATCGACTCGCTCGACTTTGCTTCACCAGTGGTTGGGCTTGGCTCCAAAATGGGCTTGGATGCGACCATTAAATGGGATGCCGAGCTGGCGACGCGAACCGAGGTCACTGAGCGAGACAGCAAAACGATTACCGAAGCAGAACTAAATGAGTTGAAACAGCAACGCCCTGAGATTGTTGACGTCTATCTTCCAGTTACAGCAAACAACCAATTTGCTGTCGTGACTATGAAGAAAGACCAAGCTGGTCAATCCCAAGAATTGATGGAACATCTATGGGGCTTCTTTGCTCAGTACACGGATAACAAATTCATCATTTTGTGCGACGATGACGTTAATGCACGAGATTGGAATGACATCATTTGGGCGGTGACAACTCGAATGGACCCAGATAGAGACACGATTCAAGTGCTTGGTAAGACTGAGAGTTCATCCAAATTAGGACTGGATGCGACCAAAAAGTTCGAATCTGAAGTCACGCGCGAGTGGGGTACGCCTATCAAAAAAGATCCTAAACTTGTGGCTAAAGTCGATGAGATTTGGGACCAGTTAGGTATTCTATGAGTCATCAAGTCCACCTTCTACCAATGGACGTTAGGTTCCAAGTAAAAGAAGGGGAGACGGTGTTGGAAGCTGCGCTCAACAACAATATTCGCTTCCCACACCGTTGCCAAGTTGGCGCTTGCGCCATGTGTATGTGTAAAAAGCTAACGGGCGAGGTGAGTTACCACCTCGAACCGATGCTAACCGAAAAAGAGCAACAGCAAGGTTGGATATTCCCTTGCCAAGCCTATACAGAAAGTAATTTAGTGCTTACTTTTGATGAGTAAGCGAGAGGAACACCATGACCATCCAATGTAAAGTAAAGTCTATTCAGCCGTTAGCTTGTAATACTTACCAAATCCTTCTTCATCCAGAATCACCAGTGCCTTTTAAAGCGGGTCAGTACCTAATGGTGGTGATGGGTGAAAAAGACAAACGTCCTTTCTCTATCGCAAGCAGCCCTTGTCGTCATGAAGGTGAACTTGAACTGCACATCGGTGCGGCGGAACACAACGCTTATGCACAAGAAGTTGTCGAAGCAATGCAAGCGGCGCTTGAAACTGATGGTCAGATTGAAATTGATGCGCCACATGGCGATGCTTGGGTTCAAGAAGAAAGCGAACGCCCATTATTATTAATTGCTGGTGGTACAGGCTTCAGTTACGTTCGCTCGATTCTGGATCACTGCGTAGCGCAGAATAAAACCAATCCTATCTATTTATATTGGGGGGCGCGCGATAACTGCCAGCTTTATGCTAAAGACGAACTGGTCGAGATTGCCGACAAGTTTGCCAATGTTCACTTTGTGCCAGTAGTAGAAGAAGCTCCTGCAGACTGGCAAGGTAAAGTTGGTAACGTGCTACAAGCTGTAGCTGAAGATTTCGAAAGCTTAGAAAACTACGATATCTATATTGCAGGTCGTTTTGAAATGGCTGGCGCAGCACGTGAACAGTTCACTCAGAACAAGAAAGCGAAGAGCGAACGTATGTTCGCAGACGCGTACGCATTCATTTAAATACGGCTTTTAAGGCAGAAAAAGAGGTTTTTTTACCCTCTTTTTTGCTTTTTTGATGAAATAGTCATCGAACAGTCAGTTTTTTCCATTTTTTTTCAAAAAAGGGTTGCGAACGGATCTGAGTTCCCTATAATGCGCATCCACCGACACGGCAGACGCGATAAGGCTTCAGCAGGGTCGGAGAGGTGAAAGCTTCTACGAAAAATAAAATTGAAAAAGTGTTTGACACTGTCAATTAAATCGCTAGAATGCACCTCCGCTTTGAGAGAAAAACTTCTCGCAAAGCAAGCTCTTTAACAATATAAACCTATCAATCTGTGTGGGCACTCGTTGATGATAATCCAATTAGAAGCTTAGGCTTCAAATTAGGTTTCAATGAAAC
>NZ_JAWPOR010000027.1:0-34155 GCF_033344395.1 Vibrio sp. 1874
CGGTGAAATCAAAGCGAACACTCCGTATATAGTGCCACCGGAAAGAACGTGAAAGGCACTAACTGAAAGGTGTAAAGGCGAGCGCCAAAACAGATACACACCAAAACTTATGACATTTAATGCCAAACCCGTACTAACGCCGCATTAAGGTGTGAGCAACGCTACTACCAAACCTTAACCATACCACCGTAAACACGAAACCAAACCATGAGCTGAAAATGCCAAGCGTTGGGAATCACTCTTAAATGCTTTGTTATGTGAATTTTTACTCGTACTTTTTACTGTTGTGCTTTAACCAACCATGCGGGTGCCTATTGTTGGGATCGTGGTGTGTCCAGTGCATTACACCACCCTTTTTATTCCATTCATATTCACCGTAAAACTGAACTCGATCGCCGACTTTTAGATTGGGAATTCTTGGTGCTAAGTCGATGTTATGAGCAACAAGTAAAGTTTGCTTACTATCTAATTTGAGTATGAATTTTTGATGTCGACTTCCTTTGTTGTCATCTGGCAATAGGCGAATTACTGTTCCTGAACCTCGAACTTGAAGGTCACTTTGATGATTTTCAAACGCCTGTCCGAGCTTGTAGTCATTCGCTAGAGCACCAACTGAAACTAAGCAAAAAGCTGCTATAAATATTGCGAAGAACTTCTTCATATACTCAATTTCTCCAATTCACATAACGCCCTGTTAAGGGGTGAGCAACGCAATGCCGAAGTCGCCGCATACCACCTTAAACACTAAAACCAACGCATAGTGAAATTGCCACGCGTTGCGAATCCCTCTTGAACAGTTTGTTATGTGCGTGCTTAACCTGAACAACTGTACTCTCAGAACAGCTAATCGATATAAGAGGCGACCGCAACTGGACCAAAATAGAGTTCAAGAGCGAAGTAAAAAAGTACACTTTTAGAGACTTTCTTCTTTAAAAGCACTTTAACCATAAGAAGTGTGACAATGATGTATACGATGGCAACTAACATTCTATCCCTACATGTAGCTTGAGCCTAACCGACAACATTTAGTAACCCGAACAATCAAGATGCTGGAAATGCAAAAAAGATATACAAGACCGCACCAAATACCGAGCCAGCCATGAACAAACCCAACTTAAGTGCTGTACTTTTATCCGATTCCTTTTTGGACATAGTAATTCCTTTTACTAATTTAAAATGACTTGCATACACATCTAAACGTTACGAACACCAAAGCACATAACGCCCAATTAAGGGGTGAACAACGCCTTCCCCCAAACCTAAGCATTGTGCCATAAACACTAAAATTGAAGTAGAAGCAAAAATGCCAAGCGTTGTGAATCCCTCTTAAATTGCTTGTTATGTGCTTTTCTTGTTACGTTTCTTAACCTTAGAACCCCATGACTGCCAATGCTTCCCACCAATTGCCTGAGCGCTATGCCCCCGAGTTAGCTTCAGGTTTAACGAAGTATTGATCGCCCATGTTAAGTATTCTTTGGTACCGTCATTTTTTGCAGATGACATGATCTGTTCAAACTTACGCTTTGATTCTAGCGCCTTTTTATTCGCATGTTCGTCAGGAGACTCATACTCACTGATAGTGCTTTCTCGCCAAACTGCCATCATATTGTTCTGTCTAATGGCATGTCTCAAAGGTTCTAAGTCTATCTTTTTCCGCATATTTACTTTTTCCGAAGACTGGCACATAACGCCGCATTAAGGTGTGAGCGACGCTTGGCTATACTTGAGCGAAGCGAAAGCGCCAAGCGTTGCGAATCACTCTTAAATGCTTTGTTATGCGTTTTCTCGATTCCATTCTGCGCTTTTGTTCAGAAAAATCAGTTCTTCTTCAACGTAGTTTCTTAAAGACTCAGGTTCAATTGGAAGGTATGCTATTTTGATTGTATGCCCCCTTCGTACTAGATCTTTTACAGATTCTAACTTAGCTCCAGTTTTAGCATGCTTAGTTATCAAATGATTTCTTAAGCGTTGCCTTGCCAGTCTTCGAGTAGTTTTACCAATGTACTTCAGAGTCGGCTTATCATTGTTGTCTTCTAACTCAAAAATTGCGTAAATATTTGCTGAACCTGAAACTGAATTAAGAAGGGCTTCGTTCTCTTCTTCTATGGATTTTACATTCCAGCTACTAACAGAATTTCGAGGGTATTGGACAACTGAATGGTTTTCCTCATTGTGAATAAAGTCATTGATAGATAGAACGAATTCGTTTAGTTGAGCAATACCTTCAAATTTCATTTCTATTCCTCTAAATCACGTAAAACGCATAACGCCCTGTTAAGGGGTGAGCAACGCAATACCGAAGCCAACGCATACCACCTTAAACACTAAAACCAACGCATAGTGAAAATGCCACGCGTTGCGAATCCCTCTTAAACAGTTTGTTATAAGCCTAAGCTAACTGCTGCTTTCTAGCATGATTGTATGTATCACTGATAAGTACACATACCCATAAGAACAATAATGCTGCAACAAAAAAAGACATAGCGTATTTGAACTCACCAAAATCAGGATAAGACGTTAACGCAATTAAACAACAACCCAAAGCCGAGCCCGTAACGATACGATATAAACAAAGCAGACTAGTACCGACTTCATTGGCTACTTCGTACAAAAAGCAAAAACTTTTACGAACTGAATCAAAACGCCTTGGTGCCCATTTCCCCAATACAGAAATTAAAAACTGGAAACCGGATAGAAGTAAAAAATAGTAAACCGTTGTTTCTGAGACATCGATTGCTTTCAAATAATTCGTAACTCCCGACACTCCGCTAAAATGGTATGCGATGAAACATGGGATACTCCCCAAAATTAACGATATTAATAACTCTCGAAATATTTTTCTCAACATTCAAATTTTCCTTGGGCTTATAACGCCCAATTAAGGTGTGAAGCACGCAACCACGACACTCAATTTGAACACCTTAATCACTAAACTTGACCCAACACAAAAATGCCAAGCGTGCTGAATCACTCTTAAATTGTTTGTTAGGTTTATTTTACGAGGACTCGAGGTAAAGATAGTTTCATTTGACATGAGTTTTTTTCACCCCCATGCCTTAATGACCTACAAATCTGTGACACATCATCGAGCATATTCTCGACCACCTCTGAAAAAATAAAGATGTTGAACATAAAGTGTGAGGGCAATGACGCTTGTTCCTTGCTAGTTATAGGGTAACGGAAGCTATATGAACCATCATCGATCGCATCAATTTGGTTAGCCACAGATAGGATTTTTTCATATAACTCGCCATCAAACACTAAATTGTTTGATGGGCTTGGTTTAATCACTGGGCTTACCATTTTTACCAACTTTACAAGAGAGTGGCCTTTCCATAATTTGGGTAATGCATCTGAAATTTCACTTTTGTTTATCGTAACGGCGGCGGAATGATAAACCATTGCTTTCAAGTACAATTCAAATGAATGACGGTAAAGAAACACAATAGGCAGTGCAGCATTATCAATAGCAACCACTTTTTGTCTATCATGACCAGCAACTAAGGCCATAGCCGCACGTCGATAGCTTGCAGCAAAACCTAAAACCTCTTCAATTGCATTGCTCTGATAATTGAGCAATGCATTACCGTATGGGTAGCTATCTTCAACTCTGAATAATTTTCTAGTATCCACTATCTCACCAATTAAACCTAACGCCCTGTTAAGGTGTGAGCAACGCAATGCCGAAGCCGCCGCATACCACCTTAAACACTAAAACCAACGCATAGAAAAAATGCCACGCGTTGCGAATCACTCTTAAACAGTTTGTTAGCCGCTCATTCCCAAAGGTTACTGCTTACTCAACAGGAACTTACGCAAATCTCTCTCTGCACGAATAACAAACAGAATAAACACTTTGTCACCGTCTTGTTTATAGAAAACACGACATGGATTAACGACAACTTCACGATAACTTAGATGTTCTAGCTCGGGTGGAATACGACCTGACTCTGGGAAAGTTTGTAGGCGTTCGACTTTGGAGAAGATCGTTTGCACTAACTGCTTTGCAGCTACGATATTTTCAAGTGCGATGTATTCAGCGATATCGTTGAGGTCAGATAACGCTGGTTCAGTCCAGATTATTTCAGCCATTTTGACATTTTGTCCTTGGCTTCATCATGGCTTATCACTTTACCGTCAGCTAGCGCACGCTCACCTCGTGCAATACCCTCAAGAATAGCTAAACGATTTTGCATAAACTCGTAGTCATCAACATCAACGAGATAAGCGGATGGCTTACCATGCTCAGTAATTAACACTGGCTCTTTGGTATCGTGGAGATCCGCGAGGATCTTAGTTGCTTGACGTTTGAGTGATGTAACTAGTTCTACTTTCATGAGAGCTGCTCCAAAGGAATACTAAAGTGATACTATTCTATCACTTTGAGTATAGCAAGCTCCATGACGGCTAACGCCAAATTAAGGTGTGAACAACGCTAACCACTCTACCTAAAGAATTGTGCCATAAACACTAAATTCACTTAAAGTGATAGCGCCAAGCGTTGTGAATCACTCTTAAATTTCTTGTTATATGCGTGGTGACATTGGCGCGAAAGGTATTTCGCATACTTTCAAGTAAGGCTCCTCTCCAAAAGGAGACTCTGCTAATTCAATTTCTCCGTGCGATGTATAAACGTCAAACAGGGCATTAATTTCCACCAAATCACCTTCAAGCTCAATGACTCTATCATTTGCGCTACTACACCCTCCACGCTGTCCAAGTTTGAAGGCTAGATACATTTCGTGTATCGACTTAACTACAAGCGCGCAATGAGTCTGCTCATGTCGATAGAGCTTCTCAAGATATGGGCGAAACTCCTCAGCTGATTCAGCTGAAGTCCTAGACATTTCAAACTTCGGAAGTGCATAGGTAACTTCAAGATCAAATTCATGAATTTCGCAAGAATCATCATGCGTATGGAAGTCATATTTCCACGCGGTGTACCCGTCAAAGCCCTCATTTACTAGAAAGTCAGGTCTAGAGTTAAAAGAGTGTTCAATTTCCTCAACACTATTGCCGCTAATCTCATACACTTCAAACTTTTTCTGGAAGGGAAAGTCTAACCTAACGTCAGCATTAGCCTGATTGGAGGCCATTAAGCAAGCTATTGAAAGTGCGATTTTTTTCATCATTTTCCTTGAAGCATATAACGCCCGCTTAAGTGGTGAGCAACGCAATACCGATGTTTCCGCATACCACCTAAATCACTAAATTTACCGCAAACCACAAATGCCACGCGTTGCGAATCCGTCTTAAAGCGTTTGTTAGGCTTTCAGCTCACGATATAGCACTAAGCAATTGTATTCTTTACCTAATTCTATTTCTTGATCGAAAGCTCGAATTTGCGTAAAACCTTGTCGGTACCAGAACCTAAAAGCAGAAATGTTTTCTGCGTAAACATTTAAACCTACGTTTTGTAGCTTTGCGTATTCACAAGCTACGGCGATAACACTACTAACTATTTCTGAACCCAAACCTTTACCTTTAAAGCTCGGTAGAATTGTTAACATAGGAAGCCAAAGAGTGCCAGTTGAAGGAGCATGAAACTCCAGCTGTATGTAACCAACCACTTGACCTTTCTTTGTGCTAATTTTTCTTAGGTAAAATGCACCTTGCTCGTCAGGTAATTTTGACTTATTACTTTCAGCAATTAATTTTTCATACTCTGTGATAGACCAATCCCTGAACGTTGGATCCATTGCTTTCACATTTAAGTTACTGTCAAAAATTGACTTGGCTAGCTCCGCCTCATCACTTGAAAACTCAGTGAAAACCAAGTTTTTTGATTCCCATTGTGGTATTAACACTAACAACTTCCTCCTTGAAGCCTAACGCCCTGTTAAGGTGTGAGCAACGCAATACCGAAGCCACTGCATACCACCTTAAACACTAAAACCAACGCATAGTAAAAATGCCACGCGTTGCGAATCACTCTTAAACAGTTTGTTATAGCGCTTTGCCGTTTACAAGTGACCAATGATGAGGCATTAATTCTCGTATAGTCTTGAAAACCAATGCATTCCCTGAAGTCGTAATTGCTGCTTTGACATCCCCACCCCAATGGACGAGGCGCTCTTGGCAAACTCCGCATGGTGACAAAATTAGAAATTCATCGTTCTCGCTCTCACGACACAGGCATAATGAGTGGGTCACTCGCTCATTGAGTTTGTGAGCCTCTAAATACGCTCCCACCTCCATGCATAGTGAAAGAGCATCGTTTTTAGTATCAGGAGCAATGCTTGTTAATATTTTTCCTGACTCTGTTCTAACAGCCGCAGCTCCACCCCAACCAGAAGGATATCGCATATTTACTAGTTCTATTGCTGCTTGATAGAGCTCTTTTTCGATATTATCCATGACCATCCATATTCAATTTTATCGTGCGCTATAACGCCCTGTTAAGGGGTGAGCAACGCAATACCGATGCCGCCGCATACCACCTTAAACACTAAAACCAACGCATAGTGAAAATGCCACGCGTTGCGAATCCCTCTTGAACAGTTTGTTAGCTGTTATCTCAAGCAGAACTGTGGCCAACCCATATTTAGTCTCCACCATGCCTCAACTGCATAGCGAAGCTCATAACTGTCAATTTCAGCGTAACTGACGAACCACTCATAAGAGTCGAATGGTGGTTGACTGATAATACAGCCTAATTTCGCTGTTTTCTTGCTACCAAGATTGAAGAGGTGTTGCTTTAAACGGCTATTCAAATTATTTTCAGTACCAGAGTAAATCACAATAGGTTCAGCCTCGACTTGGGTTATCAAACTAGTGCCTATTGGTGGTTTAACACGTAACTTTTTTTCCTTTCCGTTTAATTCCGATATAGCTTCTCTAACCTTGGATATTGGCATTGTCGTCTCTATCCAATAGACCCCTTGAGAATCGGGAACAGAGTCTAAGCATTCTATGCTATTTACCGGAAACGCTTTGCGAGCATGTTCGGTCTCCTGACCATACGCTTCCAGTAAACTACTTAACTCTTCAAATTTACTCATTATTACTCCATTACAGCTAACGCCGCATTAAGGTGTGAGCGACGTTTGGCTATACTTGAGCGAAGCGAAACTGCCAGGCGTTGCGAATCACTCTTAAATGCTTTGTTAGCCTTTGTGGTGCATCTTGATTAAATGTTTCATGAAGGAGGATGTCATCTCAAAGATAAACTCGACCTCTTCCTCGACTACTGCATCATTGTGCTTAACAAATGCATTTTGATACTTCGTATAGTAATCAACCAAAGTTCTAAACATATTAGAAAAGTGCTTTGATCCACCTTTAGAGCTAATAAACTGTCCGATTAAAGGGACTTGATTTTCTAGTGACTTTTCATTGCCAAATACCTCTTTTAGGAGAAGCTCCAAAGACAAACGTAAATCATCAAATAAGTTACGTTCAAAAACGTTGTTGTTGAACTTTGTTAGAGCCGTTAGATAAACAGCCTCACTACTTGGGAAGTCATACAGAAACGACTTAACTTCTTCAACTAATGGCTGATTCAGAGTTGTATCGACTACATTACCGAAAACACTACTATAACGTGCGATAAGTTGAATTTTTAGGTTATTAATATCTTCCGCTACAGGCTGAGGTAACTTAGGGTGCTCACAAAGCTCTCTTATAATTTTGTATTGCAACTCTGGCTCAAAAACCTTTAAGTTATCTAACAATGCGCTTCTCTTATTTGGCGCATCAAATGGGTAGATACTATGGGGAATTTCAACATCAAAATCATACGCATAACCGCTAAATGCTTTGACGATGTTTGAACCAGACAAACCCAATGTAGTATCACCAAGAATATCCGATGCTCTTGTTAAAAAAGTATTTGGAATATTATCCACGAAATTTCTCCTACGAAGGCTAACGCCCAGTTAAGGGGTGAAGCACGCAATACCGATGTTGCTGCATGGCACTTCAACACCGAAATCAAACGCATACCAAAAATGCCACGCGTGCTGAATCCCTCTTAAACTGTTTGTTAACTGGATTTGCAAAGGTGGAGTGCTTGCTCTACCGATTTTGCGATAATTATACGCTTATTGCTTGTAAGTGTATTGAGTTTGTCCATTATTACGGGTTTCGAATTTTTAGGATAGTCCCATAAAAATTTGATGAACTCGATATCAAACCTTTCATCGCAACCTTCAGCTAAATCTGGACGCTTACTACTTAATAATGTTCTCTTTAGTGCTCGATAGATACAGGTATATCGGTTTACATCTAAGAATATTACTGTGTCACAAGCTTCAAACCTTATATCAAGGGTACTCTGGTAATTACCATCGATAATCCAACACTCGCTTTCACAAAGACTTTTTTGAATTTTGAGCCAGTCATCTTTTGGAGTTTTAACCCAATTTGGTTTCCAATATAGCTGATCGAGATGATGAACAGGCAAATTCAACTTTTTACCTAATAGTGCCGAAAATGTGGATTTACCCGAACCGCCGGAACCAATGACCGCAATTCTTTTCATCGGACTTACCTCGTCATCAATCCAGTTAACGCCCTGTTAAGGGGTGAGCAACGCAATACCGAAGCCTCCGCAAACCACCTTAAACACTAAAATCAACGCATAGTAAAAATGCCACGCGTTGCGAATCCCTCTTGAACAGTTTGTTATGTGCGTTGCTCAAATTCATACTCTGTAAGACACCATCGCTTTGGACTTGACCAACTGATTTCTTTGAATGATGTTCTTAGGTCACCGCTCAATAAAAGTTGCTTCATAAAATGGCTAGGTGAAATATAAGCTTTATCATCGTAAGCAAACACAAAACCCTGCTTATTGAGCTCAAGCATCATCTGTTTGGTTTCCTTTGATTGAATCCCACCATTGAGAGCAAGCTCATCAATACGACCGCCTGTATCGCCATCTCGACTGCTATTGCTTAAATTTATTGAGGTATTATCTATGGCAAAAACGTGCGCCGGAGGGACTTCTCCAGATTGGCCAAACTCAACTTTGTAAGGAGGCTGTTTTATCATTTGATCTCCAAGCACATAACGCCCTGTTAAGGGGTGAGCAACGCAATACCGAAGCCGCCGCATACCACCTTAAACACTAAAATCAACGCATAGTAAAAATGCCACGCGTTGCGAATCCCTCTTGAACAGTTTGTTATGTGCGTGCTTACGTTATGCACCAAACTGCTTTATACGCTTGGCACCAATAAAAAACCGATACTTACTTTGTTGAAGTAAGTCTAAATGGCGCTCAAACTTGGGTAAGCCATTGGACAAAGACAGATGGTAGACGAGTCCATTACCGGCGTACACTCCAACGTGTGCTCCGTATGAGTCAGCAGAGTCGCTGTACAACATGATATCTAGCGGCTTAAACTCAGTGACCACCTCACTCAACTCTGAGTCATTCCACAGTTCACTAGAACGGTAGTTAGGTGGATTTAGACCGAAGTCTCTGAGCAGATTATACGCAAAGACCTGACAGTTAGCTCCAAGCGTTAAGTCGGAATCATCTTTGCAACCTGGAATGCGGGATGAAACGTATCTTACATTTTTGAATCTATCGGGAATATCCATGTCCATTTTCTCCCAAAGCACATAACGCCCTGTTAAGGTGTGAGCAACGCAATGCCGATGCCACCGCAAACCACCTTAAACACTAAACGCAACGCATAGTAAAAATGCCACGCGTTGCGAATCACTCTTAAACAGTTTGTTATGTGTTTAACATTTTAAGAGTTTCTTTCACCTCTTCCGACAACTCTCGAACACACTTAGCAAAAAGATATTCTGCATCTTCTGAAACCAGATTGTCATTTGGTAAAAGGGTCGGTTCAATTTTACCATCGAACAATGGGTACAAATTGTGAACTACGTAATTGCGACGTTCCAATATGTAACCCAACAAAAAAACGATGTCTTTATTCACAAGTTGGTGTTCTTTGCAGCAACCGATTAAAGGACCTAATGTCGGTTTATCTAACTTGATTCTAACTTTAACCTCTGAGGCAATAATTATTTCTTTCAATCTAGATTCAAGTTTTGAGACCAATAAAGTTAAACGCCCCAAATACAAACAAAATTCATCACTCTCAATCAAGTGCTCATAAAACTCATGATTCATATACTGAACTCAAATTAAACACATAACGCCCTGTTAAGGGGTGAGCAACGCAATACCAAAGCCACCGCATACCACCTTAAACACTAAAACCAACGCATAGTGAAAATGCCACGCGTTGCGAATCCCTCTTGAACAGTTTGTTATGTGCGTGCTAATTGAGGTACTTTTGCCAATGTTGCTGCCCTTTCAAAGCGACTCTGTAATCTTCGTAGCCCAATGAACTGTAGAGCTTTTTAGCTGCAACATTATCATCACCGACCTCTAATGTGATTTTGAGGTAATCATTATGACGACAATACTGTTCGATACCATTCATCTGCGCATTGCCAACACCTTTACTACGAAAGTTGTCCGACACCATAAAGTCATGGATATTCATCACTCTTTGCGCACGATAAGTTGAGAACGATTCAAAGCAAACCGCAAAACCGGCGGGCTTATCGTCGACAAAACTGATAAATCCGTGGAAATAAGGCAATGAAAATAGCTGAGCAATTACTGAGAGATCTAGCTCAACTGAGAATTCAGATAGGTACTCTCTAAACAAAGCCTCGAATATACCTTTGTCCTCAATGCTTTCTGTTTCGATACACCTGATTGTGATTTCCATATTCATTTCCACCAAAGCACATAACGCCCGCTTAAGTGGTGAGCAACGCAATACAGAAGCCGCCGCATACCACCTTAAACACTAAAATCGACGCATAGTAAAAATGCCACGCGTTGCGAATCCGTCTTAAAGCGTTTGTTATGTGTTTATTTTCGGTTCTTAGTATTTTCCTTTGGACCCAAAGTAAACTTAGATTTCTTCCCTTTTCTAACCTTGGCTGTATCAGGAAATAATTCAACCATTCTTTCCGTAGAAATGTTCAACCAATGAGAAGCGTTAATTAAAGAGATAACTATATAAGACAAATCCGTTCGATTTTGAACGCCTGTTCCTCGTCCATTACCTTCACTTCGGTAGTAAGAAATCGGCAGTATGTGCGTGTAATTTGAAACTATGTCATAAAACGCATTAAACTCGCCAGTATCTACATCTAATTTTTCGAGTAGCTCATCTCGTGAAGGGATCATAAGAGCCTTTCCAGTTAATAACTGCTTTTGAAGCTTAGACGGGAGTTCTTTAAAAAACTCGGATCCTTTTAAGCGATTTTTCAGTTCTGTTTGCTGTTCACGAAAACCCTCTTCGTCTTCAGCGCTTCGTATGTTTTGATGAAGCCTAACTCGACGAGTACAGTCATTTAGGTGCATGACATTGAGTTTTACGTACCATTCATCTTCACTAATAGGTGCTTCAGACAAATAGAAAAACAGAAGATAGCCTTCCATTAATGCACGGACATGAGGAGCTATAAGACTAAACTCCCAGCACTCGTAATCTCGTTTTGCCCACCGAGTTTTCGGTAATGCAGAGATAAGAGCCTGTGAATGTAAACACATTCTAGTAAAGATGTGGGAAGAGTATCCTTTATAAGGAACAACATAGCGGCTCCCTATAAAATTACTTACAGCACACGCTTCACAAACAGCTTTATCAAATGCGCTTAAAGCAACATGAAAATCGTCCATGTTGTAGCCAGCGGATTCATTTTTCACGCAACTTCCTCATAAACACATAACGCCGTGTTAAGGGGTGAGACAACGCTACCGCCAAAGCGGATATGACCGCCTTAATCACTTAAACTGAGTTGAAGTGAAAGCGCCACGCGTTGACGAATCCCTCTTAAACACTTTGTTATGTTTTACCACAACTGACTCGCTCACATGGCAAAGAACTGAATTGCATAAGAAATTGTTTAACTTGCGTCACACGATGTTGTGGAATAATCCGACAAAAGCGATAAACACAAAACATGTAATTCTCGGGAATTTGATTGAGGCAACTTTGATGACTTTCAGCAAGTGATGGCATCCCTTTCAAAACAACGAAAAACAAAACTCAAATTGCTGAAAGCCCCGCTCTGATTTGCTAATTGGGAAATAGAACCAAAGCGACTTTAAGCCAGACCAATTTTCAACGCTCAGACGCGACTTCGAATTGAAGCAACCCACGAACTTTGAAGCGTGATTATATTTGAGGGATTCATGAACTTGAGCAGACAATATTGAATTGCTGAGACAACTCGAAAGAATTGCCAAAGAGACCAAAGAAATAAGCGCCAAGAAACCTTTTATTTCTTCTAAATCAAAGTGAAACATAACGCCGCGTTAAGTAGTGAGCGACGCCTGCACCTAACCTAAACCATTGCACCTTAAACACAAAACTCAATTTGAACTGAGAATGCCACGCGTTGCGAATCTGTCTTAAACGCTTTGTTATATTTTTACTTGCACTGGATTCTCTGACCTAATTCGTTTTATCAACTCCGCAAGTTTCACGTAAGTTTCAGGCTCTGGATCGCACTCAGTTGCCATATGCTCAGCAATTTCTATTTTTGATGGTAGATAGCTCTGTAGGTTCTGCGCACGAAGATATTTAACCGACTGGTCATAGAAGGGAAGCGCGGGATCAAAACTAGCAATGAACTGTTGTTTGTTGACTTGAGGATTACGCTTGAGCAAAGTCGTATCAAAAAGCGCATTAATAAAATCAGACGCTTTAAACGACTCTTCAAACGAACCTCCACGATCACCATTCGGTAATGTAACTACTGGTGAAGATGGAACTTTAAATAGGTAAATATTGTCAGGTTGCTGTCCTAGCCCACTGATTAAAGACTTATTATCATCGTCAAATGTGAAGATCATTGGTCTTTCATGACTTAAGGTTAAGTTCATCAAACGTAAGGTGTGCTTTAAATTGCCAATACCATTATAGTTGGCTACCACAACCCCTAGCTTCTCAAAGTCAACTCCAAGCCCTTCTTCGAGTAAAATACGGAAAGCAAGTTCTTCACTTTCACCTTCAACAAACAAGTAAATACACTGTTCAAGTGCTGACTCTTTACTTGCAATTTCCCATTGTTCTAACTGACCACGTAGCTCGTCTAGCGCATCAGCTTCCAACTTATCTCTTCTATCCGGCATATGACCTCAAATAAAAATATAACGCCGCATTAAGGTGTGAGCAGCGCTTGGCTATACTTGAGCGAAGCGAAACTGCCAAGCGTTGCGAATCACTCTTAAATGCTTTGTTATGTGTAATTTCACTTACTATCAATAAGATAGCGAATAAATGCGATGCCAGTATGCAGCGCCAGCTCAGCTTCTTGAAGAGTGATTTCAACCACCTCTTTATTACCATGACGAACAGTACTATTAGCGTATGCGTAAAGCTTGTCCATTGAATCCAATAATAGTCGAGGACATTGCTCTTTTTTCTTCATTTGCTTAATGGCTTCCCCTAAAGTCGAAGCACTTGTATTTTGAACCCTCGCTACACTTTCCAATGCACTGACTATTTCTTTAATTGCATTGGCAGGATCTATCGGGTGCTGATAAAGAAATTTAACTGCTTTCTTGTAATGTGCTCGGGCAGGTTGATACTGAGCTTCAATGTCGGATGAAACACTGTTTAACCTAGAAACCAGAGCTTCTGGTATGTGTCGGTAAAGTTCACCAGACTCATTTAGTCGCCAACCAACTGCGTCTTCTTCAAACAATGCGTTTAGCTTTGTTTGATAGCCTTGGTAACGATACAAATCACTTGCGAATGGGTCACTATTGTATTCGATTAAGACTTTCGCAACCATCTCAACTAAGTCGTAGAACTCAAACCAGTCACAGATAAGTAGATGGCTGTAGAGTGATGTACGACCATCTTGATCGTCGTAGTCCCATGGCAAGTTCTCATCACGAATAAGCTTACAAAACTGTTCATGAACTTCATAGCAATCAAGAGGTTCGAACTGACCTTGCCTACCAGACTTCAAATATGGCTCTAGGACATTAGAATAATACCCAATCCTAGTTTTCTTCGGAGCATCTTCAAAGATAATCTCCTGCTCGCCTTTGGCTTTGATAAATCTGGACGAAAATCTCATATTTACTCCTTACACATAACGCCCAATTAAGGTGTGAGGCACGCAATACGATACTTCCGCATACCACCTTAACCACTAAAACTAACGCATAGTAAAAATGCCACGCGTGCCGAATCACTCTTAAATTGTTTGTTATAAAGCTGACTCTACGTTAAACGCCTTTTCTAACCACACCGAGCTAATGTACTGTCCATGTTTCTTTGCATACTCATTGAAAACTCCAACTTCTCTGAAACCAAACCGCTTATGTAATGCAACTGATGCGTCGTTTGGTAATGCAACACCCGACAATACACGATGGACACCATAAGCACGAATTGATGAGAACAACTGAGTATATAGTTTAGAACCTAAACCTTTCCCCTTTGCTTCTTGTGCCAAATAAACGGTCACTTCTACGGTGTCGTCAAAAGCTGAAATTGCTCTGTACTGTTGGGAACAGGCAAAACCTAGCAACACGCCGTTTTCTGTGGCTACATATAGTTGATATTTGGTAGTGCTAGAAAACTGAGAAAACCATTTCTGACGATTTTCCAGAGTAAATGGAACTTCCTCAAAACGTGCATTAGTATGCTCAATATAAAAATTAAAGATGTCGGTGATACCAGCAACATCTTCAAGTTTGCCTGTTCGAATTTCCACGAAATGTCCTTTTTCTTCGAGCTTTATAACGCCCAATTAAGGTGTGAGGCACGCAATACCGATGCTTCCGCATACCACCTTAACCACTAAAACCAACGCATACCAAAAATGCCACGCGTGCCGAATCACTCTTAAATTGTTTGTTATAAAGCGGACTCTACGTTAAACGCCTTTTCTAACCACACCGAGCTTATGTACTGCCTGTGTTTCTTCGCATACTCATTGAAAACTCCGACTTCTCTGAAACCAAACCGTTTATGTAATGCAACTGATGCGTCGTTTGGTAATGCAACACCCGACAATACACGGTGGACACCGTAAGCACGAATAGATGAGAACAACTGAGTATATAGTTTAGAACCTAAACCTTTCCCTTTAGCTTCTTGTGCCAGATACACGGTCACTTCTACAGTATCGTCAAAAGCTGAAATTGCTCTGTACTGTTGGGAACATGCAAAACCTAGCAATTCGCCGTTTTCTATAGCGACATATAGTTGATATTTGGTGTTGCTAGAGAACTGAGAAAACCATTTCTGACGATTTTCCAGAGTAAATGGAACTTCCTCAAAGCGTGCATTGGTGTGTTCAATATAAAAATTAAAGATGTCTGTAATACCAGCAACATCTTCAAGTTTACCTGTTCGAATTTCCACGAAATTTCCTTTTTCTTCGAGCTTTATAACGCCGCGTTAAGTAGTGAGCAACGCTGACTACCGAACCTAAACCATTGTGCCTTAATCACCAAAGCTGATTCAAACTAAGAATGCCGAGCGTTGCGAATCTGTCTTAAACGCTTTGTTATGCTCGTACTCAAAGAAATTGAAGGACTAAACAAGCAATAAACGCCGGTAGACCGGCTATGAAGAAAACTAAGCCTGTTTGGTAGTTCATTCGATAGTGCTCTCGTTCGTCTTTTTCGAAATCATGCCCCTCTACCATTTTGTAAACCTTATCTCTTCTAGGATCATCTAACCGAGTCGTCTTACTATGGACACCACCTTCCCACATTAGCTTCGCTAAAACCCATATGACGATGACAACAAAGAAAAGAAAGTCGACCAACTGAGTAGTAGCAAAGAATGGAACAAACTGGGCTAGAGCGATAACAACAAGAGCCGCTGAGAGGTTAATTAGAAACACTTTCTTTAATAAATCGAGCAAAATCATCTCCTAGAGCATAACGCCGCGTTAAGGGGTGAACAACGCCACCACCTTACCTAAACCATTGTGCCATAATCACAAAAGCTAAACTTTGAACCAAAACTGCCAAGCGTTGAGAACCCCTCTTGAACGCTTTGTTATGTGCGTGCTAAACGGTAGCGCCTTACAGTGCCCTCGGTTTCACTTGTGTGGTTGCCAAGATACTCACCACCACAGTTTTCGATAACCTTTTGGGACGCTGGATTGTCAATTGAACAAGTAACAATAACTGAGTCAGTGACAACATGGTCTCGCACCCAAGCGAGGAGAAATGAGGCTATACCTTTACCACGAGCTGACGGTCTAGTTTCGTAACCAACATGCCCAATGACATTTTCTACATTGGCATTAGTACCTTTACGAATTCGAATAGCGCCTAAGATTTCAGAGCCAGATACGCAATAATATGTTGTGCTGGGTAAATAACCGTTTGGTAATTCAGAAGTTGCCTTAGAACGTTCAGCCAAACCTGATAAATAAGCTTCAGGATCTTGATCAACGCCTAAATACTTAGGGATACCCGACTCCAAACATTCTTTCGCGTAACTCGCTAATATTGGAGCTAAATCTGGACTCGCTTCTACTACTTCCATGTCAATTTTCCTCAAAAGCACATAACGCCCAATTAAGGTGTGAAGCACGCACTACAGATGCTGCCGCATACCACTTTAATCACTTAAACTGACGCATGCCAAAAATGCCAAGCGTGCTGAATCACTCTTAAATTGTTTGTTAGCCCTTTACAACCAAGGAAACCATGGGCTTATATCCCTTAAGCGATGTCCTTTATAGTGTTTAGAGTTAGCGATTGCATAATAAGACCTAGTTAAACTCACTATTGCTGGAATAATGAGCAAACAAAATAGCCACTGAATTGGATCAGCAGAGCCTAGTACAATTGCCAATAAGTTAGCAGAGCACAATACCAAAAGGACCCAATTACATCTAATCATTACTCTCTTGTATCTGCAATATCCTTCCCAATCATAAATAATCCAGTCATTTGAGAACTCTCCACATTGAAAACACTTTTGGCTAAGAGGAATCGACTCAGGCTCTGCATTGCAATTAGGGCAACGTCCTTTCATGACTACATGTACCTTTTCGTGAGGGCTAACGCCCTGTTAAGGTGTGAGCAACGCAATACCTATGTCGCCGCATACCACCTTAATCACTAAAACCACCGCATAGTAAAAGTGCCACGCGTTGCGAATCACTCTTAAACAGTTTGTTAGTCGCGAGGCACCGAGCGACAATTTTAAGCCGAACTAAACTTTGCGAACAACAAACTTTATGTGCTTTGATGCACTTAAGTCAGGCGTAGTCTCAAAACGGCTACTCAATGAAACCACTTGGAACAAACAACTCCGTAGAAAACGGACTGACAACACCAAAAAGCGCTTTTGGAAAACCAATCTCACAGTGCGGACTTTCAACAAAATCACTGAAACCACGTGGAAATTACCACACCAGAGAAAACGTCTTTTCAGCGAGTGAATCGGCTTTTGTACCAACAAACTCACCGAGCAGAGTTGCAACTAAGAACAGACGCTCGATTGCCCTGCTCTGTCAGCACCAAAGACCAAAAATACCGCTTGGACACTTGCAAAACTTTGGACTTGAAACAGCTGAAACTGAGTTTTGACCACGATGAAGAGTCTGTATAGCAAACAATCATCAGCCAAATCTTAAGCTTAGAAACATGATTTTGATTGCTAGCTTTTTCTGGCGACTAACGCCGCGTTAAGGGGCAGCAACGCGCTACCACCAAACTTCAATTTACCACCGTAAACACAAATGCCAAGATTTAAACCAAATTCGCCACGCGTTGACTGTCCCTCTTGAACGCCTTGTTATACAAACAGTTACAGCTTGCCAGATAGCTTTTTAAGGTGAGCTTTAGCCAATTCATTATTGTCACGGCTTAACCATTTTATACAGTCGAAAAGCTCCCATATTAATCCTTTGTCGCCATTCGTATAAGCTGGAAAGTCTTCGTGCTTTGGGGCTGGTTCATCGGTTAGACGCGACTCTACGATACCCGATTTATCGAATAGAACTTTAAACGGTTTAGATATATTGAAAGGCTCATTTACGTCTAAACAGTGAATCTCCGCGCTGGTCAAATCGTTGAAAATATACTTTTTAAAGAACGCATTTTCATTATGAAAACCTTCAAGGCAGTAGAAGATTTCTTTGCCAGCTTCGAAATTGGAGAAGCATAAATCCGCGATTTTGTGGAACCCATTTTGGGTAAAAATGAGAATGTCAGCATCAGATATTCGATCGCCTTTGCCGGCAGCAAGTGAACCCAACAGCACCGCTGCTAATACATTGTCCTCAGAGGAAAATGATACACGAGCGGACTTAACTAGCTCATTTTGAAGTGGTAAATGTTCAATATTTAATTCATCCTGACTCACAACTTTCTCCGTTTGTATAACGCCCTGTTAAGGTGTGAGCAAAGCAATACCGAAGCCACCGCATACCACCTTAAACACTAAAACCAACGCATAGTAAAAATGCCACGCGTTGCGAATCACTCTTGAACAGATTGTTATACGTTTACTCTCTGAAACCGTAGATACGCAACCCTCTATTTGTGAGCTCAATATCGAAGTGCCCAACTGAGTGTAAGACACTCAATGCTCCATCTATATCTTGGTGCCAATGTTTAAAGGGCACATTTTCATACCCACTAGGCTTACCTACTTTGGGGATTTCTAACCACTCAATTCGCTTGTAGGCGAAAGGACCTGAGCCATAGTCACCCACATACTTTTCCATTAACTCACCTGATTTGGTAAACCAGCCTAGAAACTCATAATCGTTATCAACAAACTTCCAGTAACACTGGCTCAACATCAATTCTGGCACATCCAATACCGTACACACTTTACGCCATTTAGCATTTGACATTAGTGACACTGAAAATCGATTTTTAATAACCTTATCTAGGTATTCATCCATTCTTGCTGGCATATCAAAGCCTCCAAACGTATAACGCCCTGTTAAGGGGTGAGCAACGCAATACCAAAGCCACCGCATACCACCTTAAACACTAAAACCAACGCATAGTGAAAATGCCACGCGTTGCGAATCCCTCTTGAACAGTTTGTTATGTGCGTGCTAATTGAGGTACTTTTGCCAATGTTGCTGCCCTGTCAAAACTACTCTGTAATCTTCGTAGTCCAATGAACTGTAGAGCTTTTTAGCTGCAACATTATCATCACCGACCTCTAGTGTGATTTTGAGGTAATCATTATCACGACAATGCTGTTCGATACCATTCAGTTGCGCTTTGCCCACACCTTTGCCACGAAAGTTGTCCGACACCATAAAGTCATGGATATTCATCACTCTTTGCGCACGATAAGTTGAAAACGATTCAAAGCAAACCGCAAAACCGGCGGGCTTATCGTCGACAAAACTGATAAATCCGTGGAAATAAGGCAATGCAAATAACTGAGCAATTACTGAGAGATCTAGCTCAACTGAGAATCCAGATAGGTACTCTCTAAACAAAGTCTCGAATATACCTTTGTCTTCAATGCTTTCTGTTTTGATACGCCTGATTGTGATTTCCATATCCATTTCCACCAAAGCACATAACGCCGCATTAAGGTGTGAGCAACGCTTCCACGAAACTTAACCATACCACCGTAAACACAAAACCCAACGATGGAATGAAAGTGCCAAGCGTTGGGAATCACTCTTAAATGCTTTGTTATGTGCGTTTTTCCCTATTTATCCTTGAACTCTTCATAGGACTTTGGCTCACTTTGTTTAGCTATATCCAAAATACTATTAAAAGTTTTTGGCAGCTCTTCGTCATCTGGATTTTCACTTTTCGTTTTTGCTAGATCACGCAGTGTAAGCCAGATAATTGAAAATATTTTCGCCATTTCATACCTCCCGTATCTAATGGGTTGCCCAATAACCAATTTAAAGAACAACGTTCCCCAAAATATACCAACTTACAATGAGAAAATGTGATGCGAATAAAAGAACCATATACAGCAAGTTAGATTATTCAGACCTAATTTTATACCAAGATTAGCATTTATGGTTAAGAATACGCTTTAGCACATAACGCCCTGTTAAGGGGTGAGCAACGCAATACTTAAGCTGCCGCATACCACCTTAAACACCAAAACCAACGCATAGTGAAAATGCCACGCGTTGCGAATCCCTCTTGAACAGTTTGTTATGTGAATTTTAGCCGTGTGCGTCGATACTATCTTTTGGGGCTTCTGAGCGTATGTCCATGCCATAATCTCTGATGACACCTGCAACTCTGAGTCTGTAGCTTTCAAAAACACCACTACGACCTTTTAATTGAGCAAATCGATGAGATTCTAGGTTGCGCCATTCTTGAATTGCTTCTTCGTCACGCCAAAATGACAAAGATAGAACCTTGCTGTCATTTGTTAGACTTTGGAAGCGTTCGATTGAGATAAAACCATCAATATCTGATAGCAGCGGTTTTAGTTCGCTTGCAATATCTAGATATTCAGAAGTTTTACCCTCTGCTACCTGTACTTCAAAAATTACTGCGATCATAACTCACCAGACTACGACTAATATATTCGAGCATTTTACCGAATTGGAGCTGCTGTAAATATGAGTTATAGCAAGCAGTTAGAGATTAGATTCTGTGATCTTTCGCCATTCACATAACGCCGCGTTAAGTAGTGAGCAACGCAGGCCACCGACCTAAAACATTGTGCCGTAAACACTAAAGCCGATAAAAACCAAAAATGCCACGCGTTGCGAATCTGCCTTAAACGCTTTGTTATACGTTTATATTTCTGATGATCTTATTGCAAGCACTAACAACATCGGAACGATAAAACTTCATCGTTTCAACTAGCTCTTTATCAGCTTTTACGAGAAACTCCTCTGAGCAATTCAAACGAACATGATTAAGAGGTAAATGGTCTGTCTCCGATGCTATGAGACCAAATACGTGGTAATCAGTGTTCCAGCATTGCCCATACATTTCGTTTCCAATACGCGATAATGCAATTATGTTTTCTATATAATTATCATCTGTTTCGAGTAGGTTCTTTGCTAGTTTAATCGCTTCTTCAGACATTTCCTTGCCCCCGATTTCCCCAAAACGTATAACGCCTTGCTAAGGTGTGAGTAACGCAATGCAAAAGCTACCGCACAGCGCCTTAATCACCAAAAGCCACCGCAAAGTAAAAATGCCACGCGTTACGAATCACTCTTAAGCAATTTGTTAGTACATGCGCTACTTCTATTTATGCGCTCCAAGATATTGAAAAATGAGATAATATGAAAGGCTTTGAACACTGAAGTGAGACGGGCAGCTACAAAACTTTACCCCGATTGAAAGACGAAAGTTGGCTAGAAGAAAAACGCACTGAACTGCCCGACTTGCACTGGCTTTAAATTAAAAAAGGATTCTTTCCTCGTAACTCAACAGCCACACCAAAAGTAATCAAAGCTCTCTCAAAAAACACCACGAAAATGAAGAAGCGACAAAGAAATTGGCTAAAAGTTAGAAGCCGTAAACGGTGAAATCAAAGCGAACACTCCGCATATAGTGCCACCGGAAAGAACGTGAAAGGTACAAACTGAAAGATGTAAAGACAAGCGCCAAAACAGATAAACACCAAAACTTAAGACCATTGATGTCAAACCCGTACTAACGCTCTGTTAAGGTGTGAAGCACGCAATGACCAAGCTGCTGCATGGCACTTCAACACTAAAGTCAACGCATATCAAAAATGCTACGCGTGCTGAATCACTCTTAAACAGTTTGTTATGTTCGTAGCTTTTGTAGTCCTCGAACTGCCCGGTTAGTCGACTCTACCAAGTCAGTCCGCTTCAATTTATCTCGAATTGCCAACGCTTCTATGAACTGTTGCTCAGCCAGTTCATAGTTGCCAAGCTCAACGTTCAATTTACCCAAATGCTGTAAACTAAAACTCAAAGAGAGCTCACAAGCAAAATCCTGGCTTTTTAGGAATTCTTTTTCAGCGCCAATCATGTCACCTGCATATTGCAGAGCTATACCTGAAGCATGGGTTGACCAGAACTTGTTCTTAACGCTAGACGTTGAAGTTTGCACTTTAGAAGCCATCCAATAAGCCAACCTACATAGCCCGATGATTCGTAAACAATCGGCTATCAATATTAACTGCCACTCTAGCTTCTCTTTTTTGTTTGAAAGTTTGAATATGAGAGCCTTATATAGCTTTACAACAAGTTTATGGAAAACGCTAAAAGTTACCCTATCTCTTTGATACTCCACCACGTCCTCCAAGAACATAACGCCTTGTTAAGGTGTGAGGCACGCAATACCTAAGCTTCCGCATACCACCTTAACCACCAAACCTAACGCATGGTAAAAATGCCACGCGTGCCGAATCACTCTTGAACAATTTGTTATGCTCGTACTCAAAGAAATTGGAGAATTAAGCAAGTGACAAACGCTGGAAGCCCTGCAATAAAGAAAACCAAACCTGTCTGGAAGTTCATTCTATGCTGCTCTCGTTGGTCTTCTTCGAAATCATGACCTTCTACCATTTTGTAAACTTTATCTGTTCTAGAATCATCCATATGCGCTGTTTTACTATATACGCCACCTTCCCACATAAGCTTTGCTAAAACCCAGTTCACGATAACAACGAAGAACAGAAAGTCGACTGGCTGAGTAGTAGCAAAGAAGGGGACAAACTGAGCTAAGAGAATAACAATCAATGCTGCAACAAGATTGATTAGCACCACTTTCTTCAGTAAATTGAGCAAAATTCCCTCCTAGAGCATAACGCCTTGTTAAGGTGTGAGGCGCGCAATACCGAAGCTTCCGCATACCACCTTAACCACTAAAACCAACGCATAGTAAAAATGCCACGCGTGCCGAATCACTCTTGAACAATTTGTTATGTACGTGCTAAAGGTACACTACTGACTCCACATTGTTGCCCTCAGGGTCAATCAAAAACGCAGCGTAGTAGTTTGGAGCATAGTGTTTTCGTAAACCAGGCTTACCGTTGCATTTACCACCTAAAGATAGCCCAGCTTGATGAAACGCAGAAACTTGTAATTTGTTTGATGCAGAAAAAGCAATATGGCACTTAGAATTACTGACGCCTTTTTCAATTAGAAACCTTACATTTGGCTCGCTCGAAAGCCCAAAGCCAGCAGCATTTTCATCTGACCACTTGAGTTCAATACCCAATGGCTCTAGCACATTCTTGTAAAACACACGACATTCTTCGAATGCAACTACCTTAATTTCAAAATGATCTATCACTCTCAATCCTTTAGAGTTGGTTACAATTTTCCTTAAAGTACATAACGCCCGCTTAAGTGGTGAGCAACGTTACCACAACATTCAATTATTGCGCCGTAATCACAAAAACCAATTAAAACCAAAACCGCCGAGCGTTGCGAATCCGTCTTAAAGCGTTTGTTATAGCTCTCTACACAAATATTCGATACCGGAACAAGCAAGTATAATTATTACAGACAATCCTAGGGCAAATAGGGAAAATGGATATGTTGTTTCATTCGGATATGCTGTAACTATGTACACGCTTGAAAACAGATACCCTCCAGAAATCGTACGATATACACCTAATAGAGAAAACCCAACTCTTCTCGCAACCGGCTCGATTATGTCGTGAGTAGCCGATGAAAACTGTGTTTGTGCACTTTGCTGTTTGGCAAGAGCTAAATAGAGCATTGAGACAACGCCTAGCACTGCCAAATAGATGAAAACGGGATCTCCGGGATTTATTGCTTTTATGTAGGTATTTAAAGCTTCTTTCCCGCTACTCTCAGCAACTATCCTCGCAGAAATGCCACCAAGGAGCAAAGCACATAAAAGCTCAATTATTAGGTTGTTCTTCATTTAATCTCTATACTATTTAGTTACTTGAGCTATAACGCCCTGTTAAGGTGTGAGCAACGCAATGCCAAAGCCGCCGCATACCACCTTAAACACTAAGCGCAACGCATAGTAAAAATGCCACGCGTTGCGAATCACTCTTAAACAGTTTGTTATGTAAATTTCTGAAATTAAACGATATATAAACCACAGTTTTCGTCAAACTGAAAATGTGTATTAGGTTTTGAAACTTCTTTCGCTTTATTGATACAGCGATTTATTCGGTTAGTTAATTGAGTTTCGCTGACATTCCTTACAAGTGATACTGAAAAAGAGAAGTCGTAGTCAGGGCTAGTAAAACTGTAATGCCTCGCAGATAAATCTGATTCTTCAAACTTTTGTTCAAGTTGAGCATCCAATAGCTCAATTATTTTCGCTTTAATTTCTGATAATTCCATCTCAATTCTCCTTATTCTCATGATTTACATAACGCCCTGCTAAGGGGTGAGCAACGCAATACCTAAGCCGCCGCAAACCACCTTAATCACTAAATTCAACGCATAGTAAAAATGCCACGCGTTGCGAATCCCTCTTGAGCAGTTTGTTAGCTGTGTTTTACAACACGAGCTTTGCTCCCAACATACCAAGAGCTGCGATAGCTACCATCGTAAACCAAAGGTAAATCATAAAAGATAGGGATAACGAAAATAAACCTCTCACAGCTTTATCTGAGTTTGCACCTTCATCGTGCTGTAAGAAGTACGCTAGTTCTGCTGTAGGTATTGATCCAGCAAAGCTCTTAAATTTGAACTTTACCATCATCAAGCCCATTGAGACTGGAAGACTAGATACTAATAAAATGATTCCCACCGAAATCCAGACATTCTCAGGGGATTCATTACCTAAAACTACTGCTGCCCCGATCAACACTAAAAGCATTCCCAGAAAGCCCTTAAAAGATGACAACAATGAGTCTCTTGTTTTTATATACAGCCAGAATAGCGGCTTATCGAATTTTCTCATTTTTTCCTCAAACAGCTAACGCCGCATTAAGGTGTGAACAACGCCACCACCTAACCTAAACCAATGCGCCATAAACACGAAACCCAACGATGGAATGAAAAATGCTAAGCGTTGAGAATCACCCTTAAATGCTTTGTTATGGCGCTGAACTTGAAGCTAACTGCTGAACGTCTATGAGGTCTACTTCCCTACCCAATATTCGCTTATATTCAACCAACTGATATACTGGAATGACCCGTAATTCAATACCTTGATAGCTTTTGACAACTGACTTTGAGAAGTCGATTTCAAGTTGGTGCCACGAACCGTCCAGTGAAGATTGGATCTTGGTATGTTGAGCCAAACCTATTTCAATTTTTTGATTTCGATAGATTAACTGAAAATACTCTAAGTCCCAGCCATATTCCGAGTAACGAGTAAGTGGCTTAGAAACATACTGTGAAACGTGAGCTAATACTTTTTTTGCATCTGAATTGTGGATATAGAGGTCGATGTCTGCGACTTCACGACTGCCACCATGAACCGTTGCCGCCAACCCACCGACTATTTGATACTCGATATTCTCCGATTCCAAAAGACCTTTGAGCCAGTTCAAGGCTACTTTTACTTTCTCGCTCATATAGTTTCCCTTAGCTGATTCTATCCCTGCGCCATAACGCCCGCTTAAGTGGTGAGCAACGCAATACGATGTTTCTGCAAACCGCCTAAATCACTAAACTTAACGCATGATGAAAATGCCACGCGTTGCGAATCCGTCTTGAAGCGTTTGTTAGTTGCCAAACCAAAACGCTGATTTTATGACAAATTGAACTTTGCGAACATCAAAAGATATGTACTTTGATGCATTTAAGTCAGGCGCAGTTTCAAAGCAGCTACTCAATGAAACCACGTAGAACATGCAACTCCGCAGAAAACGAACTAACAACACCAAAAAGCGCTTTTGTGCCGACAATCTCACAATGCGGAGGTTCAACAAAGTCACTGAAACCACATGAACTCACCAAACCAAAGAAAACGTCATTTCAGCAAGCAATTCAGCTTTTGAAGCGACAAACTCAAAGAGCGAATTTTCAACAAGTAATGTCGTTTTAATTGTACAAACTGCTTCAAAAACAAAGAACAAGTGAGTTTTCATTTGCCCAAAAACTGAAGCTGAAAAATGACATTACCAAACCGAGATTAACCATTTGCAGCCTAGAAATTCACTTCCAAACTCTAGCATTTCTAACCTTAAACCTTTTGATTTGGTTACGTTTATCCTCTTGGCAACTAACGCCTTGTTAAGTAGCAGCTAACTGCCACTGCACCCAAAATAAAGCCACCGTAATCACTAAACTCAACCAAACCAAAATCGCCAAACGTTAGCTGTCTGCTTGAACAATTAGTTAGAGCCCCGTGCCCGACGTTGCTCTACTTTCCTACCCCATGTATACATGCAACATTCACCGCATATTGGTCAGGCCTAGAGCGTCTTTGATGATGAGTGTAAATGCCACAGGTTCTACAAAAGTAGTGTTTTGCCGTCATCGTGTGAAATTGATAAAGAGTTAAATTGTTCAAACCAGATTTAACTTGGAGAAATGCTAACGGAACAGGCGTCATTTTTGAGTTTCGAATAGTGCAAATAGAACAGGAACACTCGTATTGTTCCAGCTCCACAGATTTACTTTGAAATTCAATTTGTACTGCACCACAGTGACAAGACGCTTTAAAAGAGTGTTCGTTACTCACAACTGCACCATATCCTTATGAATAGTCTCAGAGGGGCTATAACGCCGCATTAAGGTGTGAGCAACGCTAACACGAAGCCTACCCATACCACTGTAAACACAAAAACCAACGATGACACCAAAAATGCCGAGCGTTGGGAATCACTCTTAAATGCTTTGTTATGTTTTTTGTTCGTACAAACCTTGCACACAACCCTCGATGCTAGGAAACAATGAACTAGCAGAATAGAAACGATCATGTAAAAGTTTCAATAATTTAGGTGCATTACTAACTTTAGTAACAAATTTATAGTTAACATCAAAATTAGTTGTGCGCATAATATATTGGTCTAAAGACTCTGGGTTAAGAATATCATTAGCCCTAAACTCTTTCTCGATATACGCCAAGAAAAGGCCTTTCTGGCTTCTTAGATTATGATTAAAACTAGTCGGAGACTTGATGACCTGATATATGCTTTTCTCTTGACCGCTCGTTGGAGAGTTCCCAAATCTATCATCAACAGAGCGTTCAAAGTCAAAACTGCGAATGTTAAAGCCCTGAGAATGGATCGCATACAGAGATATAAAGCCGCTATTGTTACTTTCCATCGCTCCCTTTACTGCAAAATACAGGGCAACCATAGGATCATATGTAAAATCCAAAAACCTTGTTGGTATTCCGTAATGTTGTGCAATAGCTATAAGAGAATGAAAACTCCGAGGAGGCCATACTGCCTCACCACGTCCTATTTCCGTGATAAATTTGATAAACCCTCTCCCATAAGTGTCAATATTTAGGACATCTTCATTAGGCAAGTGGAAACCATTACGATTCAATTCTTCCGCAAACATACTCAATGTATAAAACTCAGCTTCAATTTGATCCCTATTTGTTCTCCAGCTTAGCGATGGTAGCTTTCCATCAGTAAGCAGTCTACTGTTCGCTCTAAATGCAGATGGCACTGCCTCCCAACTAGCGTCTGATTGACCTCTAAATATATATTTTCTTGATTCATTTTTGTATTTAGGAAACTTTGGATTTTCAAATGTAACGGCTTTCAAGAAGCTTTTAGCTCCATTGATTTCTATAACTTCCATACTATGTCAATAACTCATAATTTCGTAAAAACATAACGCCTTGTTAAGGGGTGAGCAACGCAATACCGAAGCGACCGCATACCACCTTAATCACTTAAACCAACGCATAGTGAAAATGCCACGCGTTGCGAATCCCTCTTGAACAATTTGTTATGAGTCAATTCCCAACTCACTCAGTTCCAATTTTAATCCCCTCCTAGTTTGGACCGCGACATAAAACGCTTTATTCAGTGCATCGACCAAATCACGCTCTCTAGGATCAATTTCTCGGGCAGAATAATGTCCAAAAGTTAGTTCAAACAACTTTGATCTTTCATTAGACGTGCCTTCAAAGTAAGAGATTAACCACTCTAACTGCTTTTCTATGGAATCAAACAACTGAGGCTGTAAAACACTGCGATTCAGTTTAAGGGTTTCTATTGCTTGATTGCAGATATCTATTTTTACGTTTTCTTGGGTCATAACTTCCATTGACTCATAACGCCGCGTTAAGTAGTGAGCAACGCTAACCACCTAACCTCAACCTTTACACCGTAAACACTTAACCCAACTTTGAATACTAAACGCCAAGCATTGGGAGTCTGCCTTAAACGCTTTGTTATGACGCAATTATAATGACTATTCCGGACAGTACTTGTTAAACAAGACACAGCAAGTGATAAAGAAGGCTAAAACCAAAGTGATTTGCCACAAACCGCCACCATAAAAAGACATTTGGTTATCAGACCAAACCCTTAAGGCGATATTGAATAGCTCACCTTTCAGACCAATAACGACAACCGCCGCTAGATAACATTTAACAAACTCGATGAGAAGAGTTTTAGTGTTAGACAAATAAGTATCTAGCATTTTAAGAGCCTGAAATTTTTAGCTTGTTCCCTAACACTAACAAAAGCGAACTTGCTCTCATAACAATCAAACCACCTATTGCGACCAATATACATATTGAGTAATAACGCCTTGCTAAGGTGTGAGTAACGCAATACAAAAGCTACCGCACAGCGCCTTAATCACATAAGCCACCGCAAAGTAAAAATGCCACGCGTTACGAATCACTCTTAAGCAATTTGTTAGTACATGCGCTACTTCTATTTATGCGCTCCAAGATATTGAAAACTGAGATGATATGAAAGGCTTTGAACACTGAAGTGAGACGGGCAGCTACAAAACTTTACCCCGATTGAAAGACGAAAGTTGGCTAGAAGAAAAACGCACTGAACTGCCCTACTTTCACTTGCTTCAAATTAGAAAAGGATTCTTTCCTCGCACTTCAACAGCCACAACAAAAGTCATCAAGGTTCTCTCAAAAGCCACCACGAAAATGAAGAAGCACCAAAGAAACAGGCTAAGAGTTAGAAGCCGTAAACGATGAAATCAAAGCGAACACTTCGCATATAGTGCCACCGGAAAGAACGTGAAAGGCACTAACTGAAAGGTGTAAATACGAGCGCCAAAACAGATAAACACCAAAGCTTATGACCTTTGATGTCAAACCCGTACTAACGCCGCGTTAAGTGGTGAACAACGCCAACCACCAAACCGAAACCATTGTACCTTAAACACTTAAGCTGACTTGAACTAAAATCGCCAAGCGTTGTGAATCCGCCTTAAACGCCTTGTTAGGCGAAGTTTCCCACCAGTCTTTAAGTTGGTTTGAAAGCAGATTACCCGAAACAAAATAAGCTACCAAACACCCGCTGACTTTTTGTGATTCAAGAACAACAAAAGTCACTATGTTTCAGCCGTAATTTCAACAACCACGAAATACAGACTTTCAGCGATCAAGTCGCTTTTGAAGAAGCGAGACGTAAAGCTGCAAACTTAAAGCGAGAACAAAAGCCTCGATTAACTTGTCCTTTCCACACTTTAAGCCCGCGAGATTCACAACCAACCGACTGTGAAAACCGATGAGGCAACTCGCGAACCTCGGCATGTTTTACAGCCAGAGAGATTCAAGAATTTGAGTAGACAATCCTGAACTGCCGACTAAGAAAAATGAATTGCCAAAGGGAACTAAGAAGATGAAAATAAAGAACTTTCCTGCCCGTCGCCTAACGCCTTGTTAAGGTGTGAGCAACGCAATACCGAAGCCGCCGCATACCACCTTAAACACATAAACCAACGCAAAGTGAAAATGCCACGCGTTGCGAATCACTCTTGAACAATTTGTTAGAAGTTTGCTCACCTAGTGCTCCGACTTTCCCTTTTCGCGTCATGTGGGAAACAGTTTGTATACGCACGAGCAACATGACTTTTGCCATTGTCATCTATGACTACACAAACGAGATTGCACGGATTTCCCAATGCACTCCGCCAATTGTGATGACGCTCCTCATATTCTGCTTCAAATTCAACGTAAACGTATGCTGAGCGAACCCATTCAAACGGAATTGAATGTTTTACAAGCAACCCTTTAAACATCTTTGAATAGCGTTCAGTCATTAGGTCAAAGTGCGGGTAATATGGAGCAATCTGTTGGGAGCAAAGGTCTATTGAAACACACTTGCTTTGAAGGTGGTCTACGGACAGGTAAAGCTTACCGATGCCCCAATAACCTTCAACATCATTGTTTCTACTCCGAAACGAGCCAATAATACCGCTTGCAATACTACCTAGTTCTCTCCTGCGTCCCATACTTATTCCTAAAACTTCTAACGCCTTGTTAAGGGGTGAAGCACGCAACACCGACGCTACCGCATACCACCTTAATCACTAAAACCAACGCATAGTAAAAATGCCACGCGTGCTGAATCCCTCTTGAACAATTTGTTATACGCGTTCTATCGGTTGTACTTAACCTTGTTCAATACTTCTTTTAGTTCATGCGTTTTCTCAAGGTTTACACCGTGAATATTGGCTAAAGCACAAACATAATACAAGACGTCATATAACTCTTCTGCGATTGAACCTTTAAGTTCATCTAGCGTTGGTTGCCCACTTTTACCTTTGCGAATAGATTCCGATAATTCGCCAACTTCTTCGATTAGTTTTAAAAAATAGTGTTCAGATTGCTCTGGCGCATAATCGAATTCTTTTATATGACTTTGTAACTCAGATAACTTCATAACGTCCTTTGTGTATCATTTCCCATAAAGCGTATAACGCCGCGTTAAGTGGTGAGCAACGCATACCACCAAACTTAAAGTATTGTGCCGTAAACACTTAAACCGAAGCAAAACAAAAATGCCAAGCGTTGGGAATCCGTCTTAAACGCTTTGTTAGGAGTTTACACACCACAAGTGAATAACTTATCTTCATACATAGATGTATAAGTAATTCGAAAGCTAAACTGTTCTTCTACTAAATCTAATAGCTCATCTTCCACTTTTCCAAAAGTAACTTTAAGTAGTTGTACTTTGTCATTAGCCTTTATGGTCGAGTTTACCGTTGGTATAAAGTATTCGTACTCAAAACTAATGATTTCCCTACCACCAAACAAAAACCAGTTCTTGTAAGGGTCGGTATTCGGATTCACTATTTCTTTATTGCCTAATTTCACATAGAAACTCTTAACTAACGCAGGACCTAAACCATCGTTACGGAGGTAAATTAGAATAGTATTATCATCCCTTTCTATATGAGATATGACGAAAGGTCTTACCGATAATCTATTGTGTTTTCTCCCTGCTGTTAATTGCAAAATTGAAACGACCAATGCTAGTAAAGCAATAAAAGTTGCAATGACTGAAATATAAGTTGAAGTTTCGATATATCCTCCTGACTCCTAACGCCGCATTAAGGGGTGAACAACGCATTCCACCCAAACTAAACCATTGTGCCGTAAACACTAAAGCCAATTCAAACCAAAACTGCCAAGCGTTGTGAATCCCTCTTGAATGCTTTGTTAGTTGCCAAACCTAACGCTTTGATTTGAAGTTGATTGCCGTTTTGCCAACACCAGCTTTATGTGCATTGATAGACTCAAATCAGGCGCAGCTTCAAAGCGCCTGTCACTGAAACCACTTGGAACAGTTAGCGCCGTAGAAAACGGACTAACAACACCAAAAAGCTCATTTGAAAAGACAATATCACAGAGCTGACTTTCAACAAGCAAATCGGTTTCTGAAACAGAAAATCCAACCACAAAAGAAACCTGAGATCGATTTTCACAAACCCGAACGATTCAAAATTGAAGTACGAAACCCCACCAAAAACACACTGACTTTAACTCGAAACGCTCTGTTTAAGCTGCGTTTTCCTCGTTGGCAACTAACGCCGCGTTAAGGGGTGCCGGCACGCAATAAAAAAGCTTCCGCAAAGCGCCATAAACACTGAACTCAACGCATACTAAAAATGCCACGCGTGCCAAATCCCTCTTAAACGCTTTGTTATATTCATTGCGTGTTACTACCAGTTTTTTTCCACTTCGTAGTAATACCGAATTGCCATACAAAATTTTCGGACGTCTAATTTAATGCTCCAGCTATGCTGATTAAACGTACCTTTTAAAACACAAAACCCATTCCAGTATTTTTTAGTGCTTTCATTACTTACTAGTTCCAACTCAAAAGCTTCAGCATGAATAATTTTATTACAACACTCTCTTAGTGAATGTCTAAACTTACCAGAAATCACTTCAACTATATTTGGAAAATATTCATATGCTTCAATGTCTGATGAGTAAAACGCTTCCCCTTCTTCAGGTTCTTCATCAGGAGAGTATGTGTCCTTATATATTCTAGTTTTAGTTGCACATTGAATTAGCAATGAGCTAACATTTTCGTGCAGCCAACCTAAATATTCGTCATAGGAAAAATCCAATTCAGTAATCTCATAGTCATATGTTTTATCATTGGAATATGAGCTATGTAATGCCTCGATATAACTACGGCTTCCCGATACAATTTGTTCTAATAACATTGCATCACTGAATATCTTATTAAAAACTATCGTATGCCCCATGATGCTCCTTTAGAATATAACGCCCTGTTAAGGGGTGAGCAACGCAATACCAAAGCCGCCGCATACCACCTTAAACACAAAAACCAACGCATAGTGAAAATGCCACGCGTTGCGAATCCCTCTTGAACAGTTTGTTAGGCGACATTTCTACGTTTAACTTCTTTCTCATACGAAGATTCGTTGTATAGCCAAATAGCCCAAAATGCGAAAAACATCCCGATAGTGTAAATTGAGTAATTAAGAGCATTATCCGATAAGAAAATCGTAATGCCTGCCGCGTCAGAAGATGGATAAAGGAAAATAACATTAAAAATCATGTACAAAATGGCTGTGACGAAAGTTGTTCTGAAAAGCCAATTTAAACATCCTTTCTTTCGAGATTTTTGCCAATTATCAAATGCTTTACCATTCATTAATCCACTCCTTTTCTATTAACTGAAGCTAGATTCACGCCAAGATACTATCACTACTCTATCGTTTATCTCATGTCGCCTAACGCCGCATTAAGGTGTGAACAACGCGACCACGAAACTTAACCATACCACCGTAAACACTGAACTCAACGATGGAATGAAAAATGCCAAGCGTTGAGAATCACTCTTAAATGCTTTGTTAGCTGCGTTGCAAATTGGCATGCAATACATATGTTTTCGCAGTAAATTTTAGTGCATAATATTTAGTATGTGAGTAGTAGCAGAGCACAAGGAACATGACAGATTTTTTCACTTTGCAATATAAAGACAACCACGTTATTAGGACATTTGAACATGAAGATATTTTGTTCACCTGTTTAACAGACGTTCTAATGGCCCTCGGCGAAGAAGAGAAGAAGCTTAATGGCGATAAGCCAGCCCTATCAATGGCAACTAGGCTGAAAAACCAAACCAAATTTCTCAAACCAAAAGAGCATAAGAACTTCATCCTTCCACACCCCCAAACAGGTATAGAGCAAAGCGAAATCTGTGTAACCGAGCCTGGGCTGTACCGATTATTATCTAGAGATGACTCCGCTGCGGGAATACAGTTCCAAGATTGGCTTTTCTATGATGTTTTACCATCACTTAGAAAATATAAACAGTATCCAGCACCAGAAAATACCACTGTAACAACTCCAGACTTCTCAACTATGGACGTTTCAGAGACTTCAATGCATATGATTGCTCACATAGCTACTGGACTCGGAAACGCTATAAAAGACATCAATGAAATAAAAGCTCAGCATAAGAAAATCCAAGAAGACACTCACAACTTGCGGAACGATACTGAAGAGTTCAAAGGTAAAACTAATTTAAGACTTGAAAGCCTAGAAACTACCGAACAACTAACTGGGCTTATGTGTATGGACGAGTTTCTCTCTTTAAACCCGGATATAAAAATGCCAAGAGACAACTTTCTAGGTGCATGTGATAATTTAAAACTATCACACAAAGGCCAGCACATAATCATAACAAACGATGATAGAACGAAATCACACTACTTTGACATCGTAACATTAAACGCTGCTAAGTCTTTATAACTCTGCACTCTCAATTGGGGGACTTTAAGTACCCCCTAAGCAGCTAACGCCCTGTTAAGGGGTGAGCAACGCAATACTGAAGCCGCCGCACACCACCTTAATCACTTAAACCAACGCAT
>NZ_JAWPOR010000028.1:0-30545 GCF_033344395.1 Vibrio sp. 1874
CAAATTCTTTTTTCTCTCTTCCCGACTCGCTGTGTGACTTTCGTCTCACTCCGTGTCGGTGGATGCGCAGTATAGGGGGTTGAGAAATTAGCACAAGCGTTTTTTGCAAAAAAACTTTCAACCGAACAAATAACAAGCATTCTGCATAGATACTCAACGATCTTGTCTAATATTTCGGGTTGCAGAGGATCTTTTCATGATGAAACACCTGACTTCTGCATTAAAAGATCGCCGATTTCTTTGTGATTTCGGTTGCTGATCTTATCTCTCTTGGTTCTTTTTTCTCTTTCTACCTATATAAAAGATGAAAAAAAGAGCAGAACGATGACGAACTGCTCTTTTGGTCTTTGCTTTTTATTTGGGGTACTTCAGGTGAAGTCTTGGAAAAGTGTTTCTTCTGTATATAGAAGAAAAGATCAGAGCATCCTTGCCCTTCTCTTTACGACAGATTAGTTAGGGGTATATCTAAATGTCGTTATTGTTCGATGACGCATTGAGCTCGTAAGAGTGGAGCATGCTTGCATTCCCAATGGCGTCATCTTCGAGAGGAACTTAGTTCTTCAATACTTTTACGGTGTAGCTACCATCTTTTTGTTGGTATAGGCCGTGGATGTCGGTTTCGAAACCTGGGTAATGCGCACCGATCTCACAAAGCATCTCTAGGAAGTCCAGCACAAGGCGAGACTCTTGAGTCACCATTTCACCAGGAAGTACTAGTGGCACACCTGGAGGGTAAGGAAGGATCATGTTCGCACTTACGCGACCAACCATTTCTTCCAGTTTGATTTCTTCTACGTTACCGCGAAGCTCTTCTTGCCATGCTGCGTGTGGTGTTACTTTCATTTCTGGAAGAACATCGAACGCTTTGTACATTAGCTCTGGTAGGTTGTATTTCTTAGTTAGGTCATGAATTGCTTGTGCTAGTTCTTGAACGCGCATGCCTTCATAAAAGCTTGGATCTTCGTTGTATAGCGAAGGTAGGAAGCTCTTGATGGTTAGGTTCAAGTCGTAGCCACGTTTAAATTCAGTTAGACCGCGTAGCAATTGCATTGCTTTTGATTTGTCGATACCGATTGAGAATAGGAACAACAAGTTGTATGGACCTGTTTTCTCTACCACGATGCCGCGCTCGTCTAGGAATTTAGCCACCAGCGAAGCAGGAATACCTGATTCTTCTAGTTCGCCTTCTTTATTCATCCCTGGAGTCAGTAGCGTTACTTTGATTGGGTCAAGATACATGTGGTTATCATCCATGTTCTTGAAGCCGTGCCATGTGTCGCTAGGGTCTAGTTTCCAACATTCTGTGGTATCGATGTTTTCTGGTTGCCATACATCGAAGAACCAGCTGTCGCTTTCTGCTTCTAGACGTTTGATCTCTTTACGGAAGCGGATTGCGCGATCGATAGAGTCTTGCATCAACTTCTTACCAGTGTTGCCGCGCATCATTGCCGCTGCAGTTTCAGTAGAAGCAACAATGCCGTACTGAGGTGAAGTTGAAGTGTGCATCATGAATGCTTCGTTGAAAGATTCTTTATCAAAGTCGCCTTTCACGTGAATCATTGAAGCTTGTGAGAACGCTGCCAACAGTTTGTGTGTTGATTGTGTTTCGTAGAACACTTTGCCTGGCATCGCTTCACCACTCATACCACATTTACCTTCGTAAATTGGGTTGAAGTTAGTGTAAGGCACCCAAGCACTGTCGAAGTGGATGTGTTTACAATCTAGCGACTCTTTGATGAATTGTGTGTTGTACAACAGACCATCGTAAGTTGAGTTAGTCACTACTGCGTAAGTTGGTGCTGTTGCACCTGGTGTTTTTGCAACTTTCTCTGCAATGACATCACGGCTGAATTCGCTTTGTGGAATACCACCAAGGATGCCGTATGCGTTACGAGTTGGGCGGAAGTAGATTGGTGTCACGTCGCTCATCATCATTAGGTGAGTCAGAGATTTGTGACAGTTACGGTCAATCAGCACTGTGCTGCCCGCAGGCGCTGAGTACATGCCAACAATTTTGTTCGATGTAGACGTACCGTTCGTTACGATGTAAGAGCTGTCCGCATTGAATGTACGTGCGATGTATTCTTCTGCATCTTTATGTGGACCTGAGTGATCTAGTAGAGAACCTAACTCAGGCATTGAGATTGATACGTCCGCTTTAAATGTATTTGGACCATAAAAATCGTAGAAGATGCTACCAGCAGGGCTTTTCTGGAATGCAGTACCACCCATGTGACCTGGAGTACAGAAGGTGTATTTACCTTCTTCTACGTATTTGAATAGCGCTTTAGTGAATGGAGGCATGATGGCATCTTTGTATGCCTCTGTCGCTTGGTTGATTTTGATAGCGATGTCGTCAGCCATACCTAAAGCATACTCGAAGAAGCTCACGTTTAGACGTAGGTCTGTTAGTGAAATATCGAGAGTAGACTGTTCGTTAGCAAATGCGTGAACAGGCAGTTTTTCGTTGATTTGGCTAATACGTTCACATAGCTCTAGTGAGTATTTATCCCAGTCGAACAGCACACCGCAAATGCGTGGGTTCATCTCAATCATTTTGATCAAGTCTTTATCATCTATTGGGTAAACCACTTCGTAGCCCGCTTTCTCAAGAGCAGCGTGAAGTTGACGAACTGGCTCTTCTTTAAAGAACACACCCATGTGGTTCAAGATAGCGAATATATTCATTTGGACATCTCCAAGGCGAATGAGGGCGCTCTTTGCCATTTACAGGCAATGAGTAAGGTGAGCGCCGCGTGAATTTGGGTTTTATAGGCTGGCACCTTAGTGCCAGCGTTTTGGGGATTAGTTGCTTGCTTGGGCAGGCATGTCGTCAGCGTGCATTTTCACGTACTGAGCAAGACCTGCTTTTTTGCTGTAGAACATCAAGATAACTAGAGACACGATGAAGGTTGCTGTTAGCGTACCGCCCTCTGCACCTGCTAGTGCGATGAAGCAGAACAGACAAGCCACACCAGAGAACAGCATTACGAAGCCGTTGCGTGTTGTCATACCTTCGAAGCGAATCAAGTTAATGCTTGAGTAGAAGTAAGGCAGCATTGTTAGTAGAACCGCGTCAGTTGTTAGCTGGTTGAATAGGTCTGATGCGTGTGCTGTTTTAGAGCTGAAGAACATCAGTACAACCATCAGCGCAGTCATCTTGATTGACGCAAGGATTAGACCTTTCTTAGGCACACCGTTTTTGTCAGTTTCGCCGTAGATTTTAGGGAAGTTGCCGTCGTTTGCTGCGCGTTTACCTGCTTCACCTACTAGCATCATCCAAGAACCTAGCGAAGTGAAACATGCTAGCGCTGTGAATGCTGATACGAATGGTGCTGTCCAGCTACCGAATAGCTCAGTGGTTGCTAGTGCAAATGGCGCACCTGATGCCGCAACTTCTGACGCTGGGAACATACCGCTGATCATTTGAGTTGATAGGATGTAAATCACACCTGCGATACCAGTACCCAACATAGTTGCTAGAGGTACAGTACGTTTAGGGTTTTCTACCATACCAGTCGATACCGCTGCTGATTCCACACCTACGAATGACCATAGACAGATAAGAACCGCTGTTACTACCGCGTGGCTGTCAGTGCCTGCTGATACGTTCCAGTTTTGGCTGTAAAGCGCAGTATCGAAGTGCGTCCAACCAAATGCAGCTGTACCAACAACTGGGATAAGGATAAGAACTAGACCAAGCGTACATAGACGGCTTACCCAGCTACCACCAAGTAGGTTGACGAAAGTGAAGATCCATACCGATGCAATCGTCGCAATACCTGCTGGGATTGGGTTATTAAGCACAGGGAAGAATACTGAAAGGTAAGAAACACCTGTAATGGCAATAGCCAGGTTACCAATCCAGTTCGCGTGGTAATAAAGAACGCCCGTTTGGAAACCAAATACCGGAGACACTTCGCCAGCATAAGCGATTGGACCACCTTCTTGTGGGTTTTTGGTTGCCAGACGAGCGTAAACAAACGCCAGACTCAGTGCACCGACCAAACAGATCAGCCAACTGAAGATTGAAACAGAGCCTACAGAGGCAAGACTAGAAGGTAATAGTGCGATACCACTACCCATCATGTTACCGGCTACGACACCCGTACAGGCAATAAGGCCGATTTTTTTCGCATTCGATGACATAACATCTCCAAATCTATTCTACTCGAGTCAACATGACTCAAACTGAATGGTTATTAGCGAGATGCTATGAGGAAGAACCTGCTCGACCTCGCTAAATTTCGAAGTGAAGACTACGCCCAAAAATCGGGAAAAAAATAAACTTGGTGTTATCAATAAAATGATTAGTTCATCAACATCAAGTTGAGATAAACATGATAAACACAAAAATATAAAACTATATTATTCATGCGGTTATAAGAAAAACATCAAACCTTCTACCGATAGATAAACTCTCATCAACTCGTTGGTCATCGCGATAAAAGTTATCAACCTCTATCAACTTCCCCATCCCGAAGGGTTAATTCCCTGAAGTGTTGATTCCATAAATCTCTCCCTGATCGCGCTTTTTGACCCACATCAATATTCATCTCGCCTGCAAGAAAGCATCAAAATCATTCTCGCCACATAACTCAGCCAGACACTTCATACAATCAATAGAGATAGAGAAGCGGGTATGTATTCCCGTTGCAAGCTTGCGTTGTTAGCTCCTTCGTAAGTCATTGCCCCACCGCCTCACCCTTTTCACTTTTCGACAGCGACAAAAAAGCCCCTCACCGAAATGAGGGGCTAGCATTAGACTGACGTTGAGTCCGAGAGAATTAAAGCATTCGAACGACAGAAGGGTGAACGGCGCGATACATGGCGTAATCAATCGCCTTCATGTTACTTGGGAAGACCAAGTTTTCGCACAGCAGGTACGTCTCAACCGACGTATCAATATAGAAAGCTTCACTGTAAGACTCACTGGCTAAATCCAGATCACCATCCAATTCGGCGTGCTTACCGCGAATCACATAGGAAAGCACTGAATCACGTAACCTCAATGCCTGTCCGAGATGCCGCTTGGCTAACGCCATGTCACCAATGATGGTTTCGTGCAGTGCTAAAGCTTCATAAATTCGCGGTTGAATTGGCCCCACCATCATTTTCACATTAGTCTCTAGTGCTTCACTGAGCTGCTGCATTCGCCCTTTCTTCAACTCCTGTGAGAAATCAAGTGCCTTTTGTACATGGTAAGCAATCAACAACTCAGCTTGAACGTAAGCATTATCCGGCTCGATTTCTAAAATGTTTTCCATCAAGTCGATACCTTGGCGGAATTGTTTAGTATCAGAGACATTAAGGTAATGGTTAGCCTGAACAAACAACTCCAACGCGTCGGGATTCATTGGCATTCCCGCCACCAGCATCGTAGATTTCAATTTGGCATCCGATACTTTCAGCACTTGCATCAAATCCAACGACGCTTGTTGAAGCACTGTCTTTAAATGACTACTGGTTAACGCGTATTGACGACTAAACAACACTTTCTCAGATGAGTTATTGCGATATTCCACCTCTAAAAAGCTGCCACCGTCATTCTCACGAACTCTCACCACAACCGATTTACCAGGCACAATGCCAGAAGTAAACGACGCCTTCTTTAGCATGACTCGGTAATCACTGACTTGAGCAATGTCGGACATCAACTTTTGGGCGAATCCGTCTGCCAAATCGTAGCTTAATCCTTCATTCGTAAAATTATCTTGAAACTTGAACTCAATCAGATGGGTATCGATGGCTTGGGTAATACGCACTTCCGATTGCTTGTAGGTAAACACGCCCATCACTACGACCAACATACTGATCCAGATGAAGTTCATAATTCCCAATCGCCAAGGGCTGATTTTGTTTTTGCTCTGAGGTGCTTTTTTCTCTTTTGACATCTCGCAGACTGCGCGAGTTAGAGGACCGGCAGGAAAGGTAACGGCTGGTGCTATAGGTAGACAATCCTCTTCCGATTCTTCAACAGAAGGTGGGATCTCTTCATTTTGCCGACTTGTGACAAACTCTTCATGCGTCATAGTAACCACGTTCGCTACCAGCTTATAGCCACGCTTGGGCACCGTGATAACGTAGTTGGTATTTTCCTCTCGACCGTCACGTAGTAGCTTACGCAACTCAAAGATGGATTGAGTCACCACTTGATCGGTCACAATCGCTCCAGCCCAAACGTACTGAATCAATTCCTCGCGGTTGAACACCTCATTCGCATGCTCCGCTAAGAAGTGCAAAAGATTAATTAAGCGTGGCTCAACAGTAACTTCCCTATCTTGTCGATACAGCTTATTTTCATCAACGCTCAAAACCCAGTCATTGATTTGAAAATAGACTCCAACCATGTATGAAAACTCTCGTATCTACAGACAGCGTTACGCTAGGAATCAGACAATGGTCGATTCCTACAAGTAACTAAAGGCAAGATTATAGGTGGGAAAGCAGCGTGTACCTAGAAAAGCAAGTCGCCAAAAATGCAAACTTAAGTTAAGTGATGCAAGAATGAGACTACTCAAGTGCGGCAAGGATAGAGCAATGTGTGGCGTCATCGTCTGTATGACCACAACAAGCATCATTAATCTTCTTTAACGCTCGGCGAATTTTCGTCAGCTCGTTAATTTTCCCATCAATCAGCTCTAACTTGGCAGAAGTAATGGCTTTTACCTCTGCACAGCTGTGTTCTGTCGCTTCTAACTTAATTTCTAACAGGTCTTTAATTTCATCCAGACTCAAGCCAAGATCTTTACCTTTGAGGATAAAGTGCACCTGCTTTTGATTCTCTTCATCATACAAGCGATAGCCTGACTCACTTCGTCCTGCGGGTTTTATTAGCGCGTTTTTCTCGTAGAAACGCAATGTATCGGCAGTCACACCACAACGTTTTGCCAGTTCACCTATCTGAAACATAACTTTCCCTATTAACTATCTCGTTACTTTTAAAGCTAAAGAACGACTTTTTTGCAATTATTTTTGAGATGCCAAACGATTGCGCGAGCTTTTTTGTAATAAATTGGTTAGAATACGCGCCATCAAATGTGGAGACTGTTTTCTAACCAGAAAACAGCCTGCAAAGGTCTTTACCAAAACTGGCCAATATTTTACCCCAAGAGGTAAAAACAAGTTCATTTTTGGCAAACATCTTTAACTCCGTGAATTTGAGGAAAATGGAAGCATGAATAACGCTCGTCCTATTCGCCGTGCGCTTATCAGCGTATCAGACAAAACAGGTATTGTTGAGTTTGCGCAAGCTCTTGCTGAGCGCGGTGTCGATATCCTATCTACTGGTGGTACAGCTCGCCTACTTGCCGAACAAGGCATCGCCGTAACCGAAGTCTCTGACTACACTGGTTTCCCAGAAATGATGGACGGCCGCGTTAAAACGCTTCACCCAAAAGTTCACGGTGGTGTGCTTGGTCGTCGTGGCCAAGATGATGACGTGATGGAAAAGCACGGCATCAACCCTATCGATATGGTTGTCGTAAACCTATACCCATTCGCAGAAACCGTTGCCAAAGAAGGCTGTACACTAGCCGACGCTGTTGAAAACATCGATATCGGCGGCCCAACAATGGTTCGTTCTGCAGCGAAAAACCACAAAGACGTGACTATCGTTGTTAATGCAGGTGATTACGGCCGCGTAATTACAGAGATGGACGCAAACGACAAATCTCTCACTCTCGAAACTCGTTTCGACCTAGCTATCGCAGCATTCGAGCACACAGCATCTTACGACGGCATGATCGCAAACTACTTCGGCACTATGGTTCCATCTTACGGTGAGAACAAAGACGGTGATGAAGAGAGCAAATTCCCTCGTACGTTCAACCAACAGTTCGAGAAGAAGCAAGACATGCGCTACGGTGAGAACAGCCACCAAGCAGCCGCATTCTACGTTGAAGCAAACCCACAAGAAGCATCCGTTTCTACTGCTCGCCAAATCCAAGGTAAAGCCCTTTCTTACAACAACATCGCAGACACGGACGCAGCGCTTGAATGTGTGAAAGAGTTCAACGAGCCAGCATGTGTAATCGTAAAACACGCAAACCCATGCGGTGTTGCTCTAGGTAAAGACATCCTAGAAGCGTACAACCGTGCTTACCAAACTGACCCAACATCTGCATTCGGTGGCATCATTGCATTCAACCAAGAGCTAGATGCTGAAACAGCAACCGCTATTGTTGAACGTCAATTCGTTGAGGTCATCATCGCTCCTTCCGTTTCTGCTGAAGCGATTGAAGTGGTTGCAGCGAAGAAGAACGTGCGTCTACTTGAATGTGGCGAATGGACAACGAAGACAACTGGCTTTGACGTGAAACGCGTGAATGGCGGTCTACTGGTTCAAGACCGTGACCAAGGCATGGTAAGCCTAGACGATCTAAAAGTGGTTTCTAAGCGCCAGCCAACAGAAGAAGAGCTGAAAGATGCACTGTTCTGCTGGAAAGTAGCGAAATACGTGAAATCTAACGCGATCGTTTACTCGAAAGGCGATATGACTATCGGTGTAGGCGCTGGCCAAATGAGCCGCGTTTACTCTGCGAAGATTGCAGGCATTAAAGCTGCAGACGAAGGTCTACAGGTTGAAGGTTGTGTAATGGCTTCAGATGCATTCTTCCCATTCCGTGACGGTATCGACGCGGCTGCAGAAGCGGGCATCAAGTGTGTGATCCAACCAGGTGGTTCTATGCGTGATGACGAAGTTATCGCAGCGGCAGACGAACACGGCATGGCGATGATCTTTACCGGTATGCGTCACTTCCGCCACTAATCCTCTCGTCTTCACTGGGACGATAACTGCGTTGACGGCGTTCACTTATCCTAATCACATAGCATACTATGCTCATAGGAATAAGTTCACTTGTCGCCTTGTCCTCGTCCCACTGAATTAGAGAGGCCATACTCAGGTCTTTGCGAAATATCTGAGTTTGAGCAAACGGTATTTATAAGATTAAGGATTTTCATATGCGAGTTTTAATCATTGGTTCAGGCGGTCGTGAACATGCGCTAGGTTGGAAAGCGGCACAAAACCCAAATGTTGAGACTATCTTCGTTGCACCAGGCAACGCAGGTACAGCACTAGAGCCAAAACTAGAGAACGTAAACATCGATGTAGAAGACATCGCTGGCCTTGTTGCTTTCGCCAAAGAGAAGGCGATTGAACTGACTATCGTTGGCCCAGAAGCACCATTGGTTATTGGTGTGGTTGATGCGTTCCGCGAAGCGGGCTTACCAATCTTTGGTCCTACCCAAGCCGCAGCGCAACTTGAAGGCTCTAAAGCGTTTACTAAAGACTTCCTTGCTCGTCACCAAATCCCAACGGGTGCCTACGCGAACTTCACTGAAATCGAGCCTGCACTGGCTTACGTGCGTGAGCAAGGTGCGCCGATTGTGGTGAAAGCCGACGGCCTTGCGGCTGGTAAAGGCGTGATTGTGGCAATGACGCTAGAAGAAGCCGAAGACGCAATCAAAGACATGCTAGCTGGTAACGCATTTGGTGATGCTGGTAGCCGTGTAGTTATCGAAGAGTTCCTAGATGGTGAAGAAGCAAGCTTCATCGTGATGGTCGATGGCGAGAACGTTCTGCCAATGGCCACCAGCCAAGATCACAAACGCGTAGGTGACAAAGATACAGGTCCTAACACTGGTGGCATGGGAGCATACTCTCCAGCTCCAGTGGTAACACAGGAAATCCACAACCGCATCATGGAAGAAGTGATTTACCCAACAGTACGTGGCATGGCCTCTGAAGGTAACCCTTACACTGGTTTCCTATACGCGGGTCTGATGATCGACAAAGACGGCACTCCGAAAGTAATCGAGTACAACTGCCGCTTCGGTGATCCTGAGACACAACCTATCATGATGCGCATGGAATCGGATCTTGTTGATCTGTGCCTAGCGGCAATCGACGAGAAACTGGATCAAGCGGAATCGAAGTGGGATCCACGAGCATCGATTGGTATCGTGTTAGCAGCCGGTGGTTACCCAGCTGCATACAACAAAGGCGACGTAATTTCGGGTCTGCCACAAGTTGAAATTGAAGGCGAAAAAGTCTTCCATGCAGGTACAGATAACAAAGATGGCGACATCGTGACAAACGGTGGTCGCGTTCTTTGTGCAACGGCACTTGGCAACAGCGTATCAAAAGCGCAGCAGCGTGCTTACGAGCTTGCAAAACAGATCCGTTGGGATGGCATGTTCCATCGCAACGATATCGGCTACCGTGCAATTGCACGTGAGCAAGACAAATAAAAACAACATAAGTTGGCTAAAAAACAAAAGGCGCACTCAGCGCCTTTTTTTATTGTTCTTGTTCGACAGAATTCGAAGCAATGTTTATTCAGAGATCAACTTTGGCCGAGAAACACAATCAAAGTCATCGTCATTGAGCATCAACAGTTCATCGACCATTGCTTTGTTTCGTGACTGCTTGCCGACAAAAGCCACATAACTGTCTACCGATGAGAGACGCTCGATAATAAATTTTGGCAGCGTCTGATTAAACTCGAGTGTCGAGAACACCTTACCTTTGCAGGTTTCAAACGATTGACCATTCCAATAACCTTGAATAAGGCTCTGATTGTTACGAGACTGCGCCTTAACCGATGCCACTACGTCATTCGCTTCTGCTTTGTAGCGCTCTAATTGGTCATGCTGGAGTGGTAAGACTTTACGGTTAACACGATATTGTTGGTAAACCGCTTCGCCATCTTTATTGAAACGGATGTGGATTTGAAAAGGCACCAACTCTTGTTTGGTATCAACTTGCTCGCCTTTTCGAATCAACTCTCGCAACTCACCTTCATCCCAGCGATAATCACTCTTGAACCAACCATTGTCCCCCATAGTCACATAATCAGCCGCCGTACTCACACGAGTGAGTTTCTCTGTCATCCAGTACAAGCTGCTAGCATCTCCCGCAACTTTACCACCAGAAAAATGCGTGAATTGTTCTAAATTAGGAGTTTCAACCGATGAACAGCCAAAAAGGGTAAGGCTAGATAGGAGAAGTGAAGTGAGTAGATGTTTTTTCATGAAATTGCACCGAGGCAGGATACCTCGGTGCATTCTAACTTAGTTTACTGATTCTTTCAGCGCTTTACCTGCTACGAATGCTGGTACGTTAGCTGCTGCGATTTGAATCTCGTCACCAGTCTTAGGGTTACGACCAGTACGTGCAGCGCGGTGGTTTACTTTGAATGTACCAAAACCAATTAGTTGAACTTGGTCACCCTCTTTAAGTGCGCCAGTTACGCCATCAAGAGTCGCTTCAAGAGCAGCTTTTGCTTGTGCTTTTGATAGGTCTGCTTTCTCTGCGATAAAGTCGATTAATTGGGTCTTGTTCATTAGGTTTCCCTTCTCATAGGTTATCGAATTCGTCTCACTCTAAAACATAAATGCCCCATCTGGCAAAGGTTTGTAAGCGATCTTTCGATTTTCTGACGTACTTTTAGCCATAATATGAGTAATAACTCACAATTTGTTACCACATACCCCCTGAAAACCCTTGCTTTCCAAGGTATTTGGACCAATTTATAAGTCACTTTTGCGGTTATAATAGCTGCAAATAACCACTATCAAACTACATTCAAGGGCAACTATGCTGCTGTTATCCATTTATATCTCTATTGCAATCGGCATTTCGTTTATCTGTTCGGTGCTGGAGGCGGTACTGCTGAGTATCAGTCCGAGCTACATTGCGCAGCTCAATCAACAGGGGCATCCCGCAGCTGGGCAATTGGCTAAGCTGAAATCAGATATCGACCGACCACTGGCATCTATTCTGACTTTAAACACCATCGCTCACACTATCGGCGCGGCCACTGCTGGTGCACAAGCTGCAGTTGTATTTGGTAGCGAAGCATTAGGTATCTTTTCGGCAGTGCTGACATTGGCGATCTTAGTGCTTTCAGAAATCGTACCGAAGACGATTGGCGCGACCTACTGGCGTCAGTTGGCACCCACTGCCGCGGTCGCATTGCGTTGGATGGTATGGGCGCTTACACCCTTTGTTTGGTTCTCAGAGCAAATCACCAAGCGTCTTGCTCGTAACCACGAAGCTCCAAAGATGCGTGATGAGCTGTCTGCAATGGCGATTCTGGCACGTGAAAGCGGTGAATTTGCCGAGGGTGAATCAAAAATCTTAAGCAACTTGCTTGGCATCCAAGATGTACCCGTAACGCAGGTTATGACGCCACGACCAGTAGTATTCCGTGTCGATGCCACAATGACCATCAATGAGTTCCTAGAAAAACACAAAGATACGCCTTTCTCACGCCCATTGGTTTACAGCGAACAGAAAGATAACATCATTGGTTTTGTGCATCGCCTTGAGTTGTTCAAACTACAACAATCAGGTTGTGGACAAAAACAGTTGGGAGCAATCATGCGCCCAATTCAAGTGGTGCTAAACAATACTACTTTACCTAAAGTATTCGACCAGATGATGACTCATCGCTTACAGCTGGCACTTGTTGTTGATGAATACGGTACCGTGCTAGGTTTGGTAACGTTGGAAGATATTTTTGAACACCTCGTAGGCGAGGAGATCATCGACGAAGCAGATAAAAGCACTGACATGCAGGAGCTGGCTTACCAACGCTGGGAAAGCTGGAAAGAAATGCACGGCGTAATCGAAAGCCGCGATGACGATGAAGAAGATAATGAGCCGGAGAAGCAGGATAAAGAGCCAGAAGCTCAAGAGCCACCGAAATCCGACTCGAAAGAATCGTAATCAGCATTAGGTATAACAGCTTAAACGCACAAACAAAAAAGGCATCCAGTTAGGATGCCTTTTTCTATTTATTCAACGATTAAAGTGCAATACCGATGTTGCTCACACCTTCTTCACGTAGCTCTTCACGCAAATCTTTAATCAAGCTGATGTCACGTTCTACCGCTTCACGCAGCGGACGGAAGATAGCCCACTGGACGTCCCACTCTTCACATACGGCTTCGTTTTCTTTCTGGTTGTCGTTAGTGATTGGCTCTGCGCCTTGTGCTTGCTCTAGATCAGCAACGGTTTGTACCGACTGTTGACTCACTTTAAGCATTGAATCGAAAAGGTAGTCGCGGTCCAATAGACCATGCAGTAACGTAGACAAACCCTGACACGCGTCCATCGCTGGGTAAACGCCGTAAAAATCGAACTCATCCGCACTTGGGAACAACTCTTCTAACTTCTCCAATTGACGTTCGAAGTTAATTTTCGCGTTCTTAACTGTCAAAATTTCCCATACACTATCAAGAATCGCTCGGTAAGCACGCGGGTCAGCAAATTCTGTATTCTCACAAAACATCGCATAGTTTGGATACATGCGTTCACACAGACACGCCATAAAGGTAATTTGTTGCCAAGGTTCTAGTTTTTCTAAACGAACCTGAAGAGGATTCTTAAGCATAGTCACTCAATCATTGAAGAAAAAAACAGCGAAAGTGTACTTGATTCATCACAGGGAAAAAAGTTAATGCCGCATTCAAATCAGATTTTCCTGCTCTCAGAGCATCGCGACACCTACAAAACGTTACTGGCAGAGAAAAATCTGCCCGATCTTTGTCTCACCGACCAACCAGAAGCCGCTCAGATCGTACTAGCGGATCCACCCTTACTATCACAAAGCTTAGACGAGTTTTCACAGCTTGAATGGGTACAATCCACGTTTGCTGGTGTCAACGCCTTAACATCCCCTAGCCTTCGTCAGGACTATACTCTAACTAACGTTCGAGGCATCTTTGGTCCACTGATTGCTGAATATGTTTTGGGTTACAGTATTGCCCATTACCGCCACTTTGCCCGATACCACCAGCAGCAACAAAACAAACAATGGCAGCCTCACCTGTACACGTCATTAAAAAGTAAAACCATGGTAATTCTTGGTACCGGTAGTATTGGGGGCTATCTGGGCAACGCCGCTAAAGCAATGGGGATAAAAACTATCGGTATTAACCGCACAGGTATCCCTACTCCAGGCGGCGAGTTTCATCAGACCTTTCATATCAATGAACTAAGTAAGGCATTTGAGCAAGCCGACATCGTTGTGAATACTCTACCAAGTACACCTGAGACGCGACAGTTACTTAATCGTCAAACGCTCAGCCAACTAAATCAGGCGTTATTGTTTAACGTAGGTCGTGGCGACGTATTGGATGAGGCAGGGTTGCTCTTCGCTCTGAAAAACCGTTGGGTAGAACACGCCTTCTTAGATGTGTTTGAGCAAGAACCGTTGTCGGTAGAGCATCCATTTTGGAAACTACCGCAAGTCACCATCACTCCACACATTGCTGCGCTGAGTTTTCCCGAGCAAGTCATCGAGATTTTTGCTGACAACTATCTACGCTGGCGCGATGGGTTTTCATTAAATTATCAAGTGGATTTCGAAAAGGGTTACTAAGAATGTCGTTAGACGAGCTATTGCAGCAAGTGAGGGCCTGCCAGATCTGCGCGGATAACTTACCTTTGGGTGCAAACCCTGTCGTGCAAGCAGCAAAAGGGGCACGCATCCTAATCATCGGTCAGGCCCCTGGCACACGTGTACACAAAACCTCGATACCTTGGAATGACCCAAGTGGTGATCGATTACGCCAATGGCTCGATATCGACAAAGACGTTTTCTACGACCCAAATAAAATTGCCATTGTCCCAATGGGATTCTGTTATCCAGGCAAAGGGAACTCTGGTGATTTACCGCCTCGTAAAGAATGTGCGCCCACTTGGCATAAAAAGATTCTTGAGCAACTGCCCAATATAGAGCTCACTCTACTAATTGGTCAGTACTCGCAGCAGTACTATCTCACCAACAAACCAAAGACGCTCACGCAAACTGTTCAGCAATGGCAAGATTGGGAACCGGACTTTATCCCGCTCCCTCACCCATCCCCACGCAATACATTGTGGTTAAAGAAGAATCCTTGGTTTGAATCTGACGTCGTGCCATACCTTAAAAAACGCGTTCACTCGATGCTTTAGGTTACCCATGTTCTAATTGCTTGTTTATCTGTACAAGAAAATTAGAACATAAAACCAGAAATCATAAGTATTTGTTTATATTAAACTTTAATGTCTAGTGTACAGCTAGAGTAGTAATTAGATCATGATAGGCCAAATACTACTAGAGCTGTACAGCCTTGAGTCTCAGATAGAAAAACTGAATTTTAGGCAAAAAAATACCGGCACTGAATGCCGGCATTTGATTTCAAAAAAATCTAACTTACTTGTGGTATGGCTTAGATAACTCGTGTACCGCATCCACAAATACGCCCGCGTTTTCTGGCGGTACATCCAAGTGGATACCGTGACCTAGGTTGAACACATGACCAGTACCTGCATCACCAAAACCTTCTAGAATACCCGCGACTTCTTCACGGATACGCTCTGGTGAAGCGTAAAGCATTGATGGGTCCATGTTACCTTGCAGAGCCACTTTATCACCGATACGTGCTTTCGCGTCAGCAATGTTGATTGTCCAGTCTAGACCAACCGCATCACAGCCCGTAGCTGCGATTTGCTCAAGCCACATGCCGCCATTCTTAGTAAACAGTGTGACTGGCACGCGACGACCGTCGTTTTCACGAATCAGACCATCTACAATCTTGTGCATGTATTGCAGTGAGAACAGATTGTAATCACGAGGCGTTAGTACGCCACCCCATGTGTCAAATACCATTACCGATTGCGCACCCGCTTTAATTTGCGCGTTTAAGTACTCGATAACGCTGTCTGCCAGCTTATCTAGAAGTAGGTGCAGAGTTTGTGGTTCCGCGTACATCATCTTCTTGATCTTGGTAAACGCTTTAGAGCTACCACCTTCGATCATGTACGTCGCAAGAGTCCAAGGACTACCAGAAAAACCAATCAGCGGCACTTCACCCTTCAGGTCTTTACGGATCTGGCGTACTGCGTTCATTACGTATTGCAGTTCACCTTCAGGATCTGGCAAACCAATTTTTTCCACGTCGGCTTTGCATGTAATTGGGTTATCAAAAACAGGTCCTTCACCCGCAGCAAAACGCAAACCAAGCCCCATTGCATCTGGAATCGTTAAGATGTCCGAGAATAAGATCGCGGCATCAAGAGGAAAACGGCGTAATGGTTGAAGTGTCACTTCGGATGCTAACTCTGCATTTCGACACAAAGACATGAAATCACCCGCTTCTGCACGAGTCGCTTTGTATTCTGGTAGGTAACGACCTGCCTGGCGCATCATCCATACTGGCGTGTAATCTACCGGCTCTTTTAAAAGCGCACGCAGATAACGATCATTTTTTAATTCAGTCATTCCGTAATTCCAACTGTTAGGCTTTCTGTGAAAGGGGGTATTCTATCACTGATTTAAGTCCAATAGCTGTGTGCTTTGCAACCTGGATCAAGTTATTAACTTTTAAATCAATGCTTAATTTGCACCCAATCGGTATCAGTGTTAAAAATTTGTTCGCTAGCGAAAACTACAATTATAAACTGAGTACTTAGTACTCAGCATCTCATAACGACATCTTACTTACCCCCTCCCTCTCGGAGGGTTTTTTTTATCTATTTATCAGACAATTAGAGTCTATATCTTTCAGCGTTTGTTCGATAAGTGCTCTTGCAATCGTTCCTTTAGGCGCAACAGGCGGCATCTCGTCGATACCAAACCATTGTGCATCAGACAGCTCAGTGTAGTCTGGGCTTAACTCTCCGGATTCATAGTCAGCTAAAAACCCCATCATCATACTGGATGGGAAAGCCCAAGGCTGGCTGCCAAAGTAACGAATATTTTTAACGAGAATTCCCGTTTCTTCATGAATTTCTCGAGCCACGCACTCTTCTAATGTCTCACCGACTTCTAGAAAACCCGCAATAACCGTATACATACCATTTCGATGCCTTGGATGTTGGGCTAATAAGATCTGATTTTCTTTACGTACAGCAACGATAATACACGGAAATATTCTAGGATAATGAAGGGTGCGACATTCACCACACTGCATGGCTAACTGGTTATTATTAAGAAAGTTTCTTCCTCCGCACTGTGGACAAAAGCGCAAACTTTGCGTCATGTGCCCATATTGCACAGCTTTACTTAACAACATAAATAATGGCTCAGGAAAATGCAGGCAGTCACGCAGGGATACTAAAGGTAGATCATGCTCTAAATCGGCCAAGTTAAGCCACATGACGGGCGAACCAGAATACTCACCAATGGGTCTTGCACTCGTTACTGGCAGTGATAACTGCTCTGCAGACCCGAAGGGCACAGCACCATCCACCAGCCAAATTTCACTTCCTGCAACAACACACCAGTATGCATTTATCGCGCGGTTAACATCACCTTTTCTTAACATTACACCATCCCTTTGCTTGAAGTTCGTTCATTTTACTGGCAATCTAATTTCATACTAGAGTTTATCGTTAAGTAAATGTGCACTCTAAATTCTAGTAAGGACAAGAGTTTGTAATAACTTTACTAACTTTGCTTTGCAAAGGATACGTTCGCCGATGGGCGATCAGATCATGAGGGCATGGTCATGCTAAGAAAATTCAAACAAACACAAGACCAGTGGGGTGGCTCAAGTGATGTCATTGATCACTGGTTAGAGACACGACAATCCCTGATTGTTGAATATTGTAAGCTTGCAGCGCTGCAACCTTGTTCGAAAACCAATGTTATTGAACTCCCATCTCCTTCCGAACTGCAGGATTTCTGTCAGCACCTCGTTGATTACATCTCCGAAGGCCACTTTAAAATTTATGACATGGTTATGGACCGTTGGAAAGCAACCGGCTTTGTCGTGACTAATGAGATCAATCAAACCTATGGTCAAATTGTTCTAACGACTGAACCATTATTGAACTTTAACGATAAGTACTCAGAAGTGACTGAAGATGATGAATTAAATGATTTCGATTCTGATATGTGTCTCATTGGGGAAATTCTTGAGACTCGCTTTGAAGTCGAGGACTATCTGATACAGCAAATCGCAGAAAGCCTGTCTATGCCACCTGGAGCTTAGTATTTGCAAACATTCAGAAATAGAGTGAGAGAAAAGACTGACGATCATCGTCGGTCTTTTTTGTTTCTAGCTTTATCGAAAATCCCACCGGAAGAACAAAGCAGTATAAAAAACTAAAAAGGCACCCGAAGGTGCCTTTTTCTTAAGCTTTTAACGATTACTCGTTATATGACTTACTCTTCAGAAGAGAAACCAGCGTTTAGAAGTGCCGCTAGGTTATCCGTTGCTTGCTCAGCAGAAGGACCATCTTGCGCTTCAGAACGTTTAGCTTGACGCTCTTGGTGGTATGCGAAACCAGTACCAGCTGGGATCAGACGACCAACAATTACGTTCTCTTTCAGACCACGTAGGTCATCACGCTTACCAGAAACCGCAGCTTCTGTTAGTACGCGAGTTGTCTCCTGGAACGATGCCGCAGAGATGAACGACTCAGTCGCTAGAGATGCTTTAGTAATACCTAGTAGTTCACGTTCGAAACGTGCAGGCTCTTTGCCTTCAGCTTCTAGGTTACGGTTAGCAATCTTAACTTGTGAGTACTCAATCTGTTCACCAGGTAGGAACTCAGAGTCACCAGAGTGAGTAATAGTACACTTACGCAGCATCTGACGAACGATAGTTTCAATGTGCTTATCGTTAATCTTAACGCCTTGTAGACGGTAAACTTCCTGTACTTCGTTAGCAATGTACTGCGTTACCGCGTGTACACCACGTAGACGTAGGATGTCATGTGGAGACTCTGGACCATCTGCGATCACATCACCACGTTCAACTTTTTCACCTTCGAATACGTTCAACTGACGATGCTTAGGAATCATCTCTTCGTAAGCTTCACCGCTTTCACGTGTGATCACTAGGCGACGTTTACCTTTCGTCTCTTTACCAAAGCTCACAGTACCTGTGTGCTCAGCAAGGATTGCAGGCTCTTTCGGCTTACGTGCTTCAAATAGGTCAGCAACTCGTGGAAGACCACCGGTGATATCTTTGTTACCGCCAGACTTCTGAGGAATACGTGCTAGTGTTGCACCAACACCTACTGCTGCGCCATCTTCGATGTTCACAATCGCTTTACCAGGTAGGAAGTAGTGAGCTGGCATATCAGTACCAGGGATCATTACATCGTTACCTTGCTCGTCAACAAGTTTGATAGCTGGACGCATATCTTTACCTGCTGAAGGGCGAGCTGCTGGGTCAGTTACTTCGCTTGAAGATAGACCAGTTAGGTCATCAGTTTGACGAGATACTGTTACGCCGTCGATCATATCTACGAACTGGATGCGACCTGCTACCTCAGTAATGATAGGTAGTGTGTGCGCTTCCCAGTTTGCAACTGTTTCGCCAGCTTGAACTGTATCACCATCGCCTTTGCTTAGTAGCGTACCGTAAGGCAGTTTGTGCTTCTCTTTAGTACGACCAAACTCATCAACGATAGTTAACTCTGTCGCACGAGAAGTGATAACGATCTTACCGTCATCAGCCAATACAGATTTAGCGTTGTGTAGCTTGATAGAACCGTTGTTCTTAACTTGAACACTGTTCTCTGCCGCTGCTGTCGATGCCGCACCACCGATGTGGAACGTACGCATCGTTAGCTGTGTACCTGGCTCACCGATAGACTGAGCAGCAATAACACCCACTGCTTCACCTTGGTTCACTAGGTGACCACGTGCTAGGTCACGACCGTAACATTGTGCACAACAACCGAAGTCAGAATCACACGTTACTACAGAGCGCACTTTCATGCTGTCTACTGAGTTCTCTTCCATGATTTGACACCACTTCTCATCGATCAGGGTGTTACGTGGAATAAGAACGTCTTCAGTGCCAGGTTTTAGTACGTCTTCAGCAACAACACGACCAAGAGCAAGCTCAGAAAGTGCAACTTTAACATCACCACCCTCGATGTGAGGCATCATGTCGACACCTTCGTGAGTGCCACAGTCATGTTCAGTTACAACAACGTCTTGAGCAACGTCTACTAGACGACGAGTTAGGTAACCCGAGTTCGCTGTTTTCAGTGCCGTATCCGCAAGACCCTTACGAGCACCGTGCGTTGAGATAAAGTACTGAAGTACGTTTAGACCTTCTTTAAAGTTCGCTGTGATCGGCGTTTCGATGATTGAACCATCTGGACGCGCCATCAGACCACGCATACCCGCAAGCTGACGAATCTGTGCTGCAGAACCACGAGCGCCCGAGTCCGCCATCATATAGATGCTGTTGAATGACTCTTGCTGTTCCTCTTCACCGTCACGGTTAACTACCGTTTCAGATGAAAGGTTTTCCATCATTGCTTTCGCAACACGGTCGTTGGTCGATGCCCAGATATCGATAACTTTGTTGTAGCGTTCGCCCGCAGTAACAAGACCTGATTGGTACTGTTCCTGGATTTCACGTACTTCTTCTTCCGCTTCTGCGATTTCAGTGTACTTAGCTGCTGGTACAACCATATCGTCGATACCAACAGATACACCAGAAAGTGCCGCGTATGCGAAACCTGTGTACATGATTTGGTCAGCGAAGATTACTGTGTCTTTCAGACCTAGTTTACGGTACGCCTCGTTAAGTAGGTTAGAGATTTGCTTCTTACCTAGCTTTTGGTTAACGATGCTGTACGGTAGACCAGCTGGCACGATTTGCCATAGCATTGCACGACCAACAGTGGTGTCTACCATCTTGGTTTCTGTAGTGCTGTTGCCGTCTTCGTCTACAACAGTTTCTGTAATACGTACTTTAACGCGTGCGTGAAGCTCAGCTTGTTTAGTGCGGTATGCTTTCTCAGCCTCTTCTGGGCCAGAAAGGTACATGCCTTCACCTTTCACGTTGATCTTTTCACGAGTCATGTAGTACAGACCCAATACAACGTCCTGAGAAGGTACGATGATCGGATCACCTGACGCTGGCGACAGAATGTTGTTTGTCGACATCATCAGAGTACGAGCTTCAAGTTGTGCCTCTAGAGTTAGAGGTACGTGAACCGCCATTTGGTCACCATCGAAGTCCGCGTTGTACGCCGCACAAACAAGTGGGTGTAGCTGAATCGCTTTACCTTCGATCAGTACTGGTTCGAACGCCTGGATACCTAGACGGTGAAGTGTCGGTGCACGGTTCAATAGTACTGGGTGTTCACGGATTACTTCGTCTAGGATATCCCAAACGACCGCTTCTTCACGCTCTACCATTTTCTTAGCAGCTTTGATTGTAGTCGCAAGACCACGAGTCTCTAGCTTGCTGTAGATGAATGGTTTGAATAGCTCAAGTGCCATCTTCTTAGGAAGACCACACTGGTGTAGACGCAGGTATGGACCTACTGTGATTACAGAACGGCCAGAGTAGTCTACACGTTTACCTAGAAGGTTCTGACGGAAACGACCTTGTTTACCCTTGATCATATCAGCAAGAGATTTCAGAGGACGCTTGTTAGAACCTGTGATCGCACGACCACGACGACCGTTATCTAGTAGAGCATCAACAGACTCTTGCAGCATACGTTTTTCGTTACGTACGATGATGTCCGGAGCCGCTAGCTCTAGAAGACGCTTCAAACGGTTGTTACGGTTGATCACACGACGGTATAGATCGTTAAGATCAGAAGTCGCAAAGCGGCCGCCATCTAGAGGTACTAGAGGACGTAGATCTGGCGGAAGTACTGGAAGTACAGTTAGGATCATCCACTCAGGGTTGTTACCCGATGCGATGAACGCTTCTACCAGCTTAAGACGCTTAGTTACTTTCTTACGCTTAGTTTCAGAGTTTGTTGTCTCTAACTCTTCACGCATTTGTTCTGCTTCAGCGTGCATATCCATAGAACCTAGTAGGTCCTTGATAGCTTCCGCACCCATCTTAGCAGTGAACTCGTCGCCCCACTCTTCTAGACGATCTAGATACTCTTCTTCAGTAAGCATCTGACCTTTTTCTAGATCAGTCATACCAGGCTCTGTTACTACGTACATTTCGAAGTACAGAACGCGTTCGATATCACGTAGAGGGATATCCATTAGTAGACCGATACGAGACGGTAGCGATTTTAGGAACCAGATGTGAGCTACTGGTGAAGCCAGTTCAATGTGGCCCATACGGTCACGACGAACTTTAGTTTGTGTAACTTCTACACCACACTTCTCACAGATAACACCACGGTGCTTCAGGCGCTTGTACTTACCACAAAGACATTCGTAGTCTTTAACTGGACCAAAGATACGCGCACAGAACAGACCATCGCGTTCAGGTTTGAACGTACGATAGTTGATCGTTTCAGGTTTTTTAACTTCACCGAAAGACCATGAACGGATCATGTCTGGTGAAGATAGACCGATTTTGATTGCATCAAATTCTTCGGTCTTATGCTGTGCTTTTAGAAAGTTTAATAAGTCTTTCACAATCAGCTCCTGTAAGGAGTTAAAAGGAGCTCACTCGCTAAAGTGAGCACCTTCTTCCAAATAATCGCTTTGATTCTCTCGACTTTCATCAAGAGAGAAAAGGATTACTCTTCGTCTTCTAGCTCGATGTTGATACCTAGCGAGCGGATCTCTTTCAACAGTACGTTGAACGATTCTGGCATGCCAGGTTCCATGCTGTGGTTACCGTCTACGATGTTCTTGTACATCTTAGTACGGCCGTTAACGTCATCCGACTTAACCGTTAGCATTTCTTGTAGCGTGTAAGCAGCACCGTATGCTTCTAGTGCCCATACTTCCATCTCACCGAAACGCTGACCACCGAACTGAGCTTTACCACCTAGTGGTTGCTGCGTTACTAGGCTGTACGAACCAGTTGAACGAGCGTGCATCTTGTCATCAACAAGGTGGTTCAGTTTCAGCATGTACATGTAACCAACAGTTACAGGACGCTCAAACGCATCACCTGTGCGACCATCAAACAGTGTTAACTGACCTGATGTTGGTAGATCTGCTAGCTCAAGAAGTGCTTTGATTGACTCTTCTGGAGCGCCATCAAATACAGGAGTCGCGATTGGTAGACCGCCACGCAAGTTCTTGATCAGAGTACGTACTTCATCATCAGATAGAGAAGCAATGTCTACTTTCTGGCGAGTGTCGCCTAGATCGTAAACTTTTTGTAGGAACTCGCGGAATTTCGCTAGTTCTTGCTGCTCTTTAACCATCTGGTTGATCTTGTCACCGATACCTTTCGCTGCCAGACCTAAGTGTACTTCTAGGATCTGACCGATGTTCATACGCGAAGGTACACCCAGTGGGTTAAGTACGATGTCTACAGGCTGACCTTTCTCATCGTATGGCATGTCTTCAACAGGGTTGATCTTAGAGATTACACCCTTGTTACCGTGACGACCCGCCATCTTATCACCAGGCTGAATGCGACGTTTAACCGCTAGGTAAACCTTAACGATCTTCAGTACACCAGGTGCTAAATCATCACCTTGAGTGATCTTACGACGCTTAGTTTCGAACTTCTTATCAAAGTCGGCTTTTAGCTCATCCCACTGCTCAGCAAGTTGCTCAAGCTGAGTTTGTAGTGCGTCATCTTCTAGCGTTAGTTCTAGCCACTTCTTACGATCAGTTGTGTCTAGTTTCGCTTCAGAGTAACCGCCTTCAATCAATACAGCTTTAACACGGTTTAGAAGGCCGCCCTCAAGAATCTGGAATTCTTCAGTTAGGTCTTTCTTCGCTTCTTTAAGCTGCATCTGTTCGATTTCAAGCGCACGCTTGTCTTTCTCTACGCCATCGCGAGTAAAGACTTGAACGTCGATGATCGTACCTGATACAGAGTTAGGTACACGTAGTGAAGTATCTTTAACGTCAGATGCTTTTTCACCGAAGATTGCACGTAGTAGCTTCTCTTCAGGCGTTAGCTGAGTTTCACCTTTAGGTGTAACTTTACCAACTAGGATGTCGCCACCCTTAACTTCAGCACCGATGTAAACGATACCTGACTCGTCTAGTTTAGACAGAGCAGACTCACCTACGTTTGGAATATCCGCTGTGATCTCTTCAGAACCAAGCTTAGTATCACGCGCCACACAAGTCAGTTCTTGGATGTGGATAGTCGTGAAACGGTCTTCTTGAACTACGCGCTCAGATACTAAGATCGAGTCTTCGAAGTTGTAACCGTTCCAAGGCATGAACGCGATACGCATGTTTTGACCAAGCGCTAGTTCACCAAGGTCTGTTGAAGGACCATCAGCAAGAACGTCACCGCGTGATACAGGCTCACCTGGCATCACACATGGGCGCTGGTTAATACATGTGTTCTGGTTAGAACGTGTGTATTTAGTCAGGTTGTAGATGTCGATACCAGCTTCACCTGGTACTAGCTCTTCTTCGTTAACTTTAACAACGATACGAGAAGCATCTACTGACTGGATTACACCACCACGTTTAGCAACTGCAGTTACACCTGAGTCAACTGCTACGTTACGTTCAATACCAGTACCAACAAGCGGTTTGTCAGCTTTCAGTGTTGGAACTGCCTGACGTTGCATGTTCGCACCCATCAATGCACGGTTCGCATCATCGTGTTCTAGGAACGGGATAAGCGATGCAGCGATAGATACAACCTGGTTTGTCGCAACGTCCATGTACTGAGCGTGCTCACGAGGGTGTAGACCAGATTCACCTTTCTGACGAGCTGTGATCAGCTCATCTGCAAAAGTACCATCTTCGTTTAGCTTAGCGTTCGCCTGTGCGATAACGAATTGGCCTTCTTCGATTGCAGATAGGTAATCTACTTCGTCTGTTACTACGCCATCTACAACGCGACGGTATGGTGTCTCTAGGAAACCGTACTCGTTACAACGCGCAAACGCAGATAGAGAGTTGATCAGACCGATGTTTGGACCTTCAGGCGTTTCGATAGGACATAGACGACCGTAGTGAGTTACGTGTACGTCACGTACTTCGAAGCCAGCACGTTCACGAGTTAGACCGCCAGGACCCAATGCAGAAATACGACGCTTGTGCGTTACTTCTGATAGCGGGTTGTTTTGGTCCATGAACTGTGAAAGCTGTGAAGAGCCAAAGAATTCTTTAACTGCCGCTGAAATTGGCTTCGCGTTGATCAAGTCTTGAGGCATGATTGCGTCAAGATCGCCTAGGCTTAGACGCTCTTTAACTGCACGCTCAACACGTACTAGACCTACACGGAACTGGTTCTCAGCCATTTCGCCTACAGAACGGATACGACGGTTGCCTAGGTGGTCGATATCGTCCACTTCGCCCTTACCGTTACGGATCGCGATCAGCTTCTTCATCACTTCGATGATATCAGTTTCATCAAGCGTGCCTTGCTCTTGAGCATCTTCACGGCCGATAGAGCTGTTGAACTTCATACGACCAACAGTCGATAGATCGTAACGCTCTTCAGAGAAGAATAGGCTTTCGAATAGAGCTTCTGCAGCTTCTTTTGTTGGCGGCTCACCAGGGCGCATCATGCGGTAGATTTCTACCAATGCAGAAATACGATCAACCGTGCTGTCGATACGTAGTGTTTCTGACATGAATGGACCGTGGTCTAGATCGTTCGTGAATAGAACTTCTAGCGCTTTGTGGCCAGCCTGAGATAGGTTCGCTAGTGCTTCCAGGCTGATTTCCTGGTTAGCGTTAACAATGATCTCGCCAGTTGCTTCATTGATGTAATCTTTAGATGCAACTTTACCAACGATGTACTCAACTGGTACTTCGATGTGATCAACGCCATCTTTTTCTAGTTGGCGGATATGACGAGCTGTTACGCGACGACCCTGCTCAACGTAAACTTTACCATTTGCTTCGATGTCGAATGACGCAGTTTCACCACGTAGACGATCCGGAACCAACTCCATCAATAGAGTTTGGTCTTTCACTTCGAAGTTCACTTTCTCGAAGAAGATATCTAGGATTTCTTCTGTCGACTTACCTAGTGCTCGAAGGATGATCGATGCTGGTAGCTTACGACGGCGGTCGATACGAACGTACAAGTTATCCTTAGGATCAAACTCGAAATCAAGCCATGAACCACGGTAAGGAATAACACGTGCGTTGTATAAAACTTTACCTGAAGAGTGGGTCTTACCCTTATCGCTGTCGAAGAACACGCCTGGGCTTCGGTGCAGCTGGGATACGATAACCCTCTCGGTACCGTTGATTACGAAGGTACCATTGTCTGTCATGAGTGGAATTTCACCCATGTAGACTTCTTGTTCTTTAATGTCTTTTACAGTACCTGCTGGCGCGTCTTTATCAAAGATAACTAGGCGTAGTTTTACACGTAGTGGCTTTGAGTAAGTTACACCGCGGATTTGACATTCTTTAACGTCAAAAACTGGCTCACCAAGACGGTAGCTAACGTATTGCAGCTCAGAATTGCCGTTGTAGCTCTGAATCGGGAATACAGAACGGAAAGCGGCTTCAAGACCGTATTGACCTTCAGGATCCTGTTCGATAAATTTGTCGAACGAATCGAGCTGGATCGATAGCAGGTATGGAATGTCCAAAACTTGTGGACGAGTACCAAAGTCCTTACGGATGCGCTTTTTCTCGGTATAAGAGTAAACCATGGGGTTCCTCAGCTCGCTGATAAGTGACCCAAACTGTCCGCCCGCTCCTAGTTACTTAAGGGGGGTAAGGGACAGTGACTAATATAGCTGTTTACTGTAGTGACATTTCATTTCGTAAGAATGAAATGTTTTTTGCATGGATATCAGGCGCTTAAACAGCGGGAAAATTCGCCTATACCCTACAGCGCAAAAAGGCCGGTGGTTAAAAAACCACCAGCCAATTAGCCGTTAGGCTAAGAAACTATGCAATAATTACTTAACAGCAACAGTTGCACCAGCTTCTTCTAGCTGAGCTTTAAGAGCTTCAGCTTCTGCTTTCTCAACACCTTCTTTAAGAGGTGCTGGAGCGCCGTCTACTAGAGCTTTAGCTTCTTTAAGACCTAGGCCAGTTGCGCCACGTACTGCTTTGATTACAGCAACTTTGTTACCGCCAGCAGCTTCTAGGATTACGTCGAATTCAGTTTGCTCAGCAGCAGCTTCGCCTGCAGCAGCGCCGCCAGCTACAACAGCAGCAGCAGCAGAAACACCGAATTTCTCTTCCATTGCTTCGATTAGTTCAACAACTTGCATTACAGACATTTCTGCAACTGCGTCTAGGATTTGCTCGTTAGTAATAGACATAACAATTCTCTTTTAAGTCAACAATAAGTTTATTAAGCAACCAGTAAAAAGCAAGGCTTATGCCGCTGCTTCTTGTTTTTGATCGCGGATAGCTGCGATAGTACGCGCCAACTTGCCAGCCGAAGCTTCTTTCATGCACATCATTAGGCGTGCGATTGCTTCGTCGTAAGTTGGTAGTGTTGCTAGTACTTCAGCGTCAGTTAAAGCGCCTTCAAATGCAGCAGCTTTGATCTCGAAATCTTTGTTCTCTTTAGCGAAGTCTTTGAAAAGACGCGCTGCAGCACCTGGGTGCTCATTAGAGAATGCGATTAGAGTAGGACCAGTGAAAGTGTCAGTTAGACACTCGTACTCAGTACCTTCAACCGCACGACGAGCAAGAGTGTTACGAACAACTCTCATGTAAACGCCAGCTTCACGAGCTTGTTTACGTAGAGAAGTCATCGCGCCAACTTGAACGCCACGAGAATCAGCTACAACTGCAGAAAGTGCACCACTGGCAGCTTCGTTGACTTCAGCAACAATTGCTTTTTTGTCTTGAAGGTTTAAAGCCATCTTGGATTTACTCCTGGTTGTCGTTACACCACTCACTATCATCACGACAGTGAGAGCTATTGAGGTGCTTCCCCAGAAGAAAGTTAACTATATTACATAGAGCTTTCTGTCAGTTCGGGCACCATCTACGTAGGATAATTAAGTTTGCTTTTACACAAACACCTACGGTCTTGGACGGAGACTGGGTCTTAATTCATTTCGAACTAGGAGACAGTTCAAAGAACCAAAGTTCAGCCCCAACCACAAATATTAGGCGCAAAATTATACACTAATTTTGCGCCTAAGCAAATAAATTATGCTTGAGTGTTCAGGCTAGCCTGATCAACAGCAACACCAGCACCCATAGTAGTAGAGATGCTTACTTTCTTCAGGAAAGTACCTTTCGCTGAAGATGGCTTAGCTTTCTTCAGAGCAACTAGAAGTGCTTCTAGGTTCTCTTTGATCTGCTCAGCAGAGAAATTTGCTTTACCGATAGTAGTGTGGATGATGCCGTTTTTGTCGTTACGGTAACGAACCTGACCAGCTTTAGCGTTTTTAACTGCTTCAGCAACGTTAGGAGTTACAGTACCAACTTTAGGGTTTGGCATAAGACCGCGAGGACCTAGGATAGTACCTAGTTGACCTACAACGCGCATTGCATCTGGAGAAGCAACAACTACGTCAAAGTTCATTTCGCCTTTCTTAACTTGCTCAGCAAGATCTTCCATACCTACGATGTCTGCGCCAGCTTCTTTAGCTGCTTCAGCGTTAGCACCTTGAGTGAACACTGCAACGCGGATTTCGCGGCCAGTACCGTGAGGTAGTACAGTTGCACCACGTACGTTCTGGTCAGATTTACGAGCATCAATGCCTAGGTTAACAGCAACGTCTACAGACTCAACGAATTTAGCAGTCGCTAGTTCTTGAAGAAGAGCAACAGCTTCGTTGATTTCGTATTCTTTAGTTACGTCAACTTTTTCGCGGATTACGCGCATGCGCTTAGTTAGTTTTGCCATCTTATTAACCCTCTACCACTAGGCCCATTGAACGAGCAGTACCAGCGATAGAACGCTTCATCGCTTCGATGTCAGCACCAGTCATATCAGCAGCTTTAGTTTCTGCGATTTCTTGGATTTGAGCGTCAGTTACAGTACCAACTTTTTCAGTGTTTGGACGACCTGAACCAGACTTAACGCCAGCAGCTTTCTTAAGAAGAACAGCAGCAGGTGGAGTCTTAGTTACGAACGTGAAAGAACGGTCGCTGTATACTGTGATAACTACTGGAGTTGGTAGACCTTTCTCAATAGATTCTGTTTTTGCGTTGAACGCTTTACAGAATTCCATGATGTTCACACCGTGTTGACCTAGTGCAGGACCTACTGGTGGACTAGGGTTAGCCATACCAGCAGCAACTTGTAGCTTGATGTAAGCTTCAACTTTCTTAGCCATGATAATTCCTAAGTTTGGGTACAAACGCTAATCGCGGATCAGCTCCCCGTTTGTGTAAGAAACTTTTTACTTCACTTGAAGTAAAAAGGCGCGAAATTATAGTCATAATCCGCGCCTTATACAACCCTAAAAAGGTGATTTTTTATACTCTTTAACGAAGAGTCTTAGTCCAGCTTTTCAACCTGACCAAATTCAAGCTCAACTGGTGTCGCACGACCAAAGATCGATACAGACACTTTCAGGCGGCTCTTCTCGTAATCCACTTCTTCAACAGTACCGTTGAAGTCAGCAAATGGACCTTCGTTAACACGTACCACTTCACCCGCTTCGTACATTGTACGCGGACGAGGCGCTTCACTCGCTTTCTCAAGACGATTAAGAATCGCGTCAGCCTCTTTATCCGTGATAGGTGCCGGACGGTCTGAGGTACCACCAATGAAGCCCATGACACGCGGCACACTGCGTACTAGGTGCCATGATTCATCGTTCATAATCATCTGAACAAGGACGTAACCTGGGAAGAACTTACGCTCAGATTTGCGACGCTGACCCGCGCGCATTTCCACTACTTCTTCAGTAGGAACCAGTACTTCACCGAATAGCTCTTCCATGCCGTGCATTTTGATATGCTCGCGCAGAGATTGAGCTACACGACCTTCAAATCCAGAGAAGGCTTGAACCACATACCAGCGTTTTTTTGGAGCTTCACTCATGAATAAAAACCCTCTATACCCCAGTTGCTAGAGCTACTAGACGAACCATAATTCCGTCAATACCCCATAGCACTAGAGCCATTACAATACTTACAGCTAAAACGATCAGTGTTGTTTGCATGGTTTCTTGGCGAGTAGGCCAAACAACTTTACGTACTTCCATACGAGATTCTTTTGCAAAACTGATCGCTGCTTTACCTTTAGTCGTTGTTGCTGCAACGCCTAAGGCAGCTGCAATAAGAACAACAACGCCTGCAGCACGAACCACTACAGACATTTCACCATACAGGTAATTACCCACAACAGCGGCAGCTGCCAATACGAAAGCGGCTACCCACTTAAACGTATCTGCTGCGTTTGAGCTATCAGGAGTTTCAGCATTATTTGCTTTCATAAAACCAACCTGTTACAAGTCTTAATATAGACGACAACAACCCCGCTGTTGCAGGGCAAACTCCATATCGCTGAAAAAATCAGCGTACTCTTCTTAAGATTAAGCCTCTTTGCTTAATCTTGCTCTGCGCCCAACCCACTTCTGAACAAGAAAACAGCAAAAATAATGTTGAGTGCAGAAAAAGGGCATCAAATGATGCCCTTTTTGCTACTGGTTCGTCAAATCTAATTCAAGATTTTCCGAAAGCATCGCTAATTCGCTATGAATTAGTCGAAGATCTTAGCAACAACACCAGCACCTACTGTACGGCCACCTTCACGGATCGCGAAACGTAGAC